>JBHOQQ010000087.1:0-72975 GCA_042408955.1 Thermomicrobiales bacterium
GCGACCGCAGCCAAGTGGGAGGAGATCACCGATCAGCTTGGACGCGAGCAGCAGATTAAACTGTATCAGGCAGCTCTCGGATAGGCGGGCTGCCGCCCGAATCCTGATCGCGTCGTCGTGACAAGCGGCAGGCGTTTTCGGGCTCGCCGAAGCGCCTGCCGCTTCCACTGATAGAAGACATCCTGGGGAAAGCATCGAGAACCCGTGAAGACTGAATCTGCTGTCCAGACACACACCACTGCTGGCTCGGCGGTCTCGGCCCTGCCAGCAACCACCGGTTCACCGCTCGGCCGAGCAATCGCCCGGGGCGTTTTCGGGCTTGCCTCGGTGGCATTCGTCGCGGCGCTAGCCGTACAAATAGCTCACTCCGCCGGCTGGATCTCTACCGGCTTTGCCAATTGGCGCCCAGTGGCCATTGCCGCGCTGATCTGGTTCATCGCCTTGGATATCGCCGTCTTCGTGTTGCGCGGCGAGCGCGGCAAGCGCGCCGTCTTCCTGTTGCCGGCGGTGCAAGCGACGATTGCCTTCGTGATTTTCCCGACCATCTTTGGCTTGTATATCAGCTTTACCGACTGGAATCTTAGCGCGGCTGGCGGTCGCCGCTTCAATGGCATTGACAACTTCCGCCGGATGATCCACGACGATGCGTTTTGGAACGCGCTGGGCAACAACTTTCAGTTCCTCATCGGCGTGCTGGTTCAATACGTTATCGCCTTCGCCCTTGCCCTGTTGCTTAACCAAAATGTGCGCGGCCAGAAGATTTTCCGCGTCATCTTCCTGCTGCCGTTCATGCTGTCTCCGGTGGCCGTCGGCTGGATGATTGGCCGCTCGATTCTCGATGCTCAATATGGTGTCGTCACGCCGCTTTTGGCGAAGTTCGGCTTCGAGAACGTCTCGTTCTACGACCAGCCCTTGCCCGCGTTCATCGGCATCATGGCGATGGACTCCTGGTACTCGATCCCGTTCATCATGGTGTTGCTCTTGGCTGGGCTCCAAGCCTTGCCCCACGAGGTATTCGAAGCAGCGAAAATTGATGGTGCGTCAAGCTGGCAAACCTTTCGCGACATGACCTTCCCCTTGCTGCTGCCGGTCAGTCTCACAGCAGTCGTGCTCCGGGCCATCTTTGAGTTCAAGCTGATCGACGTGGTCCGCGTGGTCACGAACGGTGGTCCAGGTGGCGCGACGGATACGCTGACGAACTACATTTACCGGGAAGGCATCGAGAAGACGAACGTTGGGTATGCCACCGCGATGTCCCAGGTCTTTCTCATTATCGTGATTCTCTTCGTGACGCTCATCCTCGTCACGGTCGGACGGAAGGTGCGCGAGGTCGTCTGACCGCCGGAAGGAGTCATTCTGTGGCAATTGCAGTTGAACAGCGCAAGCTCGTCATCCCAGCAACCAAAACCGCTTCGCGCCATGTCCGGCGCGGCCTTGGTCGCACCTTGATCTACGCGGCGCTGATTTTCTGGTCGTTTGTCTGCCTCTTTCCGATCTTTTGGACGGTCACCACATCGTTCAAGGTAGCAACCGACATCTACCAGCGCCATGTGATTCCTTGGGTCCAGTTCGAGCCAAGCCGAAAAGGCTGGGACTCCATCCTGCAGCCTGGCCAGCGCGAGAATTTTCTCAAGCATGCGCGCAATACCGTGGTGATCTCCCTAAGCGCAGCGGCACTCGCCACCGCCATTGGCTCACTTGCAGCCTATGGCTTGACGCGGTTTTCCTATAAATTTGGCCCGTGGCGGAACCGGGATATCTCGTTCTGGTTTCTTTCGCAGCTCATCCTGCCGCCGGTGGCCCTCGCCATGCCCTTACTGGTTCTTTACCGGGAGTTAGCGTTGTATGACACGCGCATCGGTTTGATCTGGGTGTACTCGATCATGAATTTGCCCATCGTCATCTGGATCATGCGCGATCAATTCAATTCAATTCCGGTCGAGCTCGAGCAGGCAGCCCTCGTTGATGGAGCGACAACCTGGCAAGCCTTCTTCCGGATCGTCGTGCCGGTTGCCGGACCCGGATTCGTCGCCGCCTTCATCCTGGCGCTCATCCTGGCTTGGAACGAATACCTCCTAGCACTCGTGCTGACAGCCACGAAATCGGTGACGTTGCCATTCCTCATCGCGGGGCAGACCAGCTCGCAAGGGATCCGGTGGTGGTCCATGGCAGCCCTCTCCACGGCCGCGATCGCGCCTTTGGCGATCATCGGCATCCTGCTGGAGCGGTTCATCGTCAAGGGTCTGACCGCGGGCGCGGTGAAGTAGCCCGCCACCGGCAGCGCGGCCCGCGCGGCGCGAAAAGCTCCGCGCGAGTCGAAAGGTGATCTGGAAAGAGACGGAACAAGCTCGCGCTAGTCTTCCGCAGCGTCGCGCGGGGGCTCACGACCTACTCCCACGGGGAAACAAGCTCGCTACCGGGCGGCAAAGCGCCGAAGCCGGCGCATGACGCGATGTTCGTCCGGCTTCGCGTCGGCCTCACGACCCACGCTGAGCGCGGAAAGGCGGCTCAAGCCGGATCGTTCTCCGGACACGGTGGCCTCGTGTCAGTCTTTTGAGCGCAGCTGCCTTCGTGATGAACCTCGTCCCGCGCAACGCGTGGCAGGGTCTTTCGGCCCGCGCTCCCGCCCGGCAGGGGATGCGGTGATGCGCCGGGTCAGACAGCACCGAGCCGGCTTCACCCGAGCACGCGCCTCGCGCCCCGTGAGGCGCTTCCGCAGTCACTGAGCTATCCGGGTCAGGACGGCTCGACCGGGCGCACATTGATTGCTCGCCGCTTGCCCCTATGCTGCGGATCGGGCGCGATGTCGTAGGAAACCCGGTCTCCAGGCTCGAGCGCATCAAACTGGTCACCGGCTACGCTTGAGCGGTGAAAAAAGATCTCCTCTGGAGTGGCTTCGCTGCCCGCGACAATAAATCCGTAGTTCTTCACATTCGGTACGCGCTTGACTGTGCCCGTTGGCAATGGATGACTCCTTTCTGTACGAATAGCACAAGGCCAGTGTACCACATCACGAACGGAAGTTCGCTGACCAGACCTCCTCAGCAATCACATATTTGGCGCGATGGACCATTAGTGATCATCAAAAACCGATGAAGCAGGCCGCAACCGGACGAGAATCCCGATGACCACCAGATAGACGAGCGCGAAGAGCACCGCGTAGCCGGCCAGCGGCAAGGCGGCAAAGCGGCGGATGACGACGGTCAGCAGCAACGTGATGATGAGGCTCAGCAAGCAGCCAGGCGGCAGCGCGGCCTCCAACGCGGTGGGCGGCCGGGCGCGTTGCGTGCCACGATCACGGGTATCGGTCTGCCGGCCGCCAGGGTGAGGTGGGCGCGTCGCTACCATGCCGGGAGTATAGGGCAGCACTATCCCGCGGACCAGCGGCGGACGATCACGCGTGCGACGGCGGCCGGCAATTGACAGGCAGGCAGCGAGATGACTATACTTTCGTTGTCACGACAGCGGGCGGTTAGCTCAGTTGGTTAGAGCGCCACGTTGACATCGTGGAGGTCACTGGTTCGAGTCCAGTATCGCCCACCCGCGCAAGGCCCGGTCGATTTCCTGACCGGGCTCTTTGCTTGCCCTGCGTTTCGCTCTTTCTTTCCCGCGCAGAACATGCGATCATGCTCCCTCGGCACGTAGGTGAGGTCTACGGGGAGCAGACGAGGCATGAGTTCCGAGATCGAAATCCGAGGCACCGTTCCAACAGAAGCAGCGCACATTCTCTCGCCAGAGGCGCTCGCGTTCGTCGCCACTCTTCACCGGGAGTTCAATCCGGTCAGGGAGCAATTGCTGGCGCGGCGACAGGAGCGCCAGGCGGCAATCGCGGCTGGGGAACCACTCACGTTTCTGGAGGAGACGCGCTCGGTTCGCGAGAGCGATTGGCAGGCGGCCCCGGCCCCACCGGCACTGCAGGACCGCCGGGTTGAGATCACCGGTCCAACCGACCGGAAGATGATGATCAACGCGCTCAACTCTGGTGCTCGGGTCTTCATGGCCGACTTCGAGGATGCTCTCTCGCCGTCCTGGCCGAATATCGTCGATGGCCAGCGCAACCTGTTCGATGCCGTCCGGCGGACCATTACCTTTCTGAACCCGGATGGCCGCGTCTACCGGCTGAATGAGCAGACGGCCACGCTAGTGGTGCGGCCGCGCGGCTGGCATCTGGTCGAGCGGCATGTCCTCGTAGATGGACAGCCGGTCTCCGCCAGCATCTTCGACTTCGGTCTCAGCTTCTACCACAACGCGCGCGAGCAACTAGAGCGCGGCGCGGGGCAGTACTACTACCTGCCGAAACTGGAGAGCCACCGCGAAGCCCGGCTCTGGAACGACATCTTCCTCGCGGCACAAGAGCGCTTGGGCATTCCCCGCGGCACCATTCGCGCCACCGTGCTGATCGAAACGATCCTTGCCGCGTTTGAGATGGAAGAGATTCTCTACGAGCTGAGGGAGCACGCGGCAGGTCTGAATGCCGGGCGATGGGATTATATCTTTAGCTTGATCAAGACCTTTCGCCATTCCCCAGCCCATGTCCTGCCCGACCGGGCGCAAGTCACGATGACCGTCCCCTTTATGCGCGCCTACACGGAGCTCCTCGTCCGCACATGCCACAAACGCGGAGCGCATGCCATTGGCGGCATGGCCGCGTTTATTCCAAGCCGCCGCGACCCCGCGGTCAACGAGGTCGCGCTGGCGCGAGTCCGCGAGGACAAGGAGCGCGAGGCTGGCGCGGGCTTCGACGGCACGTGGGTGGCGCATCCGGATTTGGTACCCGTCGCAATGGAGGTGTTTGACCGAATCCTTGGGCAGAAGCCGAACCAGAAAGACCGCCTGCGCGAGGATGTCGTGGTGACGCCAGAGCAACTTACCGATGTGCGCGTTCCGGGTGGCAAGATCACCGACGGGGGGTTGCGTACAAACATCAGTGTCGCGCTGCAATACCTCGATTCATGGCTGCGCGGCAATGGCGCGGCAGCGATCAACAACCTCATGGAAGACGCGGCGACGGCTGAGATTTCTCGTGCCCAGATCTGGCAGTGGATCCGGCACCGGGCAACCACCGATGACGGCACGCCGGTCACGGTCGAGCGGTACCGCGCAACGCGGGATGAGGAGCTCGCCAAGCTTGGTGGCGTCGCGCAAGGCCGGCTGAGTGACGCCGTAGCCTTGTTGAATCTGCTCGTAGAGAGCGAAGAATTCGTGCCGTTCTTGACGGTGCCAGCCTACGATTATTTCGAATGAGGCATGGCTTGGGTGCTCGGTACGGGGAGGGGATGAGCGCATGCGCACCGCGGGACCCGTTGGGACGCTGATCAGCGGCTATAACTCGCCGGAGGGACCAGCCTTCGACCGGGATGGCAATCTCTATTTTGTCAACTGGCTGACGAGCTCGATTGTGAAAGTAACACCGGATGGTCAGGCTTCCGAATATTTCAATACAGGCGGCATTCCCGCGGGCCTGGCATTCCATCCAGACGGCTGTCTTTACGTTGCAGATGAGGGGGAGCAGATCCACGGCCTGCTTCGCATCACGCCGGACCGGCAGGCGACGATCGTCGTCAATGAATACAACGGGAAACCGCTCAACGGCGCCAATGACCTGGTGGTCGATCGCAATGGCGTCATCTACTTTTCGGATCCGTGGGGATCATCGGCAGATAATCCGGTCGGCGGCTTTTACCGCTATTTCCCGGACGGCCGGCTGGAGCAACTAGACACCGGGCTGGCGTTCCCGAACGGCGTTGCGCTGACGGCAGATGGTTCAGCCGTCATTCTGGCAGAGACATACCGCAATCGCCTGCTGCGCTACGCCATTCGCCCAGATGGCACGGTTGGTCCGCGGGAGCGCTGGGCCGACACGCATCTACCGCCAGGGCCGGACGGCATGGCCTTCGACGAGAACGGCGACCTCTATGTCGCGCATTATGCCGGCGGCTGCGTGGATGTCTTCTCGCCGGAAGGCAAGAAAGTTGACGAGATCCGTGTGCCCGGCGCGAACCCGACCAACGTCGCCTTTGGCGGACCCGACCGGCGGACGCTGGTCATCACCGAGGTGGAGACCGCCTCGGTCTACCGGGTGCGGATGGCCGTTGCCGGCCAGCCGCTCAACGACGGATTCAGCCAGCGCTGAGCGCCGGCTACCATCCGCAGGTGGGGTAGCCGGGCAACACGCCAAGCTGTTGCAGCAAGCCAAAGCTGTCGTACTGCACCCAGCGCTCGACCGCTTTGCCGTTCTGGTACCGGTCCAGGCCAATACCCTCGACCCGAACCTGGCGGCCGGTCGGCGGAATGCCCAGGAATGGGCCGAGATGGGTGCCACGGGCGGTGAAGCGGTAGACGATATGCTCGCCGCACGGAATCACACTCTCGAGCGTCAGGGCCAGATCGGGAAAGCCGGTGCGAAAGCCGGCGATGTCGATGCGCACACCTTCCGGGCCGTAATGATCACCAAACGGCAGGTGACTGACGTGATCCGGGGCAATCAGCTCCGGCAGAATCTGCACGTTGCCGGCATTGAATGCTTCGTCAATGAAGCGCTTGAGAAGAGCACAGACGTCGTCGCTCATGCGGATCCGATCCTTTTACCATCGCCAAAACTCCTTGCAATCTGGCTAGCTGCACGGCTGCATCTCCCAGACTGCTGTATGACAATGGTGCCGTGGCGGACCAGCTCTACGCATCAGTCAGACGACGTATTTTGGCGGTGTATCGCGCGTTAGGAGTGCTCGCGCCGTACGAGGGAGACCTCGCGCAAGCGGAGCCGGATCCGGCGGTTTTTGGCATCAAGCAGGGTCAAGCGCTGGACACCGCCGACAATCACCTTGAGCGGAATACCATCTGCGTCAACGAGCAGGCGCACCGACGGCCCCTCGAAGACGACTTGCTCGACCAAGCCTTCCACCGTGCCAGGCTCGTTGCGCCCGGCGCCGTTGGAGAGCACTTCAATATTCTCCGGACGAACGAAGGCGAGCACCTGGTCGCCGGGCGCGACGCCGCCTGGCGCATAGGCCGTGAGGGAAAGCGAGCCAGCGCGGACGGTCGCCTGGCGCTGGTGATCGCTCATCTCGCGAACTTCGGTCACAGTGCCTGGGAGCGCGTTGTTATCCCCCACGAAATTGGCAACAAACTCTGTGGCTGGCCGCAAATAGATATCAAGCTGCGTCCCTGCCTGCTCCACGCGGCCCTGATTCATCACAAAGATGCGGTCGGAGATGGCGAATGCCTCGGATTGGTCGTGGGTGACGTAGATTGCGGTCTTCCTGGTCCGGCGCTGCAGCGCCAGAATCGAGTATTTCAGCGTGTCCCGCAGGTTGCGGTCGAGCGCGGACAGCGGCTCGTCGAACAGCAAGACCCGAGGATCGGTCGCCAGCATGCGCGCCAAGGCGACGCGCTGCTGTTGCCCGCCCGAAAGCTGTGACGGCATGCGGTCGCCGTAGCCTTCTAGCTCGATCATGGCCAGCAGTTCCTCGACGCGCTGCTCGATCTCGCGCTTCGGCCGGCGCTTCACTGATAGGCCAAATGCAATGTTCTTAGCAACGCTGAGATGCGGAAAGAGGGCATGGCTCTGGAAGGCCAGCCCGACATTCCGCCTGTGCGTGGGGATGTCGTTGACCACCTGATCGTCGAACAGGATCAGACCCTCGGTTGGCTCGACAAGACCAGCGACCATTCGCAGCGTCGTCGTTTTGCCGCAGCCGGAAGGCCCAAGCAGGGTAACGAATTCCCCTTCGGCAATATCGGCACTGACACGGTCCACTGCGACCGTTTGCCCAAAGCGCTTCGTGACTTCAACAAGACGAACTCGTGACATGCGTGCTTCCTGCTATTGGTGCTCGGCCACCAGCCGCCAGCGCCCGATGCGAACGGCCAAGTGCGGGCGAGCGTGTCCTGGGTGAGCATCGTGATCGCTGGACAGGCACATCGTTACGCGAGATCAAGCTAGATCAAATAGGTCCCCTTCAAGTAGCGCGACCCAAACGCCTTGAAGAAGACCAAGACGATAACGAACGAGACAAGCTGCATGGTTGCCGCCAGGGCTGCCGTGGACGGGAGAAAGCCGGTCCGGGTGAGATTGTAGACGCGCAGCGCGGCCGTGGTGGTGTGCGGGCCGGCAATGAACAGCGTCACCAAAAACTCGTTGAACACGATGACGAACGTCAGCAGAATGCCGGCACTGATCCCTGGTCCAAGTAAGGGCAGCTCGACGCGGAAGAAGCTTGTCATCCGGTTTGCCCCGAGTGTCCGCGCGGCCTCCTCATAAACCGTCGGCAAGTCGCGCAGGGCAACGATGATCGGCACGAGCATCAGCGGGTAGGTGCCGACCACGTATGCCCCGAGGAGTCCGATGAAGCTGCGGGGAATATTGAAAAAGAACGCGTAAGTGATGGCCAGGCTGATGCCCATGACCGCTCCTGGCGTATACAGCGCGAGATTGAGCGTCGAAAGGATGAAGCGCTTTCCGGGGATCGGGTGCCGGACGATCGCGTACGCGGCAGGAACGGCGATAAGGAGATTGAGGACGATCGTAGCGACTGTCACCTCAACCGAGAGCAGCAGATTGTCCTTGAACGAGCCGAATACGTAGCGGTAGGACTCAAGGGTAAGCCCGCCTTCGGGCGCTCGCAGCGAGTGCAGCGTCGTGGTGATGAATGGCAGGGCGAACATAACGAGCCAGATCCAGATATACGTGTGTTGCAGCACGGCTGAAACGCGCCGGGGACGAAGGTGAAAGCGGCGAGAGGGTGCAGCGGCGATCGCGCTCACATCAGGCTCCTAGCGCTCCGCGAGAGAACCGCAACGATAGCCACGTGACACCAAAGGCCAGCGCCATCAGGACGATGCCCATCGCCGCGGCAAGTCCGTAATCGAACTGGCTGAGTCCCTTTTGATGGAGTGTGATGGAAAGCACGCGTTGTTGCGCTGTTCCACCGAGCAGGATCGGCACGACAAACACTCCCAGGTTCCAGCCGAAACACATCAGGAAGCCCGCGAGGATACCGCTCCGGCTCAAGGGAAAGAGCACTCTCGTAAACACCTGCCACGGCTTTGCGCCAAGCGTCTGGGCCGCTTCTTCGAGCATCGGATTGACGGTGCTCAACGCCGTGCCAACGTTCATGACCATGAATGGGAACGTGAACATCGCCATGCCGAAAACGGTCATAGGCTCCGAAATGAGGAGTGTTGTCGCGTTAATGTGAAGAAAATCGAGCACTGGAGCCAATGGACCATTGGGAAGCAGCACATACCGGATGCCAAATGCCAAATAGAGCGGACCGAATAGGGGGAAGACCATGAGCGTTCTGACCAGCTCGCGATACCGTACCCGGCGCACCAGGATATATGCAAAGGGATAGCCGAAAATGAGATCGACGATCGACGACAGCAACGCCAGCCGAATCGTGTTTTGCACATGTGGCAAGTAGCGATCCCAGATCTTTACGTAATTGTCGAGTGTATAGACAGGGTTATCAAAAAAGAACGTGGACTCTTTGGTAAAGCTGACAATGACAAGATACACCAGAGGAATGACAGAGAAGAGAATCGTGACGATGACGGCCGGTAAGATGAGACCGGGGCCAATGATCGCTTCTCGCCATCGTTTCCAGAACGTTAGGCGTCCGGGCCGGAGCGCTTCGCGCGTTGTTAGGGTGACTGATGGTTGAGCCATGGTACGTTACGTGGTTCTCGCTATTGCGGCCTGATCTCGTGCGTTGAGCCCTTTTCATGATACGCCCCCTCGCCGCAACAGACGAGGGGGCGCGAAGTTCATCAGGTTTACAGGCCGATTCCGGCCAGCCAGGCGTCGTACCACTCCTTCGAGTGTTGCGCGTAGTAATCCCAGTCTACCGCCTTGTAGTTGGTCTGAAGCTGCTCAAGCGTCGGGAAATAGGTGTAATAGACGTCCTTGATCCAATCCGGCACGAGATCAACGTAGGATGGGCCAAGGAAGCCCTCGTGCAGCTCAGCCCAGGCGCCCTCGGTGATGCCCCAGGACTCTATGTCGGGGAACTGGGCGTCATCGCTGAGCCGCCAGTCGACGAAGATCTGCGCTAGCACCGGATGCGCGGGCTTGACCGGAATCCACATGTAGCCATTCACGGCGTACTGGCCAGAAGCAGCGACGAGGAACGCGGCTTCCTTTTGGCCATTGAGATATTGCAGGCGCGCAAACGAGTTCCAAAAGGTCACCACATCCACGACGCCGCTGGCAAACAGTTGCTGGGCTTCACCGAAGTCCGACGTGTATTTGAGCGCGTTGGGATGGACCTTCTCCACGAGAAAATCAATCACCTCTTGCATCTCGTCGGGATTCTTGTAGTCCTTCCCCAGCGACGCGGCCATGCCAAGGAGGATGCCACCGCCCGTGATGTCACCAGGCAGCCACATCAGCAGCCGGCCCTTCAGGCGCTCATCGGCCAGGTCCTTCCAGTCGGTCAGGAAATCAACTTTGGCCGAGTTGTAATTGATGCCGGGCGTAGCCGATGACTGGAAGCCGATGGCGGTCGGCACGTGCTTGAGGGAGTCCATGACGCGCTCGGCGTTCGGAATCAGTCCAGAGGGGAGGAAGTCCTCCATCAGCTTGGTGCCCTGATTTCTACTTTGAAGCTGAGCTTCTGCCCAGTAGTTCTCTTCAATCGCCAGGACGTCGTATGGAGAGTTATCTCCGCTGCCGACGGCCGTGTAGAGCTCGGTCAGGTAGGTGCTCGGTGATTGCGAGGCAGCATAGTTGAGCTTGATCTCGACGTCGTAGACCTGCTGCACGTATTGCTGGAATCTGGCCACTAGCTGATCGTTCGCGGTGTAGGTCCAGTTACCAACATTGACCTCACCTTCGTCAGCAATTGCCGCCTTGATGTCCTCAAAGCTCATCTCCTTGCCAACGATCGGCACGTTGACCGGGCCGCTAGCGGCTGGAGATTGTGGCACGGGTGTCGCCTGCGCGTAGGCCTTCGAGGTCAGGACAGCCGCGATGCCGGGCAGGGTAACGCCGAGGGCGATGCCACGCCGCACGACTTGCCGCCTGGTGAGCCGGCCCGCGACGGCCTCTTGCAAGAGTTTCTCGGCATTCTCAGGTAGCCTTGCCATCCGATCACTCCTCTCCTTGGGTGGATCGCCGATCGACCGCGATCCGCCACGAACCAACGACGCGGACCTCTGCCACGCTAAGGAACGCTCGGTACGGTACCGAGCAGATGACATCGTGTCAAGAGTGCGACCGGCGGCGCTTACCGCCGCGGCAGTGGCGGCCGCGGCGTGAGCGGTGGCACGGGGACGAGCGGGATCACTTTCCCCGCCTGCCCGGGAGGCAGCGTGGCCCAGGGTTGCAACGGCCGCTCCGGCACACGTGGCAGCACCTCTCCGTTGACGATCGTCAGCGTATTCACCAAGCGCCGCGTACCCTTGCGCTCGTTCATGAAGATGTCCTGGAACGTGTAGTCCCCCTCCTCGATGCGGAAGAGCGCGACGTCAGCCGGGCTGCCAGGCTTCAGCGACCCGAGGTGCGGGCAGCGCATGGCGGCCGCGGGACGCGCCGTGGCCCGCTCAATCACCTCCTCGATCGTCATGCCCAAGTTGAGGAATTTCGACAGGGTGGTGGGCATGTCGAACATCGGACCTTGAATCGCGATTTGGTGGATATCGGTACTGATGACATCGGGCATGATGCCTTGAGCAAGCATCTTCTCTGCCGTAATGAAGGAGAAGGAGCCGGCCCCGTGCCCAATGTCTAGGATCAGCCCGCGCTCGCGGAGCTCTTGGATTCTCGGCAGGATGTTGTCGTCCGGCCCAACGATGCGCATGTCGTGTCCGGTGAAGCAATGGGTCAGGATATCGCCAGGCCGGAGATGATCGGCGACCTCGTCAATAGTCGGCGGTCCCATGCCGATGTGAACCATCAATGGCAGGCCGACAAGATCAGCCAGCTCACGCGCTTTCACCAGCGGAGCGATGCCGACGCCGCGGGTCGTGTTGCGGTCGATTCGCGCCTTGATGCCGAGGATCACGTCTCGATTAAGCTCGACAATCGTCGCGGCGAGCTCGACGTCCCAATAATCTGGATTGGCAAATTCCCAGGTTGGCGCGATCAGGCCAATGGAGGACAGGTTGAGCAAGGCGTAGACGCGGACCTTGCTCGTTTCGACGATGTACCGGCGCAGCCCGGGGAAGGAATACGCGCCAGCGCTGCCAACATCCAACCAGGTTGTGACGCCGGAGCGCGCTGCGACAGGGTCGGGCTCGATGCCCCAGTAGGTCGCTCCCCAATAGACATGGGTGTGCAAATCGATGAGGCCAGGAGTGACGTACTGTCCGTTGGCATCAATCACCTGAGCGGCCCGGGACGGGTCAATGTCTGGCTCGACAGCGGAGACCTTGCCCCCTGCAATTGCCACGTCGAGCTTGCCGCGCAATCCCGCCCCGGGATCGACGACCTCTCCGCCTTTGATCAGCGTGTCGATTCGTTGTGGTTGAGCATTCACACCGGTGTTCCCTTCGCTGCGCATCCTGGCGTTGCGGCGCTAGGCCGCTTGCCTGGCATTCGTGGTTCCTTCGCTGCGGGACGCTACGTCAGGTCCGCGACGCTGTCAAGCGGGGATACCGTGTGTATGTCAACCGGCTGGGCTATGATCCCGTTGGCGGAAAGGAGCGGCAAGGCAATGCATGCGGTCTTCTCCTGCGACACGGCGGTTGTCACCGGATCGGCATCGGGCGACGGCTCGGTGATCCTGGCCAATCAGGGTTCCCACGCGATGAGACACCGCGTGGGGTCCCGGCGTCGCGCAGCGCACAGCACGTTTTGCCAGAGCTGGCCGCGCTCTGGTACATGGTAGACGAGGAAGCGGGTCTCTTCGGGCAGATGGGGCACAACGAGTTGCCACCAAAAGATCGCCCCGCCGAAGATCCGCACGAGCAGTGCCCCTCACTCTCAACGCGACTCAGAGAATGCCCGGCCAATGCTGGGAGACGGGGGTAGGGGGTGAGGGATAACGAATCCGGGCGCGATAACTCGCGCCCCTCCAATGCCTGACACCTGATAGCTCACATCGCGAAGCTCGTAGGGCGAAGCTCGTAGCTCAAAGCTTCTCCCGCCCCTAGCCCCTCATCCTTTGCTCTCAGTGGCCCAGAACCTTGACGCTTTCCCGCCGGGGTTGCCAGACGAGCTCATACGAGCCGAACTGGCGTAGCAGCGCAACCGCCCGGGCGTGTAGCGGCTTGAGCTCCGGATTACGCACCTTCCACGCGCCTTGCAACTGGCGAATGACCAACTGACTGTCCCCACGGACGATCAGCCGCGCCCGCTGAGCGCGGTCACCCAGCAATCCCAGCAGACGCTCTAGAGAGGAGATAAGGGTGAGGTATTCGGCCTGGTTGTTTGTCACCTGGTCGCCAAACGTGAGCTTGTCCCCGATCGTCTTGCCGGTCGGGCTTCGCAGTTCGAACGAGCCATAGCCCTTTCCAGGGTTGCCCAGCGAGCCGCCATCGAACACGACCTCATACGCTGGCGGTTCGCTCGATGATCGCTGCACACTGCCTCCCAAGAAACGGCGGAGCGCCGTCAGGCGCCCCGCTCATCCATTCCCCTTTCAACTCCACACCAGAAGCGCTAGACGTTTGCCGCCTCACGCTCCTTCGCCTGCGCTTTAATTTGCTCGGCAAGCTGCGGCGGCACCGGCTGGTAATGCGAGAACTCGGTCGTGAACGTTCCGCGACCCTGGGTGATCGATCGGAGATCCGTCGCGTAGCGCTGGAGCTCCGCCGCCGGCACAATCGCCTCGATCGTGGTCATGCCGTTGCCTGCCGGTGTCATGCCGCTCACCTGCGCTCGCTTGCTGTTCAGATCGCTCATGACGTCACCAGTGTTGGCATCCGGAATCGTCACGCGCAGAGTCAGCATCGGCTCAAGCAGGATCGGCTTGGCCTGTAACACACCCTTCTTGAACGCCTCGCGAGCCGCGATCTTGAACGACATTTCGTTCGAGTCGACCTCGTGGTAGCTCCCGTCGAAGAGGGTGACCTTCACGTTGACCACGGGATACCCTGCCAGTGGTCCCGCTTCCAGCGCCTCGCGGATACCCTTCTCTACCGCCGGGAAGAAGTTCTTCGGCACCACACCGCCAACGACCCGCTCGGCAAACTCAAAATCTGCATCAGGCAACGGCTCAAGCTCCAGGAACACATGGCCGTACTGCCCAGCGCCACCAGTCTGCTTCTTGTGCTTGTACTCCGCGATCGTCTTCGCCGAGATCGTCTCCCGGTACGCAACACGCGGCAATCCCACCTCAACGTTCACGCCATACCGGCGAGTCATCCGGTCAAGCGCAATCTGGACGTGCGGCTCCCCAAGGCCGGAGACGAGCGTCTCGCCACTGACCGGGTCGCGACCGATCTGAATGGTGGGATCCTCCTCCGCGAGACGTTGGAGCGCCTGCCCAAGCTTGTCCAAATCCGCCTTCGTCTTTGGCGCGACAGCCGCGGAGTAGGACGGCGCCGGGAACTGGATGCCTGGCAGCGTCAGCGGGTTGCCCTCATCCGAGAGCGTGTCAGCCGTGTGCGTGATCGCGAGCTTGCCAACGGCACCGATGTCCCCAGGCCCCACCGCGTCGGTGTTGAGGTGCTCCTTGCCACGGATGTAGAAGAGCTGGCCAACCCGTTCCGGCTTGCCTTGCGTCGCGTTCAGAATTTGCGAGTTTGACTTGAGTGTGCCGGAGTAGACCCGGAAGTAGGACAGGCGCCCGACGTGCGGATCGGCAAGCGTCTTGAACACCAGCGCTGCCAGTGGCCCTTGCGGATCGGCCTTGAGCTCGACCTCATTGCCGTTCTGTTGCGCTGTGACATTCACCGAGTCGGCCGCTGGCACGTAGTCCACGATCGCGTCGAGCAGCGGCTGCACACCGCGATTGCTCGTGGCAGCGCCGCAGAATACCGGTACAACCTGAGCCGCCGCGACCGCATGCTTCAGCGCGGTGATCAACTCTGCCGTTTCAATCGGCTCGTCTTCAAGGTAGCGCAGCATCAGCTCCTCGTCGTTCTCAGCGATTGCTTCGACGAGTTGCTGGCGATAGCTTTCGCACTCCTCTTGCAGCTCTGCCGGGACGGGGCCCACCTGAGGCACGCCGTTGTCAAAGGTGATTGCCTGCTGGGCCAGCAGGTCGACGACTCCGCGGAAGGCCTTTTCCTTGCCGATGGGCACCTGAACGGGGGCGACGGCCACGCCGAACGCATCTCGCGCCGAATTCAGGGCCCGAGCGAAATCGGCATTTTCCCGGTCCATCTTGTTGATGAAGATGAGTCGCGGCCGGCCAAGCTCCGTGGCAATGCTCCAGGCTTGCTCCGTGCCAACCTCAACGCCAGCCGATGCATCCATGAGGATGATCGCCGCATCGACCACGCGAAATGCCGACTTGACATCCCCCAGGAAATCGGCGTAGCCGGGTGCGTCAATGATATTGATTTTCGTATCCCGCCACTCGATCGGCGCAACCGCCAGGTTAATTGAGATATGCCGCTTGATCTCATCAGGATCGAAGTCGGTGACTGTATTTCCGTCTTCCACCCGGCCCAGGCGCGTGATCGCCTTGGCGTTGTACAGCATCGCCTCAGTAAGGGACGTCTTCCCCGCTCCACCATGGGAAAACAAGCCAATATTGCGAATGCGATCAGGTGTATAGTTCTTCACCGGGTTCCTCCATCAATCGAATCACACATTGCCCGATGTGCCGCGCGCCTCGCGGTACCTGCCCGCCACTCGCGCTGACCCGGAAGTCAGCGCCAGCCCGTTATTCGTGGTGACACCGTAAGGCGGCGCTTTGGCCCGGCCACGCTCAGGATGCAGGCCAGGCCATGCTTGTCGCCGCCCGTTGCCGTGTATCGCCGCATAGGCGCTGCCGTTGCGCCGGAGCGCTGAATTCTCGTGGCGTCGGCGTTCGGCATGCGCGGCATGAATCTATTATAGACCGATTGACACCTGAACCTGAGAACAGAAATCCGTAGGAGCGTTGCCCCTCTCCCACTGGCGACCGCGAGATGCGCGGCCCACCTCTACACGGCATTCCGCGGGATCATGAGCTTGTTGAACTGCGCGGCTGCCATATCCACGTGCCGCTTGCCCCGGCGCAGCGAAATCGCAAAGTGCCCCGGCAGCAGCGCATCGAAATCGACCTGCGCCATCTTGCGCGCGCTTTCCGCGTACTCTTGAATCGAGCAATCCGGGATGTTTTGAACAATGATCGTGCCGCCGTGGAAGATCAAGTCGCCGCTGATGAGATACCGCCGGTCCTCCCCTTCGACGAGAAATGAGAGATGCCCCCGGCAGTGGCCGTTGGTCTCATAGACGGTCACCTTCAAGCGGCCGACATGGAACGTGTGCCCTTCGACCAGAGTCGGCTGGCCCGGACATGGCCGAAAGACGTAATCCGCGGGATAGAAGCCAGCCGCTTTGGCAAAGGGCAGGCTGATCGTGTCCTCATCACCGGCTTCGAGGGTGCGAATCGCGAGGGGAGAGCCGTAGACCGTCAGGCCGAGCCGCTCGTGAAAGTCGGCGGCTCCCCCGGCATGATCGGCATGGTAGTGGGTGAGCAAGAGCGACGAGATGCGGCCAGGATCGAAGCCATCTTCCCTGATGTTCGCCAGAATCTGGTCGGTGGCGCCGTGCGGGCCACCGAGCCCCGCATCGACCAAGGCGAGCTCGTCACCGCCATCCAGCAGATAGACGTGGCAGTCCAGAGGCGCGGAAAGATTGAATCCAAAGTCGCCGCCACCAACAACCGCGACATCTCGCGTCAGCCGCACCATAGGTCCTCCCACCTACGGAAATTGCACGACTCTCATTTCGCCTGAGGCAGCCTATCACAGCCCGGCGCGTCGCGAGAGAGTGCCGATGACTCAATGCATAGCGTCAAGCTTCGGAGACGACCAACGCCTCAAGCACAGCAGTGAGATCGGTGAACACCAGGTCCGGCCAGACCCGCGCCCGCGGAATCTCATCCCGCGTCGAGACACCGGTCAAGACAAGCACCGTCAGAAGGCCGGCGCGCTTGCCAGCAATGACATCAGTGTCTAGCCGGTCCCCGATCATGACCGCTTCCTCGGGAGCGACACCCATTCGCTCCAGCGCCATTTCCAGGATGAGTGGCTCAGGTTTGCCGATGACGATTGGTGCCTGCCCACTCGCCGTGGCGATTGCCGCGACGATACTCCCGCAGCCAGGAACCAACCCAAGCTCCGTGGGCAAGGTCGCGTCCGCGTTCGTCGCGATAAACCGGGCGCCGGAGCGAATCGCCTCATTTGCTCGAGCCAGCTTCTCGTAGGTGAAGTCCATATCGAGCCCGACCACGACTGCCGCCGGCACTTCTTCGCCATATTGGACAGGGTAAAAGGTTGTGGTGGAAAAGAGTTGCTCGCGTAGCGCTGGCATGCCGATCACATAGAGGCCGGAATTAGGCGGAAGCGTTTCGGTGAGGAAGTCGCGCGTCGCCATTGCTGAGGTAAGAATAGCCTCTTCTGGCACAGTGATCCCCATCTTGGCGAGCTTCTCGACGTACATTTTGGCGGTCGCGGTAGAGTTATTCGTCGCCAGCATGTAGCGCCGGTCACGGATGGTGAGCGCGTTGAGCAGGTCATTGACACCTGGCAATGGCTCGGATCCGCGGTAGAGCACGCCATCCATGTCGAAAATGAATGCCTTGGCCGCTCGTAGTCGCTGCCGGGCGTTCCGCTCTGCCTCCTCCGGATCCGTATCATTCGTTTCTGCCGCTGTCGTCACCTCAACAACCATCGCGCGTACCTCAACCTTCCATGCGACCGGCTATCACCCGTCTGACGTTTCGGAATTATCATGATGAACGGTCGCGTTGTGACGTGAATGCCCGGCAAGCGCTGCTGCCCGGATCTCCCGAAAGGCATTCGCGCGCGCCCGCATCTCGGTCAGCAGCGCCGACCGGCCACGCGGTGGAGCAAATGCCAACCGGACCTCGACGATCTCCGCGCCGCAAAGCGCTTTCAGCCAGGCGCGCAGCACCTCTCCAATCTCTGCGGCAGTGGGTGCCGCGCCGGCTCGCCAGCCGATTTCGAGGGAATGGCCAACGAGCCGGCTCGTTACGCCATCCAGGAACGACGGGATCAGCGCCGCCTGCGACTCGATCTCCGCGGTTCGCTCAAGCGTGATTCCCGGCCCGCGTAAGCCGATTTCCAATCCAAAGCGCGGCCCGAACCCACCGATGATGCGCACACCATCTCGCTCGCCCTCGTGGTGCACGATGAACGAGGATAGGGAGTTGCCCCCGATCCGCTCGTGGACAGCGATCTGCTGGAATGAGAGCCCGGGGTCGTGCAGCCGCCCCACTGGCGCGGCATGGGCGGCGTTGCGCGCGGCGAATGCGGGGATCGCCTCGAGCGCCTGTGCCGCGTTGGTGGCATTGTCGATCACTGGAATCTCGAGCCGGAGGAGGTCATCGAGCGCTGGAGCGAGCCGCGCCGGCACTGGCCCAGGAAAAACCACTGCGACCGGACCTTCGACGCGCAGGAGCGAGGTCATCGCGGTAGCGTTGCGCGCGCCCCGTCGCGCCGCGTAGTCGGCCGACACCAGGGCACTGGCCCCGAGCGCCGCGAGCGGATCGCCTTTGAGGAGCCGCTCCGGCAACGGCAGGAGCGGGACGCCTGAGGGTGCCGAGGAATCGCCACACCACAGCACCCAGCCCCCGATTCGGGCCAACTGATCGTAAGGCACAACAAAGGGCTCCACCGCGATGGCAGCTTGTGCCAGCGGTGAACTGGCGCCGAGCGCAGCGACGAGAAGTTCCTCTCCGGTATCCAGCACCCTACGATCTCATCTGGCGTACTCGCGTTAGCCGGCGGCCACGGGTACAAGACCGAGCGCTTTCAGGATGGCTTCGTTGAAGGCAGGCAGATCGGCCGGAACGCGGGAGGTGATGAGGTTGCCATCCACGACGAGCGGCTCATCAACGTAGGTAGCACCCGCGTTGATCACATCGTCCCGGATCTTGTTGACCGCGGTGATCGTCCGCCCCTTGAGCACCTTGGCGGAAATCAGGAGCTGCGCGCCATGGCAAATCGCCGCCACCGGTTTACCAGACTCAACAAAGCGCTTGGTGAACGCGACGGCTGGCTCGTAGATGCGCAGATTCTCCGGCGAGCCACCACCAGGAATGACGAGGAGATCGAACGACGCCTCATCTTCTGGGCCGAGCTCCGCAAACGTTGTGTCCGCGGTTAGCTTGGCGCCCTTCTTGCCCGTGATCTCGCCCCGCTCGATGCCAATGATGACGACCTCGGCACCCGCTTCCTCAAGTGCGCGCTTGGGTTCGAGTGCCTCAATATCCTCGAAATTGTTCGCGAGCACCATCGCGACGCGCTTCTTTGCTGTCATTCGCCGATCCTCCGTTGTCTACGACGCCGTTGCAGTACGTGTCACTCGTTTGCGAGCGGCGCTGAGGGGATAGGCCCTGCCAGCCTGCCTGGAGATGCACGGATGCATTCACCCGGCTGTTGCCTCAGCACCATGGCAGTATACTGACGCGCCCGAAAAAGGGAAAACGCTTCGGTTTGGGGAAGGAGGGATACGTTGCATCTTGATCCAGAAGTCGCTAGGAACGTGCTGGCTCAGATCAATGAGGACGAGACAATCGCGTTATTGCGCCGTCTGATCCAGGTGCCAACGGTAAATCCACCAGGGGACGTGCGAGAGGCAATCGCGATTTGTGAGGAGCCATTGCGGCGCGTTGGATTCTCGACGCGGATCGCCCACCTCGTGCCAGAAAAGCCGAACCTGATTGCCGAGCTTGGCGCCGGCTCAGGTCCAACCCTGTGCTTGAACGCCCACGTCGATGTGGTGCCAACTGGCGATCTTGCTGCCTGGACACATCCGCCATTCGCAGCCGACATCGTTGACGGCCGCATCTATGGCCGGGGCGCTGGTGACGACAAAGCAAGCGTCGCGGCGCAGGTGATGGCCGGCGTGGCACTAGCACGTGCTGGCGTGCCGCTCGCGGGCCGCCTGGTGATCACTACGGTCGCCGACGAAGAGGTCGGTGGGCCTGCCGGAGCCGCGCTCCTGATCAGCCAGCGCTTGGTCACCCCGGATTTCGTGATCGTCGGCGAGCAGACGCGCAACTGCGTTTGCGTCGGAGAAAAGGGATTCGCAAGCACACGCGTCACCGTCCATGGCCGGGCGGCTCATGGCGCGCTTCCGTGGGAGGGAGCCAACGCGATCGAGGCGATGGGCCAAGTGATCGTGGCATTGTCGGAACGTCTCTGGCCTGTCCTCGCACAACGGACCCATCCCTTGTTTCATCCGTCGTCGGCATCCATCAATCTCATTCACGGGGGTGTCAAAGAGAACGTGGTGCCGGATCGCTGTTCGATCTACATAGACCGGCGCCTGCTCCCCGGCGAGGACCCGGCTACCGCCATCGCTGAAATCGAGCGGATTGCTCGCGAGGCAGTCGCGGACCTCGCGGGTATACATGTCGTCGTCGAGCCAGAGGGAGAACAGCGGCGGGCAACCCTCAACCCGCCCGCTGCGCCTGTGGTGCAAGCGATGGTCACGGCAAATCGCTTCTTGAGTCTGAGTACGGACCTGACCGGGTTTAGCATGGCGACGGATGGGCGGTTTTTCGCCGATGCCGGTTACCCCACGATTATCTATGGTCCGGGCGATCCAGCGGTGGCGCACATTCCGGACGAATGGGTGGGTGTGGATGAAGTCCTCGCGGCGACGCGTGCCTACGCCCTTGCGGCCCTCGCTCTCCTTGGCCCCACGGCAAGCGAAGCCTCGTAATACACTCGGATGCCAGGAGCAAGCCCGCCCCTGGCATCCGAGCCCGCTAGAAAGTCGTCCCGGACACAGTGCGTTCCCGGAACGACCGGTACGATGAGCGCGGCGCTTTCTTCCGGGCTCTAGGAGGGTGGCAGCTCTCCAACGAGGGTGAGCGCCTTCGTGTCGATTAGCTGGCGCGCCATCTCCAAGAATGCCGAGACAGGGACGGCTCCTAAGTCTTCGCCCGTCCGCAAGCGCACTGCGACCGTTCCGGCCTCAACCTCGCGTTTGCCGATCACGAGCATGTACGGAACCTTTTGAAGCTGCGCGTCTCGGATCTTCGCCTGCATGCGCTCCTTACGGGCATCAACTTCCACGCGCAACCCAGCGTCGGTTGCTTGCCGGGCCACCTCTTCGGCGTAGGCCACCTGATGGTCGGTGATGGGGATGATGACCGCCTGCACGGGTGAGAGCCAGAGCGGGAAGGCGCCGGCGTAGTGCTCGATGAGACCGCCGACAAAGCGCTCCATCGAGCCAAGGAGTGTCCGGTGAATCATGGCCACGCGATGCCGCTCGCCATCCTCACCAATGTAATTGACATCGAATCGTTCGGGGAGGTTGAAATCCACCTGCACCGTCGGCCCGGTCCACTCCCGCTCAAGCGCGTCCAGCCATTTGACATCGATCTTCGGTCCGTAGAATGCCCCACCGCCCTCATCGATCTTGTACGACATGCCACGAAGTTCCATGGCCTGGCGTAGCGCATCGGTCGCACGCTCCCAGGTGGCATCGTCGCCGATGGCTTTCTCCGGCCGCGTTGCCAAATACGGCTGGAAACGATAGCCAAAGACGTCGGCAAAGTACTGAACGAGATCGAGCACACCGGCCACTTCATCGACGACCTGTTCAGGCATGCAGAAGATATGGGCGTCGTCCTGCGTAAATCCCCGGACGCGCAGCATCCCAGTCAGTGTGCCAGAGCGCTCATACCGGTAAACCGTGCCGAGCTCGGCCAGCCGGACTGGCAGGTCGCGATAGGATCGGACCTGGCTCTTGTAGATCATGATGTGCCCTGGGCAGTTCATCGGCTTGAGGTAGTAGTCCACTTCCTCGATGGTCATCGGAGCGTACATGTTTTCGCGATACGTTTCGAGGTGACCGGAGCGCTGGTAGATCTTGTGTGATGCGATGTGCGGCGTGTAGACAAGGTGGTAGCCGCGCCGGAGCTGCTCCTGTTGCTCGAACTGCTCGATCAAGAATCGGATAAGCGCGCCCTTCGGATGCCAGAGGATGAGTCCTGGTCCGATATCATCGTTGACCGAGAAGAGGTCAAGCTCCTTGCCCAGGCGGCGATGGTCGCGTCGCTGGGCCTCCTCAAGCTTCCGAAGATAGTCGTCCAGCTCTTCCTGCGTGAACCAGGCCGTGCCGTAGATGCGTTGCAGCATCGGCCGGCGCTCATCGCCACGCCAGTAGGCACCAGCGACGGACAACAGCTTGAATGGTCCGATCTGGGCCGTCGTCGGCACGTGTGGGCCCCGGCAGAGATCAAGAAAATGCCCCTGCTGATAGGTGGTAATGACGGCGTCCTGCGGCAATCCTTGGATGATCTCTATCTTGTACGGATTGTGCTTGAAGATCTCCAGCGCTTCTTCACGAGTGACGACCCGGCGGATGAACGGCTCGCCTTTTGCCTGATTGGCTCGCATGCGCCGCTCGATCTCTTCGAGATCCTCGCTGGAAAGGGGACGCGGCAGGTCCATGTCGTAATAGAAACCATGCTCGATCGCTGGTCCAATGGCGAACTTGGCATCCGGAAAGAGCTCCTGGACGGCTTCGGCCATTAGGTGCGCACACGAGTGGCGCATGCGGGCGAGCTCATAGGAACGCTGGTCCTCGGGAGAAAATGCGATATCCATTTCCTCGGCGACGTGCTCGATCGTCTCTGCTGGCATGGTCGTTCCTCTTTTCGTTGGCAACCGGTCAGACGCTCATCCCCTCTCCTGGAATCAGGAGCAAGGGTGTACTGAAGTCAAAACCGCCATCGACGTCAAACAAAAACGGCCCGCATCCCCAAGGGACGCCGGGCCGGCGTGGTTCCACCCTACTTCCGGCCGCGCAAACCCGCGGCCGCTCGTCAGCGCCAGTAACGGGACGCTCCCCGGACCGGTCTACTGACGCGGCGTTGTTGCCGCGCGTTCGGCGGTCAGCTCGCAGGTGGTTTTCCCCGGATCACGACGAGCCACCGTCGCAGCGAATGGCAGCCTCTCTGACGGCGTGACGACCGGGTACTCGTCCTGGTCATCGCTCTCAGCGCCTTGCCACGAGGCAAAGCGCCTAGTTTGTCACCGCTAGCATACGGGCGAGCGAAACCCGTGTCAAATCGCCTCGGGCTCATTCCCGGCAGAGGGCTCTGCCGAGGTGGACCCGGTAGCAGAGGTGTTTGGTCGTGAGGAAGAACTCGCGAGACTACCAATAATGCTCGCGAGAATAACCGCCCCAACGACGAGCACCGCAACCAGCACTCGGCCATGTCCACCACTAGTGCCAGGCGGTGGGCTGGCCTGATCGTTGCCTGGCGAGGCAGCCGGTGGCGATGGCGTCCCGACGGTGAGCGGTGTAGGCGTTGGCTCAGGAGCGCCAAGCAGGACGGCCGGTGTGGCGATTGCGAGGATGGTCGCCGCATCAGGGTCCCGGTAGCTGACGATCTCGCCGGTGATGGGGCGATTCTCCCGGATTCGCTTTGCTTTCTGGGCAAAGGCGTATTCGAGCAAGACACGATTATCGTCGTACCAATCTCCGTTATCGGGGATGCCATCCAAGGTGACGGAGATCATGGTGTTGCCATCGCGGCGCGCGACCTCAACGAGACAATAGCCAGCGTCCTCGTCGTAGCCAGTCTTGCCGCCTAGGAGATCGGGGTACGCGCCGAGGAGCTTGTTGGTTGTCGTCAGCGTGTAGGCGCCATTCGACGTGGTATAGACGGGCGTCGAAATCAGCTCGACAAACGTTGGGTAGCGAAGCGCATACCTGGTGAACGCGGCGAGGTCGTGCGCTGAGGAGTAGTGTCCCTCGACGCCCCACCCATCCGGCCGAACCAGGTGCGTTTCGGTCAGTCCCATCCGCTGGATTCGCTCGTTCATCCAGCCGACAAAACGGTCCACCGCCTCTTGGTCCGTGTCCCCCTCCTGATAGCCGAGCGCTCGCGCGATAGCGTGCGCGGCGTCGTTACCCGACGGGAGCATGAGGCCAAAGAGCAAATCGCGTAGCGTAAACGTTTCACCAGGACCGAAGCCCATGAGTGTCGAGGACGGGTCGAAGACATCCGAGGGCTTGGTGGTGATTTCTTGATCCAGGTTACCGCGTTCCAGCGCCTCAATGGCAGTGAAGATCTTGGTGAGACTCGCGATGGCCACTTTGTCGTGCGCGCCGCGCTGGGCAAAGATTTCACCAGTATCAGCGTCGATGACGATGTACCGCTTGGAATTGATTTGGAGCTCGGGTACTTCCTGGGCCGCGACGGAAAGAGGCGGCACGAGCGCGACAAGGCAAGGCAACAGGAGTGCCGCCAGCAGCGCTATCCCATGATTCCGTTGAGTGTTGGACAGCACGTCCCCAGGCAATCTGGCCCCCCG
Organism: Thermomicrobiales bacterium; assembly: GCA_042408955.1. GTDB lineage: Bacteria > Chloroflexota > Chloroflexia > Thermomicrobiales > UBA6265 > CALGSZ01. The sequence goes on from JBHOQQ010000087.1 coordinate 24,406, forward strand.
GCCGCGAAGCCGCGCCTCTTCGCGGCGCGGACCGAACGCCGCGCGTTGCGCCGATGGTAGTGAGCGTCAACTGATCTCGTCAAGCAGCGTGGTAGGCGGCGCACTTATCTAGACGCGGTCTCGGTTCCACTGCCAGATGAGGCGAAGGCCAATCAAGGTTAGTGTGGGCACGTAATCGGTGAAGCAGGATTGCGCGGGAGCGAAAATCTCGGCGAAGCCGCCCGTGAGGACGACATGACGAGCCCCGCCCAGCTCGGCTCGGACTCGCTCGACCATCCCTTCAATGAGAGCGAGATGGCCGGTCATGACACCGGATTGCACGGCCGCGACGGTGTTCCGCCCGATCGCCGTCCCAGGCAAGCGCAACTCCACCGCGTACAGGCGCGCGGCGCGGGCCGCGAGTGCTTCCAGGGTTACGCCAGGTCCCGGCGCGATCACTCCGCCGAGGAACACGCCATCGGCGGTGATCGCTTCGATCTTCGTCGCCGTTCCGACATCGACCACGATCGTTGGTCCACCAAAGCGGGCATACGCGGCCGCGCAGTTGGCAATCCGGTCGGCACCAGTCTCATAAGGAGCATCGGTTCGGACGTGAATACCGAGCTCAAGATCAGGGGAAACGATGAGAGGCTCGATGCCGAGCCGGGTACGCGCCCACTGGTGAATTGCCCGGCTGATCACAGGCACAACGCTGGAAACGATGATGGCGCTCACCCGCCCTGTGTCGCCGAGCTCATTCGCGAGCAGCGGTTGTAATACAGCATGCCACTCATCGGCCGTGCGCTCGCGCGTGGAGGCCAAGCGCCAGGTGGCGCAAAGCTCCTCCGTGTCTGGATCGCCTCCTCCAGGCCAAAGGCCCACCACCACGTTGGTGTTGCCAATGTCAATTGCGAGCAGCATCCTTCAGTCACCGAGCGCACACATCAGCAAGCCAGGTTTCGCCGCATTATACGGACCTGGTGTAGCTCCCCGTTCACCGCCTTGGCCGTGCCATGGTAAACCCTCGTATCATCCGTGTGAGAAATCACGGCTCCCTGGGTGCGGGGCGATGTCCACCTGCCACATTCTGCCGCCCAGGGCTGGAATTGGAGCGTATCTATGGCGCCGCCTCGTGTTGCCTCCCGCGGGAAATCCGTTGCCGCTTGGCAGTGGACGCTCATTGTGAGTCTCGGAGCGTTGATCGCCGTTACCAGCTTCGCCGCTGGAATGTTCGCCGAGCGAGATTTGCGTGTTCCCGCCGGAGGCGGGGATGACCGTCTTGGCAGCCTAAAGAGTGATGCGCAGCCAGGTGATGCGCCGCAATTCTCCCGCTTGCAAGACGTTTATCGCCTCATCGAATCCGAGTACTATTACCGGCCCAAGCAGGATGCCGACCTAGCGGCCTTTCGCGCGCAGCTTGAGGAACGGGCAATCCAGGGGATGCTGAGCGGCTTGGATGAGCACTCGGCTTATCTGATCCCGATGGAGCAGGCTCCCATCGCTGAGCAGTTATCAGGAGAGTACGAAGGGATCGGAGTCTGGGTGGACTCACCCAATGGCGAGCTGACCATTGTCGCCCCCGTGCCGGGCTCTCCCGCGGAACGGGCGGGGCTGCGAGCTGGAGATGTGATTGAATCAGCCGATGGTCATTCGTTGCGTGGCGCAACTCAAGACGATGCGATCGCACTGCTCCGCGGTCCGGCCGGAACTACGGTTCACCTAGTGATCAGGCGTCCTGGCGTGCCAGGTCTTCTTGAGTTCGACGTTGTTCGCGAGAAGATCCCGCTGCCCAACGTCGAATACCGATTCTTGCCCGACCAGAAGATCGCGGTCATCCAGGTCAAGCTCTTCGGCGACAAGACTACTGAAGAGCTTGATACCGCGCTCGCACAAGCGCAACGAGACGGAGCGGTTGGTCTCGTGCTCGATCTCCGGAACAACGGTGGCGGCTGGGTGCAGAGCGCTCAGGAAATGATCGGCCGGTTCGTTCCGGCGGACGCCGGTCCGGCTTTGTATGAGGATGTGGACGGCGATCCTACTGATCCGATCATGACACCAGAGCCGATTGTGCCGGGTGAGGCGCCGGTGGTTGATCTTCCACTCGTCGTGCTGGTCAATGGCGGCACGGCAAGCGCGGCAGAAATTGTCGCTGGGGCGTTGCGCGATTACGGGCGGGCGCTCGTCGTGGGCGAGACCACGTTTGGCAAAGGATCGGTGCAGCGCGTGCACGATTTTCCCGATGGAGCGTCGGCACGCATCACCTTTGCCCTCTGGCTGACGCCGAAGCGCAAGCTGATTGAGGACGGCGGCATCGTCCCCGACGTGGTGATCCCCGGCGATACCGCAGGGGGCTCATCCGATCCGCAGCTTTCAGAAGCAATCCGGCGCCTCCTTGGCCCGGCCACGCCGGCTGCTCGGGATCAGGCGCTCCTGACATCACCTGAGAAGCGGGACCGCGCGGCAGCCTATGCCTGATGTTCGATCGCGGCTGGGCTACGCTCGTCCCTGGCTGGCCGGCTCGAAAGCACGTCGTGCCCGGCGATCACCTCAACTCAAGAAATTACGAGGATTTAACTTGCCGATTACCGGCCGTTAACATCCGGCTCCTACGCTATGACCGTGGGCGTACGCTGCACGAAGCGCTCTGGGAGCCGCTGGTGGAGCCAATGATCGGCAAGTCGAGCACAGAGCAAGGCGAAACGGCAACGATTCTCATCATCGAGGATGATCCGACGCTGCTGAGCGCGCTTGCGTATAACCTCCACCGGTCGGGCTATCGCGTGCTGACCGCCGCTGATGGCGAGCGTGGCCTCGACGTCGCGCGCCGGGAAGGGGACCGGCTCGATCTCGTGATCCTCGACATCATGCTTCCCGGCATGAATGGCTATCAGGTGCTTCGCCACATTCGAGCCGAGTCCGACGTGCCGGTAGTTATGCTGTCGGCACGGGGCGAAGAGCAGGACAAAATTGACGGGCTGGAACTTGGCGCGGACGATTATGTGGTCAAGCCATTCAACCTGCGTGAGTTCCTCGCACGCATCCGGGCGGCAGTTCGGAGGCGGGCGATTCCAGCGGCGCGTCCGCCGGCGGTGTTGTACCGTGGGCCGCTCCGGATCGAGTTAGAGCGGCGGCGCGCGCTCGTTGGCGAGCAGGAGCTGCCCCTACGCCCGAAGGAATTCGGCTTGCTCGTGACGCTGGCGATGGAGCCTGGCAGGGTCTTCTCGCGCCAGGAGCTCCTGGATGCTGTCTGGGGTGAGGAAATCATCGTCGACGAGCGGACAATAGATGTCCACATCTCCTGGCTCCGCGGGAAACTCGAAGACGCCGGGATTCAGCACGATCTGATCACCACGGTCTATGGCGCTGGCTACCGGTTCGTTGTCCCCGCAATCGAGCCACGGCCAGGCGTCGAAGAGGCACTGGACCAACGCAGTGGGGGATTGCCGGTCACGGTTGACCGGTCGAAATAGCCCGGCCGGGTGGCGGTCACCCGGCTCGAATGCAAGAGGGAGGAGTGAGCAGGATGACGATGCGACGCATCAGTCGAGGGAGTGCAACGGCGCTGATCGCGGCGCTGCTCCTGAGCCTGTGGACGGCGTTGGGAGGGAGCGCGCAGGAGGCAACGCCAATCCCCTATACACCCCCGGCGAATGCAGGAGACCTTTCCGGCAAGATCATCGCCGATGGGTCGTCCACCGTCGGGCCGATCACCGAGGCGGTGACGGAAGAGTTCAACGCGGTCGCTCCCAACGTGGAAGTGGAAGTGAACATCTCCGGAACTGGCGGTGGCTTCAAGCGCTTCTGCGCCGGTGAAACGGACATCCAGGATGCCTCCCGCCCGATCAAAGCCGAGGAAGAGGAGGCATGCCGGCAGGCAGGGGTCAATTACTACGTGTTCGAGGTCGCCTATGACGGCCTATCCATCGTCGTCAATCCGGCCAACGACTTCGTGGAGTGCCTGACCGTCGATCAGCTCAAGCGGCTCTGGGAAGCGAATTCGACCGTGGATTCCTGGAACGATCTCAATCCCGACTGGCCTGACAAGCCGGTCTCGCTCTATGGCCCAGGCACTGACTCCGGAACCTACGACTATTTCGTCGAGGCGATCATTGGCAAAGACGGCTCCACTCGCACCGATTTCACGCCAAGCGAGGACGATAACGTGCTCGTTGAGGGCGTCGCGGGTGACGAGAACGCGCTCGGGTTCTTCGGTTTCGCCTACTACGAGCAAAATCAGGACCGCCTCAAACTCGTGGCGGTTGATGGTGGCAACGGCTGCGTGCTGCCGAGCAAGGAAACCGTCCGGGATCTGTCGTACACGCCACTGAGCCGCCCGCTCTATGTCTACGTGAAGGCGGAGAGCTTGACGCGGCCGGAAGTTCAAGAGTTCATGCGGTTCTACCTGGCCAACGCGATGGAGCTGGTGGACGACGTTGGCTATGTCGATTCACCGGTGGAGGTCTATGTCCGCGATCAGCAGAAGCTGGAGGCTGCGATCGCTGGCGCCGCTCAGCCGGACGGCCCGGGTGCCCCGGCTGCCACGCCAGCAGCCTAGACAGATTTCACCCCGAAATAAGCCGGCGGTTTCCCTACCCCAATCACGGTGGGGAAACCGTCCTTATACTTTCCTGGGATCGTTGTGATGACGGTGGGGATCGCAAGCACATGAGCACAAAAAAGGTAGCGCCGCGGGTCAGTGGTGGGGAGATCGCTGTGCCGGCAGCATCGCCCCTTGCGCTCGCGCTCAGTGGCAAGCAATCGCGGCGGCGGTCGGAGCAAGGTGTCGCCGCAATGCTCTTTCTCTGCGGCACCCTGTCGATCGTCACCACCGTGGGCATCGTCATCATCCTCGCTGAGCGAGCAGTGGAATTCTTCATGGAGGTTCCGCTGGCTGATTTCTTATTTGGCACACGGTGGACTCCGTTGTTCAAGGGTCAGGAGTCTTATGGGGTGCTGCCGCTCGTATCCGCGACGCTAATGATCAGCTTTTTGGCCATGCTGGTGGCCATTCCGCTGGGCTTGATGAGCGCTCTGTATCTCAGCGAGTACGCGTCACCGCTGGCGCGGTCTATTCTCAAACCCTTCCTGGAGTTGCTAGCAGGCATCCCAACCATTGTTTACGGCTATTTCGCCCTCACGTTCATTACTCCCGATGTGCTCAAGCGGCTGTTCGCTACCACAAGCCCCTATAACGTCCTGTCGGCGGCGATCGCGGTCGGCATCATGGTGTTGCCCCTTATCGCTTCGCTGGCGGAGGATGCGCTGCAAGCCGTACCACGCTCCCTTAGGGAGGGTGCATACGCGCTCGGAGCGACGAGATTCGAGGTGTCAACACGGGTGGTAGCGCCAGCGGCGCTGTCTGGTATCGTGGCAGCCATCATCCTCGCGATCTCCCGCGCGGTTGGTGAAACGATGATCGTCGCCATTGCCGCTGGATCGAAAGCGCAAATAGCGAAGAATCCCCTGGATGGCGCTCAGGCGATGACCGGCTACATTGTGCAAGTCTTCTCCGGAGATGTGGTCGCGGGCAGCACCGTCTACAAATCGCTCTTTGCGGTCGGCTTGCTGTTGTTTGTGATGACGCTCTCCATGAACGTGGTGAGCCAGTGGTTCGTGGCTCGCTTCCGGGAGGAATACGAATGAGCGCGGCCCCTCGTGATCTCGCACTGGCGACGGATGGCCGCATCGAGCCTTCGCCTCGGCTCGTGAGACGCAAGCTTGTGGGCACGATATTCGCCGTCCTGTTCTTGCTAGCAATCATCTTTGCCGTTGCCGCGCTCGTGGTTCTGCTGTGGACGATCGTCACACGCGGCTGGGAGTGGCTCCGCTGGGATTTGATCACCAACCCACCATCCCGCAAGCCGGAAAAGGCGGGACTCAACCCCGCCCTCTTCGGCACGATTTGGATCATCTCGCTGACGGCGCTGGTCGCCTTTCCGGTCGGCGTCGCTGCGGCGCTCTACCTTGAGGAGTACGCGGCGAAATCGTGGCTGACCCGGGTGCTTCAAGTCAATATCGCCAATCTCGCCGGTGTGCCATCGGTGATCTACGGTCTCCTCGGGTTGGGCGTTTTCGTCGAGTTTTTCCACATGGGCCGCGTGGTGCTGGCGGGCGCGCTCACGATGGCGCTTCTGAGCCTGCCGGTCATCATTATTAGCAGTCAGGAAGCGATTAAGGCAGTGCCGTGGTCGTTGCGGGAAGCTGCCTACGGGCTGGGCGCGACCCGCTGGCAGGTGGCACGGCACCATGTCCTCCCAGCCGCACTGCCCGGCATCATGACGGGAACGATCCTCGCGATCTCACGTGCCGCGGGTGAAACGGCTCCAATCCTGGTCGCTGGCGCCGCTGGATTCCTCCTGACTCGGCCAGACGGCTTGTTTAGCTCCTATACGGCGCTGCCGATTCAGATTTACCAATGGACTGCCCGGCCCCAGCGCGAGTTTCGCGAGCTGGCCGCCGCTGGCATCATCGTGCTTCTCATCGTCCTGCTGGCGATGAACGCCACGGCGATCATCATCCGGCAGCGGGCGAGTCGCAAGCAAAGGTGGTGAGATCATGATCGCTTCGACGCCGGTCACATCTGCTGACGGGGCCACCCGCCGAGACATCGCGCCTGGAGCAGCTCGCGCGGAATCACTCGGGCGGACGCCAGCGGTTATCGCCATCCGCGGTCTCAATGTGCACTATGGTTCGTTTCATGCGGTGGCAGATGTCAGTTTCGATGTGCCAGCGCAGCAAATCACAGCGCTGATCGGGCCTTCGGGATGCGGAAAGAGTACGGTGCTGCGGTGCATGAATCGCATGAACGATCTCATTCCAGCGGCAAAGGTTGAGGGGCAAGTTCTCTACCACGGCATTGACATCAATAGCCGCCAGGTTGATCCAGTTGAAGTCCGGCGAAGAATCGGCATGGTCTTCCAAAAGCCGAATCCGTTCCCCAAGAGCATCTATGAAAATGTGGCATGGGGCGCCCGGATTAATGGCATCAAGGGCAACATGGACGAGCTTGTCGAGCGGTGCTTGCGGCAGGCAGCGCTGTGGGACGAGGTCAAGGACAAGCTGAAGCAGAGCGGATTGGCCTTGTCGGGTGGTCAGCAGCAGCGCCTGTGCATCGCGCGAGCGCTGGCGATCAATCCCGATGTCATTCTCATGGATGAGCCGTGCTCGGCTCTCGACCCGATCTCCACGCTAAAGATCGAAGATCTGATGCGCGACCTTGTGAAAAATTACACCATCGTCATCGTGACGCATAATATGCAGCAAGCGGCGCGCGTTTCAGATCAAACCGTCTTCTTCTCGCTCAACGAGCGACGGCAAGGGATTTTGGTCGAAGCGGCTCCAACTCGGCAGCTTTTTACTAACCCGAGGGATCCGCGAACCGAGGATTACATCACCGGGCGATTCGGTTAACATTTCCCGGAGCACGGGGGATCTCGATAGAGGAGGCGCTGTTCGCTCCTGAGCACACGCTCGCGCCACCCTCAGCATGAACGAACGCGGCGGCGCGGGCAGGCGCCAGGTTTTGCTCGCCCGGATCGGGTGCGTGGTCCTTGTTGGGAGGTCGAACGACGATGACACGAGAACGCTACGCGCACCAGCTCCAAGAGCTGCGCGACGATATTGTGGCCATGGCCAGCATGGTTGATAAGGCGATTGCCCGCTCGACAGATGCACTGAAGCGACAGGACCTCAACCTGGCGCACGAAGTGATCCAGGCCGATGTGGAGATCAATCGCCAGCGATGGGCGACCGAGGAAAAAGCGCTCTTGGTGATTGCGACGCAAGCCCCCATGGCCGGCGATCTGCGCATGATTTCGGCGGTTATCCACATCGCCACCGAGCTGGAGCGAATGGGCGATCACGCCGCTGGCAACGCGAAGATCGTCCTCCAGACCGCGGATGAGCCACTCCTCAAGCCACTCGTCGACATTCCTCGCATGAGCGATGTGGCGCGCGAGATGCTGACCGATAGCATCACGGCGTTTATCGAAAGCGACGCGGACGCGGCGCGCCGCATCGTCACCCGCGATGATGAAGTTGATGCGCTCTACAATCAGGTGTACCGGGAGCTCCTCACGTTCATGATGGCGGACCCCACGACCATCAACCGTGCCACGCATCTGCTGTGGGCCGCGCATAACATCGAACGCATTGCAGATCGCGTGACGAACATTTGTGAGCGTGTCGTCTTCGCGGTCACCGGCTCATTGGAAGAGATGGGCGTCTCTGTCTACTGACCCGCGATCTCGCCTCTCCGCCGGGGCTGCCACGTGACCGACAGCAGCAACGGCCACACACGGGCATGGCAGGTCAATTGCGTTGCGCGCTAGCGTGGCGGCTCGGACGCGCGGATAACCTGCGCCTCAGCGTGGAAGTCCTGGCCTGCCTCCAGCAGCTTCGCCGCGGCCATCCGGTCGGTATGCGCGAATTCCTCAAGCTCATGGCTGAGCGCGTCAAGCTCTTCGCCGCCCGCCATCATCGCCACGACTTCCTCGCGGCTGACCTCGGATTTCTTGAAGGTGCCGTACGACCGGCCACGATTCAGAATGGTGAAGCGGTCCCCAATCGGATAGGCATGGTGAATATTATGGGTGATGAACACGACGCCCAGGCCACGGGCTCGCGCTTGGGCGACGTAGCGCAACACGACGCCGGCTTCCTTGACACCGAGCGCGGCGGTCGGCTCATCCAAAATCAGGACCTTCGCGCCGAAGTATACCGCGCGCGCAATGGCTACGGATTGGCGCTCGCCACCCGAGAGGGTGCCAACCGCCTGGGCAGTGTCGCGAACGTAAATGCCCATCTTGGCAAGCTCTTGCCGGGTGATCCGGTCCGCCCGCGCAACGTCGAAGCGGCGGAACGGCCCCCAGCCCCGGGTCGGCTCGGAACCGAGGAAGAAATTCCTCGAGATGCTCATCAGCGGCACGATCGCCAGGTCCTGATAAACGGTCGCGATGCCCGCGTTCAACGCGTCTCGCGGGGACGCGAAGTGCACCTCGCGGCCCTCGACGATCAACTTGCCCTCATCGGGGGGGTGCACGCCCGAAATGATCTTGATGAGCGTTGATTTCCCCGCGCCATTATCCCCGAGCAAGCACATGACCTCGCCCGGGTAAACGCTCATCGAGACATCCTTGAGAGCGATCACGGTCCCGAAATACTTCGACACATGCTGGAGCTCGACAAGTGGCGTCCCCTGAGCTTCTGCGCTCATCGACGCACCTCCATCGCCCGGTTCCGCACGAACCGGTTTATGAGCACAGCCGCGAGCAGCATCGCCCCCAAAACGACTTGGAACCAGTCGGCATCGACACCCATAAAGACGATCCCCTGCTGGACCATGCCGAAGATGAGGGCCCCAAACACCGCTCCGATTGCCGAACCATATCCGCCAGTCAGCAGCGTTCCGCCAATAACTACGGCAACAATGGCATAGAACTCACGAAAATTCCCGCGGAGCACATCCGAATTCGTGAACGTCACTGCCTGGATCGTTGCGACCAGCCACGCGCTGACCGCCGTGCCGATGAACAGCAAGATCTTCACGCGCTGCACCGGCACGCCAACATTCCGCGCCGCTTGGACATTACCGCCGACTCCGGTGATCCAGTTACCAAACGGAGTGCGGAGCAGAATCCACGTCGCGAGCGCAGCGGCGCCAAGCCACCAGGCGATAGAGACCGGAAATCCAGCGCCAGCGATTTCAACCTTACTTGCAAAGACCGATTGGGCCGTCTCATACCCAGGCACCTTCGCCAGCCCACCAAGCTGGGTGCGTCCCGTGATCTGGCGTGTCATGCCGATCGTCGCGCCGCGCACGATGAACAGCATCGCCAGGGTAACGATGAATGAAGGCAAACCCGTCGAGAGGACGACATACCCATTCACGATTCCCACAAGGATGGCAAACAGGAGCGAAACCGCGATCGCTGCCCAGATGTTCCAGCCGTATTGCACGCCAAGCACGACAATGATCATGCCGCAGGCGCCAAGGATGGAGCCGACCGACAGATCAAACTCGCCACCGATCATCAGGAGCGCCACGGCAACGGCAAGTATGCCGAGCTCCGCAGCGACTTGAAGGTAGTTTGCGGTGCCGCGCGCGGAGAGAAATCCGCGATCTCCCGCGACAATTGCAAAGAAGCACCAGACGACGATCGCGCCGGATATCGCGCCCATCTCCGGCCGAATCAGCAGTTGCCGCAGTGGGTTGACGCGGGCGACCCGCTCGTCGGCGACTGGCCGGCGTCCGGCCATTTCTTCAGTGACTGCCATAGGCATCCCTTTGCGGGCGCTGGGTGGCCGGTGCTCGGCCACCCAGCCAAGGAGGATGTTACCGCGTTCCCGCTGCGGCGAGGTCCTTGATGCGGGCAGCGTTCTCCTTCGTTACGAAGCCCGGGCCGGTCATGATCACGTCGTTTGCGATGGTATTGAGGTTCGTGTTGTAAAGGGTGAGCAAGACGATCGGCAAATACCCTTGCAGGTACTGCTGCTGATCGATCGCGAACAGCATCTCGCCTGCCTCGATGGCATCCAGCACCTCGGGCGAGAGGTCAAACGTCGCCAGCTTGATCGTACCGATCTTGCCAGTGGACCGGAGAGCGGCAAGGGCGGGCGCGGCGCCAGTCGGTCCGAGGGTCAGGATCCCATCGACATCCGGATTCGCGGCCAGCGCTGCCTCGATCCGCTGCTGGGATCCCGTCGGGTCAGCCAGATCGACGGCCAGCACCTCTACCGATGCGCCGGCCTTCGTCATCGCGTCCGTAAAGCCCTGGCATCGCAGATCGAGCGCCTGATTGCCCACCTCCTGGTTGACGCAGAGCGCCTTCTTGACTCCAGCCGCCGCCATGCGCTCGCCGCCGCCGAGACCGGCCTCATACTCGGTCTGGCCAACGTGCGTGAGCACGCCGAGTTCCTTGGCAACCTCGTAGCCTGAGTTCATGGAGATTACCGGGATGCCCGCTTCCACCGCTCGCTTAATCGCGGGGCCGAGCGCGTCTGGGTCAGGAATCGACACGACAAGCCCGTCGGGCTTGGATGCGACAGCCGCGTCGATCAGTTGCGACATCGCCACCATGTCGAAGGTATTGGGTGCTTGATACTCTACCTGCACCCGCATATCCTCGGCCGCTTGCTGCACACCACGCTGCACGACCGACCAGAAGGGATCGCTTGCTTGACCGTGGGAAACGACCACAAACCGCAGTCCAGCCCGGTCATCATCCTGGCCCAAGGCTCGCGCCCCGAGGCTGACTGTCCCAAGTAGAGCGACGAGCAAAATGGCAAGCAGACGCGCGTGTCGTCTCATCGTCTCCAACTCCTCCGTTGCTGAGGCAAGTCATCAGCGACCCACCACGAACGTTACGATGTTCCTTCGTCCCAATCTCCGGTCAGTCGCCCTCCTTTCACCTGATGGCCGATCATGTCCTGCTTGCAAACCTGCACGCTCCGGAGCGTCCCTGCGTGCCGGCTTCCATGCCACGCGTAACGAGTGCAACCTGGTCAATCAGGCCGTGGCGCCTCGCGGTCGTTTGCCTCACGTGATCCGCCTTGCCGCCGGCACGACCGTGGCGCAGCTCCGGGAATACCGAGGATCATACCGCAAGCATGTGCCAACCTGCACCATCCCGGCCGCGCGGTTCGTCAAGCGTGCCCAATGGATAAGGAGGCAACGCAGCCACCGTGGGTAAAATGCGTTGCCCTACCGCTGGACGAGGTGCTGCTCGGTCACCGGATCGAACAGGTGCACATCCTCAAGAGCAAAGCTCAACCAGACGCGGTCACCGAGATCCGGAGCCGGACCCGCGGGCAAGCGAGCCACTATCTGTTGCCCATCCACGCGCACATCAACGAGCAGCTCGTTCCCCAAGTCCTCGATCAAGTAGACCTCGGCTGCAATAGAGCGTTCGTCCGGACGGAGCTTCAGCGTCAGGTGCTCCGGCCGCACGCCGAGCGCCACGCGCCCCGTCCGAGCGGAGCGCACGGCGTCGCCCCACTCCCGCGGCAAGGGGAAGCGCACCCCGCTGCCCACCAGCCAGAGGGCATCCCCTTCCGCCTGCACATCGAGGGTGAGGAAATTCATTGGCGGGCTGCCAAGGAATCCCGCAACGAACATGTTGGCCGGCTTCCGGTAGACCTCGCGCGGCGGCCCCACCTGCTGGAGCACCCCCTTGTTCATGATCGCCACCCGGTCGGCCAGCGTCATCGCCTCGGCCTGGTCGTGGGTGACGTAGATGGTGGTCGTGGCGAGATCGCGCTGGAAGCGCTTGAGTTCACCGCGCATGTGCAGGCGCAGCTTCGCATCGAGGTTCGAGAGAGGCTCATCCATCAGGAAGACCGACGGCTCGCGGATGATGGCCCGGCCCAGGGCCACGCGCTGCCGCTGGCCGCCGGAAATTTCGCGCGGCTTCCGGTCCAAGAGCTCGGAAATCTGCACACGCTCGGCGACCTCCAGCACGCGCCGCCGAATCTCATCCTTTTTGAGCTTGCGAACGCGAAGCGGATAGGCCAAATTCTCAAAGACGGTCAAATGAGCGTACAGCGCATAACTCTGGAACACCATCGCGATGTTGCGCGCCCGCGGCGGAAGATCGTTGACGATGGTGTCCCCAATGCGAATGATCCCGGACGTGATCTTCTCTAGTCCTGCCAGCATGCGCAGCGACGTCGTCTTGCCGCAGCCGGATGGACCGAGCAAAACCATCAGTTCCCCATTCTCCACTTGGAGATTGAGGTCGTCCACGGCCAACACATCGCCGTAGCGCTTCGTAACGTGCTCGAAGCTGACCGGCGCCGAATTCCCGGCCCGCACGCCGGTCAACACAGGAGCGGTGGCCGTCATCCGGTCACTCCTCCAACGGTCAGGCCCCGCGTGAGGTGCCGCTGCGTGAGGAACGCAAGGATCAAGACCGGCACCGTTGCAAAGACGCCTGCTGCCATCAAGTTGCCATAGCGTATCTCGAATTGCGTAATCTGCCCCGCCACCGCGATCGGCAGCGTCTGGTTCCGGGAGGTGAGAATCAACGCGAAGAGGAATTCGTTCCAAGACGAAATGAAAACGAGGATGAACGTCGCCGCCAAGCCTGGCCGGGCGAGCGGCACCGCGATCTTCCGCAGCACACCGAGCCGCGTGTCGCCGTCGACGAGCGCGGCCTCCTCCATGTCTCGCGGAATGTCGCGGAAGAATCCAATCATCATCCAGACGACCAGGGGAATCTCGGTCCACGCATGAATGAGTCCCAAGCCCAAGCGCGTGTCAAGCAAGCCAACTTGCTTGTAAATGTAATAGAGCGGAATCAAACTGAGAATCGGAGGGAACATTCTGACGGTAAGAATCGTGAACAAGAGGTGATAATTGAAATTCTTTGGCAGGCGGAACCGCGACAGCGCATAGGCCATCAAGGAGCCGATGACGACGGCGACGCTTGCCGCGACGATCGCGGTAATCAGCGAGTTTTGTGCGTACCGGTCGAAATCCTGCTCAACCAAGATATTGCGGTAGTTCTCCCAGGTCGGGCGGTCAACGAACATCGTTGGTGGACGCGCGGTGAATTCCGCTGTGTCTTTGAAGGACATATTGACCATCCAGTACACGGGGAACAGCACGATCAGCAGGACAAGTCCCACGCCTGCATACCGCAACACTGTTCCGATTGGTCGCTCACCGGCCATCGCGCCCGTTCCTCATCGTCTTCATTCCACCGGCGCCGAGTAGTCTGCCATCACCCTGCGAACATAAATCGTTGCAACGATGACGAGGAAGAATTGAAACAGAAAAGAGAGTGCGGCAGTGTAACCAAAATCGAACTTGGGAATAAACTCTTGATAGATCGTATACGTCATGGAGTAATTCTGCGATCCTGGCCCGCCACGGGTCATCACAAGAATCTTGTCGAAGATGCGCGCCGAGTCGATCACGCGTAAGAGCACGACAACCAGCAGCACCGGCTTGAGGAGCGGCAAGGTCACCGTCTTGAACGTGAACCACGGCGAGGCGCCATCGATCGCCGCTGCTTCATAGGGGTCGCGCGGGAGGGAGATGAGCCCCGCGTAGAGCAAGAGGAAGACAAACGGCGTGGTCTGCCAGACATCGACAGCCATCAAGGCGTAGGTCGCGACATCAGGATCCGAGAGCCAGAAGACGTCGTGGATGCCGATCTGATTGAGCAGGTAGTTGAAGATGCCAAAGGCCGGGTCATACATGAAGCGCCATGCCACCGCAACGCTGACCGGCGGCATGATGATCGGAATGATCAAGAGCGAGGTGATGATCCCCCGCCCCCGAGCGATCTGTGACACCAGTAACGCGATCAGGAGACCGAGCAGCACCTCCATCGCGGTCACGCTCAGCGACCATTTGATGGTAAAGCGCGCAGCCTGGCGCACCAGCGGATCCTCGAACGCTCTCCGAAAGTTGTCGAGACCGACAAATGTGCGCTCCAGGTGACCACGAATCAGGCGAGCGCGGCTGAGCGAGTAGAGAAACGCCGAAACGGTCGGATAGATGGCGAAGAGGGCGAACATCGCGATCGTGGGGAGCACGAGCAGCCAGCCCAGATTGCGCTCCCACCACGGCGCACGCGCCAGAGCTTGCGATGGTGCAGCAGCCGGACGAGCCTCGGTGCGCAGTGCCATGAGTCCACGGTTCCTCACAGTGTTTGATCAGACCGGTGGCGCGAGCGGAGCCAGCGATCACATGTGCATGAGCCCTCTGACACCAGTGCGCGGCGCCACCGGTCGCGTCTAACCGGTTATTCCTGGATCACTCCTTCGCGAACCATCAGGTCCCGGATCTCCTTGTTCGCGTTCTTGAGCGCATCTTCTGGCGATGTTTGCCCGGCGATCGCCTCGGCGATGTATCGGCCGTAAATCGCCTCAGCGGCGTTGTAATGCGGTGTTCGTGGCCGCGGCACCGCTTTTCGCGCCGCCTCCAACAAACCTGGTAGGAACGGAAGCTTCTCGACTGCTTCCGCATCGGTCAGCACGCTCGTCCGCGTCGCTGGCACGTTGTTGTTGAGTAGCAGGCGCTTCTGTTGCTCAGCAGACGTGATCCAGACTATGAAATCGAGCGCTTGCTCGGCGTTCTTGCTCCCCTCCGGGATACCAAGCAGCCAGTTACCGGTCATGTTCTTGGGCTCGACGCCGCTCTGGGCCGGCTCCGGCCCGATCGCGACCTTGCCGACCACCTTCGACACCTTAGGATCCCAGATCTGCAAGAGCAGGTCCGGCCAGATGTCGGCGGCCATGGCGATGCGGCCACTGTACATGTTCGTGCCCATGTCCGCGTGTTGGACGTTCTCCACGCCTGGCGGCGCGACTTTCGCCAGTTCCAGATGCTTGCGCAAGGCTTCGTGCGCCTCAGGCGTGTCGAGCGTCGGCTCCTTGGGATTGTTGTTGTCATCAAAGAGGTCACCGCCGTGCCCGCGCAAGATCGGCAGGAAGCTTGTCGCGGCCGGATTGCCAGCGACGCCACGCAGGCCAAAACCATAGAGATCTTGTGACTTCTTGGCCTCGGTGATTGCCGTGGCCGCGGTGAGCACCTCGTCCCACGTCTTGGGCACCGCGATGCCCATCTCCTCTAGGACATCGGTGCGCCAGGCAAAGACCTGCACGTTGCCAACCCAGGGGATCGCCCGCTGGCCGCTGCCTGGCGGGAAGTCGCCCAGCGCGAGCAGCTCTGGAACAAAGTCCGGATCTTTCTGATAACCGAGTTCCTCCAAATTCATCAGGAACTCACCGCCAGCGAACTGAGGAATCCAGGGATCGTCCATCGAGACGACGTCGTAGGCGCCTGTCGCCTGGGTCAGATTAATGGTCAGCTTCTCCAGCAATCCCTCGAATGGGAATCCCTGGACTTCGATCTCGATCCCCTTGGTCTGGGCGTATTCGTCGATGAGCGGCTGCGCAAGCTGCTGATCGGCGTTGGTCATGGCGATGACTAATTTGCCGCCCTGGCGTCTCAGCACCGCGGGCGCGCTCCGACGACCCGGCGCTGCGGCGGCCGTGCCAAGCTTAGCCGAGGCGAGCACCGCTCCTCCTGTAGCGGTGGTCTTAAGCAGGGTACGGCGGGTGAGGCGAGACGGGATCTTGCTGACTTCATCGGCCATGATGCACCTCCGTGTCGGGCCGCAAGGCCACCAATTCTTAGGAATGTCACTACCGGAAGCCGTTCCCAACGGGCCTTCACCGCTCACAGGGCGATCGCTGTCATCCTTCCCGACGACTCACCTCCTTTCTCGCCAAGATGAGTAGTGCGCTACGATGCCACGTCCTCCCGCGGGCGTCAGGCGCCGGCACGCGCTACTCCGTATAACCCGCGTCGCCGCACAGGACTTTGCGGCGTCACCGCCAGATCTGCGATGCCGAGTGCGCCTTTCTGGTAGACAGGATCATCTGGGCTGAGAGGCAGCGCGACCTCGCATCCGGTCGCGCACGACTTGTAGCTGCCGACAACTCCCTCGAGGACGTGGGCTCCGTCCTCGCCGGTCGCGGCCGGAGGCGTGCCGTGCACAATGGCATCGCGGAACGCGGCCACCGTCTGAAGATGGCCATACCCCGGCCCCCGCTCTGGCTCGTATTGCCGCTCCCCAGAGCGCCCGAATACATGGATGGTATCCGGCGGCACGAAGGGATGCGTCAGATGATCCTTGTTGACGAGAATGATGCGCCCATCCGAGCCAGCGATTTCCAAGCCTCCTGGACCCTTGCCCCAGGCCATATTGACCATCGCTTGGCCGCTCGGCAGGGTGTAGCGCACAAGCGCGTAGTCCTCAACGTCGCCATCCTGATCGAGTCGCCGGTCGACAAAGCCACTGACGCTCACCGGACGCTCGTCGAAGAACCACCAGCCGAGGTAGACGGCATGCAGCATGTCCATAAGTACGCCGCCCCCCGCTTCGCGGACATCGTGTCGCCAGCGCGGCCGGTAGGCGGCCGCCCCTGGCCGGTCTTCCACGCTCAGGAAGTTGAGAATGACCGTCTCAAGCCGGCCAATTTCGCCACCCCCAATGATCTCCTTGATCATGGTGTAGACAGGCATAAAGGTGTAGTTATGGACGGTCGCCAGCACGACCCCGGCGCGACGGGCTGCGTCGACCATGCTCCACGCCTCGGCGGGAGTGAGCGCCAGCGGCTTCTCTGCCAGGATATGCTTCCTAGCCTCAGCCGCAGCCCGCGCGATCTCCGGCCGGATGCGCTGCGGAGTTGCGATCACAACCGCTTCGACGTCTGGCCGTTCGATCACCTGTCGCCAATCACGTGCGCAGACTTCCGCGCCGACCTTTGCTGCCTCTGCGGCCTCGCGCAGCCGCTCTGGCGTCGGATCGGCCAGGGCGACCAATTCGACACCTTCCAGCGATAACATCGCCGGGATGAAGGCATACATTGTGACGTTGCCGCAGCCAATAATGCCAACGCGGATTCCCGGCATGTCATTCTCCTCTTTCAGCGTTTGCGCATCAGCGATGCTGTCGTGCCTCAAAGCACCTGGCGCAAAAATGCGACCGTCCGCTCGACGCCGGCGATACCGGGAAGATACGGATCCTCATTTTCAATGCTGACCACGTCGTTATACCCGACGTCATGCAAGGCAACGATAAACGCTCGCCACCACTTCGCGTCATGGCCAAAGCCTGGCGTGCAGAAATTCCACGGCCGCTCCCGGAACGAGACGTCTGGCCGGTTATCAATGACACCGACCAGCGCCTGGTTTTGAGGATGCATTGCCACGTCTTTGATGTGAACGTGGAAAATCGCCTTGCCCAGCGCCCGGACGCACGCCGGGATATCCATGCCTTGCCACATGAGATGACTTGGATCGAAATTCGTTCCAATCGTCTCCCCGACCGCCTCCCGCAGCCGGAGCAGGGTCGGGACGTTGTAGACCAGATTGACCGGGTGAAGCTCGAAGCAGATGCGCCGCACACCATGCTCATGCGCGTAGGCCGCGAGGTCGGTCCAGAGCGAAACAACCTGGTCCCATTGCCGGCGAACCGTGTCGAGCATGTCGTCCGGCCAAGGGTAGGCGACCCAGTTCGGCACTCGTGAGCCCTCGGCGTCACCGGGAGCGCCGGATTGGGCAATGATCCGGTCCACTTCCAGCAGACCAGCCAGGCGAATGGTCTTGCGCGTGAGTTCCGTGTGATCGCGACCTACCACCGGGTGACATGGAAAGGCGCTGATATTGAGCGCGGAGAAGCGCAGGCCATGGGCATCCAGCTTCGAAAGCAATTCCCGCCGGGCGCTCGTGTCTGCGAGCAACCGGTCGGCATCGAGAAATGGCTCGGCACACTGGCCACCGGTTGACATCTCGATCCGGGTGATCCCGAGCGCCGCTGCTCGCCGCAGCGTTTCATCCAGATCCCGCAGACCTGCCGATTCGGCGTAGAGCCCGATCTCCATGGCTCTCCTCGCTCGTCAATCATCCGCGTCATGACCGCGCGAGATACGCTAGCAGCGGGCGCGAACGCTGTCAACGGCCGATGATGTGCAAGAGCCGAGCAGCAGACCGTTTATCCCGCAAGCGCACGGGCCGGCCTCTCAGTGGTGCGCGACAACCATCGGAGCAAAAAACGCTTGTCCCGTCATCCGAACCCCTAGTCTCGCCAGGGAGAGAGGGAACAGCAGCCGATCCAACCGGGCCAGATCCCGCCGGCTAGCCGGCGACCACCACCCCTAGGCCGGCTGGGCTCACCCCCGGGTGACCGCCGCGCACCGTCTTGCCTTTACCCCGCTCGGCTCCAGCCATGCCGCGACGATCCGCTCAAGGACGCCAGCTCAAGAACCGCACCGACGCGGTGCAAGGTGGCCGCCAGATAATGCTGGTCAGGCAGCCGGCTGAGACGGCGCCGTCACCAGCGCTTGGCTGCATGCCGCTCCTCTCCTCCAGTGCATCGACCCCGAGGCGGTTACCATCATCCCACCTTGGTGTCGTTGGTACCGACAGGCCACGGTTTTCAATAGTGGCAAGCTCCTCACATCGCTGAACCGCTGGCACGGATTTTGCCAACTCTTGTCCTAACCGGTTCACTTCTGTTCCGAGGCGACACTGGCTCCGCAGAAGAATTGACTATGCCTGGCAAGTAGATTGTGCCGATGGCTACCGGCATGCAGGGAACGACGTGCATGACCAGTGACACTGGCTTCGCCACCCCAATCGCCCTGGATCGCGACCTGTTCATGCGGCGGTTCATCGCGAGTCTTGGCCACCTGAATGAAGGCGTGCTTGGCAGCGATGTCGCCGGCGCTTACATCATGAACGTCGGCCTTTCCATGGGCGCGGCGATCGAAGCCGAATATAAGCGATTCTGGGGCATCGAGCGTCCCTTCACGCTCAACGAATACGCACACGTTATCGTCGACCTCAAGCAAAAGATCCAAGGGAATTTCTCTTTGGTGTCTAAATCGGCTGAGAAGGTCGTAGTTCGCACGACATCAAGTCCATCTGACGCGTTTGTTCGTCAGTCTCCGTCGCTCTGCTTCATGACCAGCGCGGTTTTCGGCGGCATTGCGGCAAGGAATTTTGGCTATGCAAAAGTCGTGCTCCATAAGCGCATTGCCTTGGGTGACGATGGGTGCTTTGTCACCGTTCACATCCAACGAACGTCGGAGGCTGAAGCGAGCGTCGGCCGGGAGTATTACCCAGACGTAGATGGCGCAAGTCCGGATATTGGCGAGCAGTTACACCTCATGGACCGATTACGCACGTTGCGGTCAGAACTTAGTGATATGCAGTCCCGATGGGAAGGAATTATCCACGCCGCTGCCGAAGCGATCACCGTCGTGCGCCTTGATGGCCGCATCGAGTTCGCAAACGCCCAATGGCGGGATCTGCTGTGCATCGAGGGCGCGGAACTCGCCGGCAACCGTTTTGTCAGCCTTGTCCACCCGGATGATCAAGACACCATCGAGCAGCTTGGCCAGCGCCTCACGGCGGGAGAGCGGCTGGCAGGCTTTCCTCCTCGCGGCCTGCACCGGTCCGGCGCCTGGCGAGATGTACTCCTGAGCGGGGGACCGATCCGGGATGAGGTCGGGCACATCCAAGCAACGCTGATCATCGCCCGTGATGTCACACATGAGCGGCAAGCCGAGCGCCTGAAAGACGAATTCCTCACGGCCGCCTCCCCCGAGATCCGCACGCCAATCGCGACGGTCAAGGGAATGACTCAACTCTTATTGCTCACACTTGAGCGCCAGGAGGCAATCGACAAGGCGGATCTCCGTGACCGGCTGAACACCTTGGTCCAAGAGGTGGACCGGCTCGCGCTCCTCAGCCGGAATCTCCTCGACGTCGTACGCCTGCAAGGTCAACAGTTGCACCTTGCTGTCGCTCGGGACGACCTCAACCGCATCACACACGCGGCTGTCGCTCGAAACCGTCACCGAGCCATCACCAGCGCCGGCGCCATGCGCTTGCGATGTAGCACACTGACGGACCCGGTGCCTGTCATGGCCGACAGCGACCGTCTCGGTCAAGCGCTCGATCACCTCATTGCCGACGCGCTCAACTACTCACCGCCTGATAGTATTGTTGACGTTGTCGTAGCACGAGGTGATGAGGTAGCGCAGGTACGCATCATCGATCGAGGCATCGGTCTCCCCGAACAGGACCTCACAAAGGTAACTGCGCCCTTTACACGAGCCTCAAACGTCTCAGTCGCCAATCATCCGGGCCTCGGTCTTCAGCTCTATTTGGCGCGCGTCATCGTCGAGGCCCACGATGGACGCATTTCTTTGACCAGCCAGCCCGGTCGTGGCACAACGGCGCTGGTCACCTTGCCACTAGCCCCTGATGTGACGCCGATCAATGCCTGAGCAGGTTCTCATCATTGAAGACGATATGGGCCTGCGCGAGACACTCCGGCAACTCCTGGAGCTCGATGGCTATGACGTGGCAACCGCATCCGACGGCATCGAGGGCATCGAGCGCTTTGAGACAGGCACCACAAGTGTCGTGGTTCTCGATCTGATGATGCCCCGCCTGGACGGCTTTGGCTTTGCCAGTGAGCTGGAACGCCGGGGCTGGCGCAAAACCACATCCATCCTGGTGCTCACGGCCGATGGCCGAGCACAAGAAAAGGCAGCACGAGTGGGCGCGGACGCTTGGTTGGAAAAGCCATTCGATGTGTTGGTATTTCTTGAGAAGGTCGCAAAATTGGCACGCCGAGCTAGCAGTCCATGATTCGTCCTGGCCCTTAGCGGCTAGCGCTGAGGTCACAAATCTGGCGGCAGAGGCTGCAAGCGGTGTCCACTATTGACGCTGGTTGGCACGGCGCCACCTGGCCCGCCGAAGGCAACACCGCGATAGGCGTGAAGCATTCGGACCTCGTCATCGCCGGTTGCTGGCAAGCGGCGATGATTGCACAAGCCGATATCGTCTCAGGGACTGGAGCGGTGGAAAGGATCGGACGCGCTGCGCGAATGTCCGGCTCGTGGCCGCGGCCAGCGCTCGAAGCGCTCAGACGCGGTTGAGATTCCCACGCGCTGAACTGCGACTACCAGCGACGACATCAACTGACCTGAAAATTGAATGGCGTCAGTCAGTGCTGGAGGTCCGGCCTGATCTTGGAGCATGGCGCTGACTCCCTTCTGGCCTTGCAGCACACCCGCACAACGAACGAGCAGACGTAAAGCCGATAACTCGGAGAGAGTCTGGCGCTCGACGCTCGTTCCGGGATCCAGCAGCCCCAGCACAAACAACGTCCATTGCTGGCATTCGCAACAGCATCGTTGATGGCATTGCCTATCAGGGGTGACACTGGTGAGGGTCACAATCATGCCATACTTACACCACGATCCGAGCGTCCTTGTGGCAAACCAACCGTAGGCGCATGCTTGAGCCGAAGCGATCGAACGGCGGAGCGCCCGAAGAGACGGAGAGGAGAGACCTAATGGTTGATCGATGCCCAAATTGTGGACAAACGGTGCGCCCTGGCGCGAGGTTCTGCACAAGCTGTGGATTTCGCCTTCCAGAGCAGGCCCCGCCGGAGCAGCCGCCAGCGGTGGGACGGTCGCCGTTTGCGACGACCTCGACGGTTGCGCCATGGTGGAAGTCAACACAGCCTGGTGAGGCACCGGCCGAAACGCCAAGTGCACCTACCATGCCTCAAGAAAGCGAGGCTACGCCGGCCGGTGTGGAGGCAGCGGCGGCTGAGGCGGCTTCCGCATCCGCACCAGAGGTGCTCCCCCAGGAAGCGGAGGCTCCTGCGGCGGATGCCGCCCCGGAGGCCGTTGAGGCGGCCCCGGCACCTGAGGAGGTGCCGGCTTGGGAGTCGCACGTACCCGCAGGGGAAGAGTTCGAGGCGCCACCGGTGAGTGAGCGATCCCTGTGGGAGGAAACCGTGGCAGAAGTAACCGCGTTGCGGCAGCGACACGAGGCTGTTGCATTGGGCGAAGCTGGTGTGGCCGAAGCCGGCGAGCTACTCCAACGTGCTGAAGAGCTGTTGGATCAACTGCGGGCGTTGTTGCCGCAACTAGCGGCACGCGGCACGGTGGTGGTTGATCCAGAGGCTGTCGCCGCTGGATTGGAGGCAGCCCGCGAAGAGCTTGCCATGAAGCGCGCCACGTTTGACACGCTGGGCGAGGTCGCAGAGCGCGCTCGTGCCCACCCGCGTGATCTCGATGTGATGCTCGATCTCGTGGCTCGAGCGGAGGATATCATCGCGCTCAAGGCCGCATATACGCGGGCGCTTGCCGCGATTGACGATGCGCTGGCGGCACTGCGCAAGCGCTGAGCTCTGGCAAATACGTGCCACGCGCCGTACCTGTTGAGCAGGGCCGAAGCGCGGGCCTTGAGGCCCGCGCTCCTACCCACATGATTGCCCTCCGGATGCGAGGAAATTCCAATGGCAGGAAGCATCCGAGCTAATCTGCTGCCATCGTATCGGACTTGCGTTGCAAACGGCTGAGCGGTGAGACACTCGGCGTCTCAACGAAATCCTTCCCCGCGTTCGAAACAGCCCGGCGCGGGTTATGCGCCCCTGAGCGCTGGCTCTTCAGCAATACCTTGGGATCGACACGCGCAAATTGCTTCTTATCAAACTCAAGTGCGCTCGCGACCCGCTCAGCGAACTGAATCCGGTTGATCGTCAGGAAGACTGCGCTTCCGGCTGTTTTATCCACGAGCTCTGGCGGCAGCAGCACCCAGCGCTGCTCTCCATCAACCGCAATGACGAGATCCTCAACCTCACCAGATATGTCGTTGACGACGACTTTCTTGAGCGTGCCAACTTTGCCGTCGGTAGCGTAGACCGCGCCGTTCCGCTCGTAGCGAATGTTATGATCGCGCCGCAAGAGCAGCTCGGGCGGAATCCCCGGACTGTCGTCCTGCATCCGGCGCTTTTGTTTTGCTGTCCCTTGTGACTTCGCCCCCTGGGGCGTTGACGGCCCAGACAATAGGCGCATCGCTCACCTCCGGTCTTCCACTCAGGCCGCGGCTATGCGCTTGACCACGAAGGGATCGCGATCGATCTTGCCGCGCACGACGATCAATCCTCCGAGAAGTCCCAGCGCTGGTACCAGCCACCAGAGCTTCGCCATCCTTGCCAGAACGCTGACTGGCGCTGCCGTCGCGACGATTTCCCGCACCTGTTGCGTGTTGCCATCAACCGTCAAGGTCGCGGAATCACCCTTGACCAGCGCTCCGAGCTCGGAAGCCTTCCCGTCGCGGGTGACTCTTGCATCGGCATCGACCGTGTACGTTACGGGATCCTGGCGACCAACTGGCTTGATGGTGAGCTGATCCCCATCGACGCGCGAGATCGTTCCGGTGACAGCGAATGGTGCGGGAGTCGGCGTCGGCAGTGGCGGCGGCGTCGCAGTCGGCTGTGCTGCGGCAGTCGCCGTCATTGCCGCGATTGCCTGCTGAGTCGCCGCTGCGGCTTGCGCCGTGGCAGTCAGGGCCGCCTCGGCCTCAGCCGTGGCAGTGAGCGCCCGCCGGGCTTCGGCCGTTGCCGTCTTTGCGGCCGCTGCCTGCGCGGTCGCCGTTTGCCGGGCACGCCGGATTGCGATGCCCTCGCCTGTCATGGTGATCCGCGTGTTGTCCTCGTTGTACGTAATCGTCCAACCGGCGGAGAAGGTGCTCCAGTCGATATCAGCCTTCGCGAGCCGGACGAACAGATCAATAAGCTGGGCCCGCTTGTCTTCCGGAAAGGCAATGCCGGCGGCAGTTTCCTGAGCTCTGAGCGCGGCGTCGATATCGCTTTTCTTCTTCAGTCCGTCAATGACGATCGTCTTCTGAGTTTCAAGGATCACATTGGCTGCCGGCTGCACCCCATCGGTCGCACCGGGGAAGCTGCTTATCGCCTGCCCGATTTCGGCCGTGAGCGCGAGCTCTTCGAGCGCAAGCCGCTGCCGCTCCTTGGATGTGTTGCCGCTTGCGCAGGGCGCCAGATCCCAAGTCTTGAAGACACCGGCCAGCGCCGTCGTGCCGAGCGCGCTCGAATCGTAGGGACCAGAAACGACCAGCGTGGCATCGCCGATGCCTGCTGTCACCAGCGCCATCGCGTACATGCTGGGAGTCACGAGCGAGATGTTGCGAGTTTGGACTTCCAAGCCCTCTCCCAAATCGCGGCAGCTGAGCGCTGTTGACGAGTAAGCTCCCGTCACCCCTTGGCCGATGTCGTCGAGAATGCCCTTCATGGCCTCGTTCGTCTCGGCCTCAGTGATCGTGTAAACCTTATCATTCGGTCCCTTTTTGAAGAAATCGAGCATTTCCTGGCGCTGAGCATCGGAAAGACTCTCGCCAAGCGTAATGACCTTACCCTTCTTGGCGGCAAATCCGGCCTGCCCGGCCACCGAGGCCACGATTGCCAAGGCCAGCCCAATCGCCGTCATCCACCGGAAGAACCGGAGCTGGCGTTGTGCAGCAGCACCCGTGTCATCATGCATCGTTCGAGAGCTCCCCGTACCGAGTTCGCGAGGCAGACGCGCATCCAAGCGCCCAGTTTGCGCTGCTTGTTAGGCGGACAGCCGTCGCTGACCGTCCCTCGCCATACTAGCCCGGATTGCGCACGAGGGGTGTGACCAGATAGTCCCGTTTGCCGAACAGCGGCGCTCGCGCGTGCGCCGGCATGTCGTACGAAGCAATGTAGGCGCATCCACGCTAGCCCACGAGGTACCGCACCATGCCGAGCACGGCCCCGCCAGCAATGAGCCATACCGAATTCACTGGACGCCGCCAGAGGAGCGCGACGCACACGAGCGCAATCACCGCTGTCGGCACGTCAACGATGGCTTCCTCGCCCAGACGGAGTGTTACAGCCGCCATCAGGCCAAGCGCGGCGACGTTGACATCATCCAGGAGTTGCCCCAGGGCGGGCTGCTGGCGCATGCGCCGAATGAGCGGATGAGTCAGGCCGACGAAGCAGAATGCTGGAAGGAAAATGCCAATCGTCGCCAGAATTGCCCCGAGCCATCCTCCTACCACGTAGCCGATGAACGTGGCGGTCGAAAAGACCGGCCCCGGCGTGACATTGCCGACCGCGACCGCGTCGAGCAATTGGTCGTCCGTCAGCCATCGGTAACGAACGACAAAGTCGTTATGCAGGAAGGCGAGCAAGACATAGCCCGATCCGTAGAGGGTAGCCCCGATCTTGAGGAAGGTCAGGAACAACCGCAGCCCGGAATAGGGTACTCCTGCCGCCACCGCTGCTAGTGGCAACAGCACCGTAGGAAGAACGGGACCCGCAAGCGCGAACGACCAGGTTCCTGCCCGGTATTCAGCGGCGATGCGCCGAATCATGAAGAGCGCGGCCGCGCCGCCAAAGAGCAGCGCGAGCTCGTTGATCCCGAGAAGGTAGAGGACGACCACTACCGTCGCGCCAAACACGTGGATCTTGCCCTTGATCGCGACGGCGCTGAGCCGCCACAGTGCCTGCGCCACGATGGCGACCACTGCCGGCTTGATGCCATAGAGGAGCCAGCTTCCAACCGGCGTGGCGCCAAAGCGCACGTAGAGCCAGGCGAACACGAGCGTCAGCAACGCCGCTGGGGCGATAAAGCAGACGCCGGCGATGATCAACCCCCACCGCCCGGCCCGCTCGTGGCCCACGTGCATTACCACCTCGGTAGAATTCGGGCCAGGGATCAGGTTGGTCGCTCCGAGCAAGTCGAGGAAATGCCCATCGGTGAGCCAGCGGCGACGCTCAACGACCTCGTGCCGCAGCATCGCGATGTGTGCCGCCGGACCACCGAACGCGGTCAAGCCGAGCTTGAGTGCCAAGAGGGCCACGGAACGCACGTCTCCGGATTCACTGAGTTGACCGGCGTTTGTGACCGCGCGCCGGGCCCGGCTGACAATCTTGCTGGTCACTGCCTCTTTCTCGCTTGAAAACACACTGATGACCGCTACGGTATCATTTCACGCGCTCCGAGCCACCGTGCAACTAGCCGGTGATGCTATGCCTGTTCGGGTAGAAAGAGGACGTGCGTGAGTCAGGTGCTCCTTGGCCGCATGGCCATTAAAGCGCGACAGATTAAACCAGGGGAAGCGTTCGGCGCCGAGGTTCAAGCTGGCCAGCTCATCCAGATTATCACGGTGGAAGGGAAGCAGGTCTCCGACTTCGTCGCCTTCAACGCTGCCGATCCTGCCGAACACCTTTCCACGGGCGTCACGCGCTCGAAAAATAGCTCGATCATGCTCCAAAAAGGGATGGCGATCTATTCGAACCGTCGCAACCCGATGTTCGAACTCGTCGAGGATAGCGTCGGGCGCCATGACATGTTGTTCGCGGCCTGCGACCCGCGGAGGTACAAGGACGACTTCGGCCTGGACGATCACCCAAGCTGCAAAGCGGCGCTGGCGATGGCGCTCGCGCCCTACGGGATCGACTTCGATCGCATCCCCGATCCGATCAATTGGTTCATGAACGTTTCGATCCTTCAGCGGGGTGAATTGGAGATTCGCGAATCGCTGGCCGAGCGCAACGACTTCGTGATCCTGAGAGCGCTCATGGATACGATCATCGGCGTGACCGCGTGCCCGCAGGACCAGAACCCGGTCAATGCGTTCAAGCCGACCGATATCCTGACGCGCATCTTTCGCTGATCACCGGCGGTTGCTCTAGCCCGCGAGATGACCTCGACCAGCGTGACCGGTTACGCTTTTTCGGTGCTGTCGCTCAAGGACGTGCACCAGAAGCAGGTGGCCATAGCTTGACGCCCACGTCGAAGCTCGCCGTGCGTGTCCACATCGTTCTATGAACGAACGTCCCTTCTGGACGCGCTCGCGCCCGACGCAGCATCCGCCCCGGCGCGCTCCCACCCCGCACGCCGCAGTCCCCGGGTCACGGGTCACGAAACCCGAGCGAGTGCTCACCATCTGCCCACCCGGTACCCGGCGAGTGACGCTGCCCGGTATGGAGGTGGGTGCGCGCGGGAGCCCCCAGCACCCCCGTCATTCCGAGTGCAGCAAGGGATCTCTCGAGAGGAGCAGTCAGCCGTTAGCCATCGGTGCACCACCGCAGCGTCGCATCCTGATGGCTGATCGCTGAAACCTGAGCGCTCGCGCAGCGATCCCGCGCTGCGCACTCCCGCGTGATCGCGAACGGGATGATCGTGTTGGCATCCCCTTTCGACTAGCGCACCCACCACTCCGTCATTCCGAGCGCAGCGAGGAATCTCTTGCGCTCCCCGTGATTCCGAGCGCACCCCTGTCATTCTGAGCTAAGCCCTCGTCATTCCGAGGCGAAGCCGAGGAATCTCTCCCGTCCATGCCGAACCCCTGCGGCCGAGGGCTAGATGCGGGCATGAGGCGCCCTGCCCGAGACCCAGAGAGATCCCTCGCTCCGCGCTCACGTGCTACCGCGAACAGGATGACGGGTGATAGGGGATGATGCGCAACGGTGACGATCGAACGATAGCCGAGCAACGGCGACGATCGATTCCCTGCACGACACGATCTCGCTGCGCCCGAAATGACGGGTGCCGGGTGCCGCCCGTTCATGATCCGGCGACGGCGCGCCAGCAGGGTCCCACTCTGTCGCAGGCGAGTCAGGCAAGCCTGCCGTCTGCGACCGGCTCAAGATCAAGCGCCCGGCCCTCCTGCGCCGATTGCTGCGCCTTGAGCATGATGTCGAGTACGTGCAACGCGTGCTCCGCGGTCAAGATCGGCGCCTCTTCGTCTCGCAGCACGGCCACGAAATGCGCCGGTCCGCTACCGATCAAGTGATCGGAGGACGGCGCCGGCGATGGTGGCGGACAGACCTCGTTCTGCCATCCTTTGTCAAGCAAGAAGAGGTCGACTGGGCCGTTCGCCTCATACCAGCGCTCCATGGCGATGGACACCGTTCCGTGGGGGCCATAGACCTCCATGGCGGGCGCCTTGCTCCGTGGCACCGCAAAGCTGGAAAGAACCTGCGCGAACCGGTTTTCACCAAAATCGAGGTGCACGAGCATCACATCGTTCGACTCGACGCGAATCGTTTGCCCCGCCAGTCGCTCAATGAGCACCGTTCGCTCCGGGATGGCGATGCCCCCGAACGCCTCAACCCGGCGCGCTG
The DNA here is from genome assembly GCA_042408955.1 of Thermomicrobiales bacterium. Classification (GTDB taxonomy): domain Bacteria; phylum Chloroflexota; class Chloroflexia; order Thermomicrobiales; family UBA6265; genus CALGSZ01. The sequence goes on from JBHOQQ010000087.1 coordinate 52,881, forward strand.
GGCCAAGCAAGCCGGTGATGGCGTGGAGCACGTAGACACCTGTATCTAGGAGCGGGCCGACGCTTTTCGAGTAAAACACCGCAGGATCCCCGGTGTACTCAAGCCAGGCCGCCGGCCCCAGATTCGCCATCTGGCCCGTTGCCAGGTGCGGCCGGCCGATCCGCCCGGCGGCAAGCTCCTGCTTGAGCCAGCGAAATCGCCCGGTCGCCATCACGGCCGGCGCACAGAGGAGGTAGCGACCTAACCGCTTGGCCTGCGCGATCAGCGCTTTCCCCTCCTCAACCGTCGAGGCAAGCGGCTTTTCGGAAAACACATGGAGACCGGCGTCCAGCGCCCGCGTCGTGGTGGCATAATGCAGCGGCGCTGGCGTCAGGTTGAACACCCCATCCATGTCCCGGTGCTGCAGGAAGTCGTCGTACGAGGTGTACGCCATGGCTCCCGGAAAGAGGGAGGCCGCTCGCTCCGCGCGCTCCGGGACGGGGTCGAAGGTAGCAACCACGGTTGCCCACTCCGAGACGGCTTGAATCCCTGGGATATATGTGCGAAACGCGACATCTCCACAGCCAATGAGCCCAAAACGGATCGGCATCCTCACTCCCTTCCCCTGTGTTTGCTTCACCCCAGGTCAGCAGGCGCACGAAGGCTCTGCCGCTGGATATCGACGACTGGCCACTCAGGCCATCACGGCTGACCGAGGAGCGTGCTGGTCGATGCTGCTGGCGCCACACCATCGGCTCGTGGCACGGCCATAGCCCCTGCTTCAGCCTTGGCTCCCCACCCATGCAACCGCGGCACGTCCGCCATCAATAGCCGCGTATAGGGGTGCTGGGGCGCCCCGAGCACGACCTCGACCGGGCCTTGCTCAACAAGCTCCCCTTTATACATGACGAGGATGCGATCACTCATGTAATACGCCTGGCCGATGTCGTGCGTGATAAACAGAATGGCCATGCGGTAGCGGTCGCGCAGGTCGCGCAGCAGATTGAGGATGGTGACGCGCAGCGAGGCATCGAGCATCGAGGTCGATTCGTCCGCGATCAGGACCGCTGGCTCGACCATCAGGGCGCGAGCGATCATCACCCGCTGCAATTGGCCACCAGACAACTGGTGCGGCCACTTTGGCAGGACATCATCCGGGTCGAGTCCAACATTGCGCAGCACGCTCGACAACCGCGCCCGCCGTTCCTCATGTGTCAGATTCGCGCCGTCCATGAGCCCTAGCGTCTTCGTGAGGACGCGCCCGACAGAGTAGAACTGGTTGAAGGAGGCGAAAGGATCTTGAAACACGCCCTGCACCCGGCGCCAGTAGGGGCGAAGCGCGCTCGCCCCGCGCAGCCTCGTCACCTCACGCCCCTCGAAAAAGAGCTGGCCAGACGTTGGATCAAGCAGCCGGAGAAGAAGACGCGCCAGCGTCGATTTGCCACTGCCGCTCTCCCCAACGATGGCGACGATTTCTCCCGGCCGCACCGAGAACGAGACCCGATTGACGGCGTGAACGGCCTGCGAACCTTGGCCAAAGATGCGGGTCAGCTCCCGCGCTTCAAGCAGGGCTGCTGATGGTGCGAGACTCATGCGTTACTCCCTGGACCGCCCCCTGATGTTGCGCGTGCACCCACCAGCACGCGACGAAGCGTCGCTCATCCCCAGTCAGTGGTGGCTCCTGTCGTGCACAGATCTCCATCGCATGCTGGCATCGAGGGTGGAACCGGCACCCGGATGGCGGCTGCCGCAGATCGGGCGGCGCTCCGGGCAATCCCTCCAGCCGCTGGAAGCGAACGTGCGGCTCGGGAACGAGTGTCGAGGTGATCAGCGCCCGTGTGTAGGGATGCTCAGGCTGGTCGACGATCTGCCGCGTCGGTCCGATTTCCACAATCTTCCCAGCGTAGAACACCGCGATGCGATCGGCAATATTGCTGAGCAGTGGTAAATCATGCGTGATAAAAATGATGCGCGAAATAAACCGCTCGGCCAAAAGGCGCTGCAGCAGGAGGACCAAGGCCTTCTGAGAGGAAACATCGAGTGCCGATGTTGGCTCATCCGCGATCAGCACCTTCGGGTTGAGCAAGGTCGAGAGCACCGTCACTACACGCTGGCGCATGCCTCCGCTCAACTGGTGTGGATAGCTGTCGAGCACCCTGGGGGGCAATGCCAACTGTTCCAGCCGTTGCCGCGCCCGGTCCAGCGCCGCGCGCCGTGTTACGCGGGATTCATGCGCTCGAATCACGTCGAACGCCAAATCACCGATCCGCGCGGTGGGATTGAGCGAGTTCATCGCTCGCTGGGGCAGAAGCGCGACCACCTTCCCTCGCCACTCGCGCGGCACCGCGTGGATCGTGGCTGCCGTGACCGTAAAGCTATCGATGCCGAAGCTCCCCGCGTGCATCCGCAGCGTGCGCGGCGGGATCAGCGCCAGCAGCGAAGCCAGCGTCGATTTGCCACATCCGGACTCACCGACGATCCCGAGCACCTCTCCCTCGCGCACGTCGAACGAAACGCCATCAACGGCGCGGATCTCATCCCCTGAGGCAGTGCTATACGCGGCGTGCACATCAGCGACCCACATCGGTCCCGTCATCTCCTCCGCAATCGCGGATTGAAGATCTCATCCATGCTCGACTGCAGCAGCAAGAGGGAGAAGGCGATAATGGTCAGCAGGACGGTCGGTGGAACGAACGCCCACCAGGCCCCGGTCCGCACTGATTCCCACCGCAGCGACCAGTGGAGCATGATCCCGAGGGAAATTGTGCTGTCGCCTGGGCCGAGTCCCAGTAAGCTCAGCGCCGCCTCTTGCAGAATGCCGCTGGCCATCTGCAGGACGAACGCCAGGACCACGTAGGAGAGCATAAAGGGCAGAATTTCCCAGAGGATAAGGGAGAATGTGCCAGCGCCGCAGATGCGCGCGATGTCCACATGCTCCCGCGTCCGTAGGCTACTCGTCTGCGCCCGCACCGCCCGAGCGGTCCACGGCCAGCTCGTCACCCCAATGATCAGCGCCATGGTCAGGATCGAGCGGTTGCCGACCGCGATCGAAAGGAGGATGAGCACCACGATTGAGGGAATAGTGATAATGACGTTCGTCAAGCCCATCAGGGCTTCTTCCACGAACCCGCCGCGAAATCCGGCGACCGTGCCCAGCACGACCCCAATCGCGGTCGCGACTGCCCCAGCCAGGCAACCGATGATGAGCGACGTTCGTGTCCCATACATAAGCTGGGTAAAGACATCGCGACCGAAATTGTCGGTACCAAGCCAGGCATTGCTGGAAGGGGGATCGTAGAGGCCACCGACGATCTTAAGCGGATTGTCGCGGTTGAGCACGATTGGACCAAGCACCGCAAAGGCGACAATGACGCCAAGGAGACCAACGCTGAAACGGAAGCGCCCACCAGGAACAGCTAAGCCAAGACGCAACCTCGTGAGCCGCCCGCTCACCTGCGTCGATGTCCACCGCTCATGCTGCTCATGAGGGACGGCCGCGGTCATGGCTGCTCCTATCGCTCACCGGCTTGGGCTGCCCGAATCCTCGGGTCGATCAGGCCATAGGCGATATCGACGAGAAAGTTCGAAAGCAGAACCATAATCAAGACGATCAACGTCACTCCCTGAATGACGGGATAGTCGTTTTGGCGAATGGCGCTAAAGAGCACCGTGCCGATCCCGGGATAGGAGAAGACCACCTCGGTGATCAACGCGCCGCCGGCCAGCACGCCGATGGACAGTGCCAATCCAGTCACCTGGGGCAACATGGCGTTGCGAAATACATAGCCGACGACGCGGCGGTCGGGCACGCCCAAGCTGCGCGCGAAGCCCACATAGTCGCTGCCAAGTTCGTAGATCGCCATCGAGCGCATGCCGACCGCCTGGCCGCCAATGAAGATGAGCACGAGGGAAAGGAACGGCAGCCAGTAGTGGTGCAGCGCGTCTTGGAAGAATGCCCAACTCCAGTCGGGTGAGCGGTTATAGGAGTAGCCGCCGCTCGAGGGAAATATTGACCAGTGCACCGTCAGGCCGTAGAGCAGCAGAATGGCCAGGCAGTAATAGGGTACGGCGGAGACGAAGAGCGAGATCACGAACGCGCCGCGGTCGAACCAGCCGCCCCGGTAGGCAGCTAGCGCTCCCAGGATATTCCCGATCGTCCATCCCACCAGAATCGCTGGCAATTGAAGCGCAATCGTCCACGGCAGCGCATCGGCGATCAAGCCACTGACCGGCGCCGGGTAGATCGCAAATGACGTGCCAAGATCGCCACGCGCCAGATTGCCAAGGTAGGTAAGAAATTGCTTCCACGCCGGCTGATCGAGTTGAAATTCGCGGACAAACGTTTCATGAACGCGCTGAAGCGCGCGCGCCTCGGTGCCACCGGCAGCGAGCCTGGCGACGATCGCGTCGACCGGATTGCCGGGGATCAGGCGAGGCAGGAAGAAATTCGCGGCCAGCGCAGCGACAAACGCCAGCGAAAACCAGATGGTTTTCAGGAGGAGGTAGCGCTGAAATTTCGTCATCACCGACTCCACGCGGCCGGGGCAACCTTGCCCAATGTGCCATTCTCTGCTGAGAGAACAGCTTGCGATCGACGCGGCTCTGAGTCTTTACAAAGTTTAGCGCATCGCCCCGGCAGGAGCGACACGTGCGCAGAAGGGAGGAGGGTGACCGCCATGGCGGCCACCCTCGCGCCCGGCGTTATCCCTTCGGCTTCAGGCTGTACAGAATCTTGATGCCAGCTCCTTGCTGCTGCGGCGGTCCCGTTGGGTTGTCCGCGTTCGGGAACCCGGTCCAGTGCGTCTCGTTGTATTCGTAGAACTCATCCGGCCGGTACATGAGCGGAATCGCTGGCACGTCCTGCATAAAGATCGCGTCCAGCTCTTGGTAGAGCTCGATCTGCCCGGCTTCGTCCGCTTGCGCGGCCTGATCGAGCAGGGGACCGACCGCGTCGTTCTTGTAGCGGTTGAAATTCCAGAACGCGGGCTGGCCGAGTTCGGGCACGCCCCGGTTGTCCAGCACATCGCGGAAGCGGCGCCATGGCCCGGCGGCGCTGATCCCGGCGACGAACCAGAGCGCGAGATCGAAGTCGCCCGCCTGGTTGCGTGTCGTCACCACTGGAGCCTCGGGGAAGTCGGTCTTGACATCGAAGCCGACCTCGCGCGCACCTTGCGCCACGAGCTCGATTGCCGTCTGCCAGTCGGTCCACCCATAGGGACAGTGTGCCGTGAAGGGCCCCAGCCGGGTGCCGTCCGGCAGCACATAGACATCGCCGTCCTTCTTGGCGCCAACTTCCTGCTCCAGAATCGCCTTGGCCTTTTCTGGATCGTAGGTCCAGCCCTTCTGAGCGACGAGATCGGCATTGAAGAACTTCTTCTCGCCGCCTTCCGGGATGATCAGGCTGGAATAGGCGGGAATTGAATAGCGGGACATCGCCGTGGCCGCGATCTGCTGATAGTTGATCGAATAGGCCAGCGCGCGCCGAACTCGCGGATCGTCGAGCGGCTTGCGATTGACATTGACGAACAACAGCGGAATCGAGCCCGGCAGATGATACGGCTCATTCTTGAACCAGGTGCCAACTGGTTGTCCCTTTTGTTCCCAAAGCTGCCAGATTTGCGGGAGGAACGTCTGCGAAAGATCAATGTCGCCCTGGGAGAAGGCCAGGTTCGCGTTATCGTTGCTGTCGAAGATGGGATGAATGATGTACTTCGGCGCAGGCATGCCGAGCACTTGCGCGCCCCAGTAATTGTCGTCGCGGACGAGAGCGACGCGCTCGGTAGACGCATCGAGCACCTTGTACGGGCCGGAGCCCACCGGCTCGACATCAATGATGTCGATGAGCGCCTCACCGGAGGTCTCGCGCTGCTCCCAGATGTGCTTGGGTAGGATGTAGTCCTCGCACAGGTGATGCTTGACCATGCCGGGGTTGAGCCGGTCGGGGTTCAGCTTAATCGTGACGGTGTGATCGTCGGTGGCTTCGACGCTGGCGACGTAGTCCCAGAGGTCGCTGTAGTAAATACCATCGTGACGCTTGGGTAGCTCGTAGGAGTAGACGACATCGGCAGAGGTCAGCGGCGTGCCGTCGGAAAACTTCGCCTCTGGCCGGAGCTTGACCACCACGGTCTGCGGATCTGGCCACTGCATCTCTTGGGCGAGCAGTGGCTCCGTCTCACCGGTGAGGAGGTTGAAAGCGAAGAGGGTTTCGTAGATATGCTGGCTATCGGGACCGGCAGGCCAGGCACGGTTGGGATTGAGGGGGTTGAACGTATTGGGCGGACCCCACTGCCAGCCGGCCACGTAGAGCGTCTCGGTCCGCAGCATCTCTTGTGCCCGTGCCGTTACCGGACCAAGCCGTGTGGACCAGTGGGTTCCCACCGCAATGGCGCCAAGTGCACCGGCCCGCCCGAGAAATGCGCGCCGGCTGTGTGGACCGAAAAGGGATGTTGGGGAAGACATCGTTGTTTCCACTCCTTGCCGTTGCCGACTCGCGGCCCGATTCATCCCTGTCGCCTGAAAAGCGGCGACCCCTGTGTGCGAAGCAAGCCCTGGCGCTTACGCCAGCGCGGCTTCGACCGGCGACGCACTCGGTGCAGCACCTCCTTTCTGTTCATCCGAATGCACCGGCATGCAGCCACAGGACTGCCGCACCACCAGATGGGTCGGCAACACGCGCTGCAAGGGCGCACGTTCCGGATACTCCATCAGTTCCAGCAGCGCGAGCACGGCTTCTCGCCCTGCCTCCACGATCGGCTGAACAACCGTCGACAGCACCGGCCGGGAAACCAGCGTCTCCTCCAGACCATCAAAGCCGACAATGGCCACGTCGTCTGGCACGCACAGGTTGGCATCGCGCAGTGCTTGGAGAGCGCCTGAGGCCATGGCATCGCTGGCGACAAACACTCCATCCGGTGGGCCGCCCGGGGCCGCCAGCAATTGCTGCATGGCCTGATAGCCGCCGCGCCGGGTGAAATCGCTCGCCACGGTCAGCGCCGGCTCGGGCAGGAAGCCGGCCTCTTGCAAGGCGGTGACGTAGCCGGCGTAGCGGTCGATCGAGGCGATCATATTGCGCGGACCGGTGATGATCCCGATGCGCCGGCGACCGTGCCCGAGCAGATGCGTCACCGCCGCATGGGCACCGCCGCGGTTATCCACATCTACGAAGCTGACCTGATGCTGCGGATGGCGGCCCACCAGCACAAAGGGAAACCCGTCATCCTGAAGGCGAGTGATGATCGGATCCTCCACCACACTGGATGCAATGATGACGCCGTCCACGTGGCGCCCGCGGATGACGCGCTGGTAGACGCGATCGGAGGTTGCGCCGCCCTCGGTCGTTTCCATCATCAGGGCGACGTTGTGATCCGCCTCGTTGCAGGCCTGCACCACTCCCTCGATCAGGACAGGGAAGAAGGGATCGCGAAAGAGCTTGCCGACGGCATGAGGGATCAGCAAGCCAAGGATGCGCGTCCGCCGGGAGGCGAGGGAGCGCGCCGCCGCGTTCGGGTGATAGTTCTGGGCGCGAATAACAGCTTCGACCCGCTGCCGTGCGGCTGGGCTGACCCGGGGGTCACCATTGACTACCCGTGACACGGTCGAGCGCGAGACACCCGCGAGCCGAGCGATCTCTTCGAGCCTCATGCCGCCTCCTCGCAGGGACGATCCGCAACCGGCCAGAACGATGCCCTTGCGATTTGTGGGAGCGCTCCCAAGCGATAGTTTAACGATAGCACGGACTGTCCGGCTGTCAAGTGGGCGCAGAGCTGCTTGACACACGTCGCCGGCGCACGTCACAATGGCTACCCCATTGAGTGAGGGAAGCGCGTCAGCGGCACAAATGGCCTGTTTGCTGGATGGTTCGCTCAACGCGGGAGGCTAGCGATGGCAAACGCCACGGTTGGTCGGTACTCGCGACGGCAAGTTCTTCGGGCAACAGCAGGCGCGGCAGCAGCCAGCTTGGCTGCACCATCTCTCATGAGACCTGCTGCAGCAGCGCTGCGCCAGGAATCGGCAAACTTCGATTGGCAACGCTTCAAGGGCGAAGAGATCTATGTTCTGCTAGTAACGAACTCCCGCAGCGACCTGCTCGTCAAATACCAGTCAGAATTTGAAGAGTTGACTGGCATCAAGGTCAATGCCGATGTCGTCCCAGAGCAGCAGCAACGGCAGAAGCAGGTCATCGAATTCACGTCGGGCAATCCCAGCTTCGATGTGACGGTCGTCTCCTGGCACGTCCAGAAAGGGCTCTTCGGCCGGGGCAAGTGGCTCCTTGATCTGCGAGACTTCCTCAACGACCCCACCATGACGCCGCCGGACTACGATTTCGCCGATTTCCTGCCGGGCGCGGTGGCCTTCTCGACGCAACCCGATGGCAGGATGGATACCCTCCCGTTCTTTACCGACTACTGGATCCTGTACTGGAACAAAGAGATCTTCGCGAATAAGGGCGTCACGTTCCCCAACACGCTCGATGAAGTCGTGGCCGCCGCCAAGGCGCTCCACGACCCGGACAAGGGCATCTACGGCTTTGTCGCCCGCGGGCTGAAGAACGCCAACGTCCCGGTGTGGACCTCCTTTATGCAGGGCTGGGAAGTCAAGCCGGTTGACGAGAACGGTCAGTTGCAAACCACGAGCGATGCCGCGATTGCTGCCGCCCGCTATTACCAGGAGCTCCTGCGCGAGTATGCGCCGCCCGGCGTCACTGGCTTCAATTGGAATGAGTGCCAGACGACTTTCTCGCAGGGCACCGCTGCGATGTGGTTCGACGGCATCGGCTTTGCTACTCCGCTGGAAAACCCAGAGCAATCCAAAGTGGTCGGGAAGGTCGGCTACGGGCTGCAACCGGCAGGGCCAGTCGCGCGCCACTCCGGCATGTTTGGCGATGGCATCGGCGTGACCGCGGCTTCCAAGAAGGCTGGGCCCGCATATTTCTATTGCTTGTGGGCGACGAACAAGCGCAATCAGGCTCGCTTGCTTGCGGCCGGTGCCGGTTCTCCGGCACGAGCCTCCGCTTATAGCGACCCGGAGGCACTAGCCAACCTTGTCGTACCCAAAGAGTGGGTTGATACCCTTGTCGCATCGGGGCAAATCGGCTTGCCATCATTGCCCGAGATCGTTCCCGTGACTGAGTTCCGCGACATCTTCGGCATCGCATTGACGAACATGATCGAAGGCGCCGATCCAGCCGAGGAGCTCAAGAAAGCGACTGAGGAGTTCCGCCCCATTCTGGAGAAGAGCCTCCAAGGTTAGGCAGAGCGGTCACGCCTTCAATTTGTCCCGCGCCGGCTGTCTTCTCAAGCGGGGCCTCGGCCGGCGCGGGGCCGCGCCACTTCCGGAGACAAGCCGATCATGTCCAGGGGGATGTCATCCGCGCCCGTCGCAAGTCAGTCCGCCAAGCGCCACCGTGAGCGGAGCCAGCCAGTTTCATCCTATGCCAGGCGGTGGCGCTACCTCCTCTTCGTCGCCCCCGCGATCACCACTACGGTCGCCGTCATCATCTTCCCGTGGATCTACACCCTCTATATGAGCCTGCATGACTGGCAAATCGGCTCACCGAGAGTCTTCGTCGGTCTTGATAATTATGCCAATCTTCTTCGCGATGACCGCTTTCACCAGGCCGTGAGCCGCACATTCGTCTATGCGCTTCTGGCGGTGCTCTTTCCCACCGTCCTCGGCACCATCGCCGCGTTGTTCTTTCACCAGCAATTTCCCCTGCGCGGTCTATTCAGAACCGTCTATCTCCTCCCCATGATGGCTACTCCCGTTGCCATCGCGCTCGTCTGGACGATGATGTTCCACCCACAGCTTGGCGTGCTCAACTACCTGCTATCGCTCGTTGGCATCCCACCATCGCGATGGATCTACGACCGCGATACGGTGATACCGACGCTTGCCCTGGTTGAGACTTGGCAATGGACACCACTGGTCATGCTTATCGTCCTCGGTGGGTTGGCCGCGCTGCCAACTGATCCACTCGAATCCGCATTGATTGACGGCGCAAATCAGATTCAGCTCTTTCGCGATATTACGCTGCCAATGATTCTGCCGTTTATTATGGTCGCCGTTGTCCTTCGGATGATTGACGCTCTGAAATCGTTTGACATCATTTTCACGATGACCCAGGGCGGACCAGGCACGGCTTCGGAGACCATCAATATCTACTTGTACCTCCAAGCATTTGCGTTTTTCCGCATCGGGCACGCCTCGGCGGTTGTCCTGGTGTTCTTTCTCATCATCGTCGCATTTTCACTTGCCTTGCTGTGGCTGAGGCAAAAGACACGATGGGCATAACAACGACCGCCATCCCTCGCCAACAGACCGGCCTGCTCACGGCTCGCCAGCGCCGTCTCCTCCAGCGCGGCGGGTTTTATCTCTGTTTGCTCATTCTCCTGTCACCGGTCTTGTTCGTCTTTCTCTGGATGCTTTCGCTTTCGCTCAAGCCCAACGTTGAGAACACGGCCTATCCACCCGTGTTCATTCCACATCATCCGACGCTCGCAAACTTCCGGGCCGTATTCGAGAAGAGCCCGTTTGGTCTGTATACGCGCAATAGCATCATCGTTGCTACGGTTGCCACCTTGCTCTCCCTGCTCCTTGGGGTTCCGGCTGGTTATGGCATCGCCAAAGCGCGCTCTCACGCCTTGGCCATCTTCGTCCTCATTGCGCGCATGACACCAGGGCTAAGCTACCTTATTCCCTGGTTCATGCTCTTCCGCGAGCTTGGCCTCAACAATACGCTCTGGGCGCTCATCATTACCCACCTCATCATTGGTCTGCCTATCACCATCTGGGTGATGATGGGATTCTTCGAGGATCTGCATCCCGAAATCGAAGAAGCAGCGCTTGTCGATGGTGCTGGCATCTGGGCAGCTTTCCGCGACATCGCTGTGCCATTGGCCCGGCCGGGCATGGTTGTCGCCGCCATCTTGTCCTTCATCTTTTCCTGGAACAACTTCATCTTCGCGGTAGTGCTGGCCGGCCGCGAGACACGGACCCTGCCAGTGGCGGTCTTCAACATCCTGACATTTGAGCAATTGGTTTGGGGCGAGCTTGCCGCCGCCGCCCTGGTCGTCACTGCCCCAGTATTGCTTCTGACGCTCCTCGTCCAGCGTCAGATCGTCGCTGGATTGACCGCTGGCGGCATGAAGGGCTAAGCAGGACGATCTGCCTCTCCCAGTGCGCTAGCGTTTCGCGCCTCAAGCGGTACCCTATCTCGCCATGGGGACGTCCTGCGCCGGCCGCAGGAGCCAGATGCAGTTCTGCACAAATCCGGCATGCCTCGGGCGCAACGCGAGGCCGCCGGTTGGTATGATTCGACCATGCAAAACGTTGGCTATCGCCGTGGAACTCGCCGGCGCGTGACGCGTCGTCATCTGCTGCTCGGCGGCGCGCTCTACGCTACAGGTGTCGGGAGCGTCCTGGCCGCTCGGGCGCTGCACGATCAACCGGCCCCGCCGGCGCCATCACCAACCCCAACCGCGGGCGTTTTGTCGGACTCCACGCCACCCCCAGCGAGTTTTCCAGGCGTGATGCAAGCGGCATCTCCGGCGGCGACGCCGGACGTGGCTCGCGGCGCTGCCAACATCTCCCTTGAGCGTGCGTCGGTTCGGCAACTGCGGCAGGCGCTGGATGCGCGTCAAATCAGCGCGGTTGAGCTTGTCCAAGCTTGCCTGGACCGCATCGCCACCCTCGACCAAGGTGAGACCGGCCTTCATGCGGTGATCGAGATCAATTCTCGCGCATTCGACGCCGCCGCAGTGCGCGACCGCGATCTCGCCCGTGGCAATCATCGCGGTCCGCTGCACGGTATCCCTGTGCTGGTCAAGGATGTCTTCGCCACGGTTGATGGCATGGCGAACACGGCTGGATCGCTTGCGCTGCTGACCAATGCGATCACCCGCGAAGCATTTGTGATCACCCGGCTCAGGCAAGCTGGCGCCATCATCCTTGGCAAGACGAATCTTACCGAGTGGAGCAATTTCCAAGGAGCCGGCCAAACGAGCGGCTGGAGTCCTCGCGGCGGTCAGACGCGCAACCCGTATCAGCTTGACTATACTCCCTGGGGATCGAGTTCAGGCTCAGCCGTCGCGGTCGCCGCTGGCTATGCTCCCCTCGCCGTCGGCGTCGAGACCGACGGCTCGATCGTTTGCCCCGCATCGGCCACTGCTACCGTCGGTCTCAAGCCAACAGTGGGGCTCGTCAGCCGCTCGGGCGTGATTCCGATTTCCTTTTCCATGGATTCTCCGGGACCCATCGCGAGGACGGTCGAGGACGCGGCCTACCTGCTTTCCGCCATCGCGGGCTTCGATCCGCATGACCCAGCGTACGGTGATCTCGCGTGGCTTTTTCCAGCAGCCCGTTTTTCGGCCTTCCCGGTGCCCGAGCCTGGCACCTCCGATTACACGCAGTTCCTCGATCCAGATGGCTTGCGCGGAGCGCGCATCGGCGTCGCCCGCAACGTTTTCTACGATGATGCAGCAAGCGTGCTCGTCGAAGACGTGCTGCCCGTCCTCGAAAAGGCAGGTGCGACGATTGTCGATCCGGCCGAAATTCCGACTGCCGGTGCGCTAGCCAACGGGATAACCGAATGGAGTGAGACGGTCGTCGAATTCCCCCATGCGCTTGAGCAGTATCTTTTGGAGTTCACTGAGGGTCCGCTCCAAAGTCTGGCGGATATTGTGACATGGAACGAGACGCATGCTGGGGAAGCGCTCCCTCGCTATGGCCAAGAGAACTTTTACGCTGCCCTGGAAAGCGGCTCGATCTGGGACCAGGCCTATCAGGAGACCGTAGCCTACAACCACGAGATGGCGCGCGATGCCGGGCTAGACGCGGTGCTCGATGAACTGGAGCTCGACGCGCTGATTGCGCCAACCACCGGTGCCCCACGGCCGATTGCCGAAGGCGATGAAGCTTTCCCTGGCTCATGTGCTCAGGTGTCGTCCCTGGCTGGCTACCCAATCGTTTCAGTCCCTGTCGGGTATGTTGATGGGCTCCCGGTTGGGATGAGCTTCATGGGCCGAGCCTTCAGTGAGCCGGTTCTCCTTCGCCTCGCCTATGCCTTTGAGCATATCTACCCAGTGCGGCAATTCCCGGAATTTCGGCTGGGGACACTGGGCTAACTTGGATGATCCGCCTAGAGTGAGACGTTGCGGCTGCGAATCCTCCGCGTTCCGAGCAATATCTTGCCCTGGCTGCGGTTACACACAGTTTGACCATTCCCCGAAAACGACCGGCTCCAGCGGGTTTTGTGCGCGGGTGCGCGGAGTGAGAGCCACGCGCGGGCATTGTGCTCAGGCCATCACCTTTCGCGGCGGCTTCTGCCCCCATCGCACGTTATCATCTCTCGCCGAGAAAGGAAGGAATGATGCGGCGCGAAGATATTACGACGGTGACGTTCGATTGTTACGGGACCTTGATCGATTGGGAAGGTGGCCTCGGTTGCTTCCTGTATGACCTCGCCCTGCGGCACGGCGACACGCAGGCACCGGATGGCAAAACCCTGCGAGAGCGCTGGGAAGCGATCCAATTCGAGATCATTCAAGGACCATTTCGCCTCTATGAAGATGTGCTGAGCGAAAGCCTGCGGATGTGGTGCGAGGAACGCGGCTATCCCTACACGGACGACGATGGCCGGGCGCTCGCCCGATCGATGCGAGCGTGGCAGCCCTTCCACGACACCCGGCCCGCTCTGGAGCGAGCGCGGCAGGCCGGCCTCCGCCTTATGATCATCTCGAACACGCAGCGGGCAATCATCGCGCACTCGCTGAAGCACATCGGCGTGCCGTTTGACGACGTCGTCACGGCGGAAGATTGCCAGGCGTATAAACCGTCTCCCACGGTCTTCGAGCAAGCGCTTGCTCGCATCGGTGAGCCAGCAAACCGTCTGCTTCACGTGGCATTCGGGTTCAAGTACGACATCGGCCCGGCTCAGCGCTTTGGCTGGAAAACCGCCTGGGTGAACCGCAACGCCGAGCCTCAGCCACCCGGTGTATCACCGGATGCTGTCTGGCGCGACCTTTGGGGGCTTGCCGCCCTGGCCGGCTATCCTTATCCAGGTGAATCGTGAACAGGACTGGACTCAGGCCGGCTCCGGCTCGGGAACCGGCGGACGCCAGGCGCACCGCGACAGCCAGACGCTGGCAATGACCGCGGCCGCGGTGAGCGCGGTCCAGGCATCAACTCGCTCGCCAAGGAGCAGGATGGCCCAGCCGAACGACAGAATCGGCTGCACAAGCTGCAACTGGCCAATCCGTGCGATCCCGGCCAGGGTCATGCCGCGATACCAGGGGAAAAAGCCAAGGTAGGCGGGAAACGCGGCCAGGCAGATCAGCGCCAGCCAAGCCTGGAGCGAGATCGCATCGGCTCTCCTGGTAATGCTCACGATGACAGGTCCGGCGAGCAACGGCGCGGCGCAGATCAGCGTCCACGAGATCACGCGCCAGCCGCTGATCAGCCGCGCAAGTCGCGCCGCTTCAACATGTCCAAACGAGGAAGCCACCATTGCCAGGAACAAGAGCAGGTCCCACCACTGCGGTAACCCGGCTCCCTGGACCGAGGCAAATGCGAAAACGGCGACGACGCCGAATGCGACCGCGCCCCAAAACCGGCGTGGCGGGTGCTCGCCCGCGCGCAACGCGGCAAAGACCGCTGTCAAGGCCGGTTGAAGACCCGAGACGACCGCTCCATGGGTTGAGGGCAGGTGCCGCAGTGCAATCGCGGTCAGAATAGGGAATCCGATGGTGACGCCCAGCGCCACGCGAAAGAACACGGGCCAGTCGGTCCGCCGTGGTAAGGGCTCGCGCCGGGCAGCAAGCACGATCGCCGCGAGCACGCTGGCAAGCAGACCGCGCCCGAGCCCGACCACAACCGGTCCCATCTCCGGCACCGCATAGCGAGTGAGCGCGGGTGTCAGGCTGAACGCCAGGACGCCGGCGAATCCGAGCGCATAGCCACGACGGTCGCTGGCCTGTGCTGCCACACGGGAGGCGGCGACAATGCCGGACTTTGCTTCGGCGCCCACCCTCAATCAGCCGTAGCGAGCGCCTCGCGCATCAACGCGACCCGCGGCTGGGCTGGCGGGAGCGACACGCGATAGACCCGCTCCAAGCCGGGGATCGCCCGAATCTCCTCCAGGGCGCCATCGGGGATCGGATCGTCGACGTTGACGACCATGATGGCCTCGCCGCCCCGGTGATGACGTCCGACTTCCATGCCAGCGATATTGACTCCATGCCGGCCGAGGATCGTGCCCACCCTGCCGATAACGCCCGGTACATCCCGGTGGTGGGTAATCAGGACTTCGCCAGCAAGCGGCCGGTCCAGCGAGAAGCGATCCACGGCCACGATGCCCGCGTTCTGCCGGTCCCACGAGACCCGCACCTGGTGCGATGGCTCGCCCGTCGTCTCGAAGGAGAACGACGGCTCAACCTTAGGATCGCGCGTCCCAGCATTGACGCGAATCTCCATCCCAAGCTCGCGAGCAATGAGATGGGCATTGACAGGCGTCACCCGGTGATGCGTCCACCGGTTGAGCGCCTCAGCCAGCATCGCGCTGGTAACGTGCTCGGTCACGTCGGCCGGGACACAGCCGTTGACTGTTACGCGAATGGCCGCCGGTGGCGTCGGCTCCAACACCGCGAGGAGATGTCCCGCAGCGCCCGCTACGGTCGTCAACCGCTGCAATTCCGGCGCAAGGAGGGACGCTGGTGGCAAATTCACGGCATTTGGCACCGCCTGTCCAGCCAGTGCGGCGATGGTCGAGCGGCTAATCATCTCGCCAACGGCCGCTAGGGCTTCCGCGCTCGATCCGCCCGTGTGCGGAGTCAGCACCACGTTGGGCAAGCCGAAGAGCGGGCTGCTCGTGCAGGGCTCCTGAGGGAACACATCCACTCCTGCTCCCCGGATGCGCCCACGCCGCAGCGCATCTGCCAGTGCTTCCTGATCAACAACATCACCGCGAGCACAATTGAGAACGATCGCGTCTGGCTTGAGGAGTTCGATCCGTTCCGCGTCGAGCATGTGGCGAGTCTCAGGCGTGGACGGCACATGAAACGTGACGACATCAGAGCGGCGGAGCAGCGTCTCGTAATCGACAGGTGTGACCCCAAGTTCCTCGAAGCGCTCCTCGGTAACGTACGGGTCGTAGGCGATCACGGTCATCTCGAACACCTTGAGGCGCTGGGCAACGACCGACCCAACCCGGCCCAAACCGACGATGCCCGCCGTGCGGCCACGCAAATCAATCGGCGCGATCTTCTTGCGCTCCCACCGTCCGGCGTGAGTAGATACGTTGGCGGGAATAATTTGCCGGGTCAGCGCCAGCAACAACGCGATCGTGTGCTCGCTGGCCGAATAGCGATTGGCGCCTGGTGCGTTGAGGACGAGGATGCCAGCGCGTGTCGCCGCCTCAAGGTCGATGTTATCAACGCCGACTCCAGCCCTCGCAATCACGCGGAGCCGTGGCGCGGCGGCGATCACCTCGGCGGTTACCTGCGTCTCACTGCGGACGATCAGTGCATCAGCATCCGCGATAGCCGCCAGGAGTGCTGCGCGGTCCGTGCCATCAACATCGACGAGCTCACCGTGCTGCTGCAAGTACTCCCGAGCGCCAGGATGAATCGCGTCGGATACCACGATCTTTGGTAGCCGCACTACGCTCAGGGCGGCAGCGAGCCGCTCGGCGGCCTCCCGCTCCAAGTGGGCGATGATCGCCATGAGCCCATCCACGGGAATGACGCCTGGGATATCGATGGGCGCGCCGTCGGGAGTCACGAGAAAGCAGCCGATGCCAGACTCGGCGTAATGCCGGGCATGCCGCGGGCTATCCTCGACCGCGTAGGTGCAGCCATAGCTAGCGGCCACGGTCGCCTTGTCATCGGCAAAGATGATCTCGACCTCCGGGAATCCATGCCGCCGCAACCAGCCAATCGTCATTTCAGCGGACGCGGCTGGCCTGGCAGTCAGGATGCGGACATGCTCCTTGCCAAGCAGTTCGACCAGCCGGCCGAGGAATGCTTGCGCCTCGGGTGCCGGCTCTAGTTGTGAGGCCGGGCCATCAGCGCTGTACACCCAATCTCGAACTGCCTGCGGAACGTTCAGACCGGCAGAGTCGACAAATGCCCGCTCCGGTAGATCGAGACCGAACCGGGCAGAAGCCGCCAGCGCAAGCGGCCGTGGGTGCTCGGTCAGTACGCCGTCAAGATCGACAGCAACACGCAGCGCCGGCATTCCGGCGCGTCCATTCGCGATGAAACCAGGTCGCAAGGGAGTCCCCCAGTGTTGTCGCCGGCATCGCGGCTCCGCCCCGCCTCAATGCCAGCACCGACGCTACAACAACGGATTGCGCCATCCCGACAACCCCGCGCAGATGGCAAGAACGGGGAATCATCCGCGCCCGGGAGCAGAGCGCATTCAGAGCGTAGCACCGGGACATGCCTGATTCAATAGCGCGGCTGCGATGAGCGCATCACCACGGTGGCAAAGCAGGTCCCATCACAAACCAGCCAGGCGGGACGTGGCATTTTATGACATTCCTCCCCTGACGCACTCGTGCGAATTACCGAGACTTTCGCTACCCTATCGACTGCCTGATCGGCCGAGTGAGGCAGGAGGAAATTCGCCAACCGTGGAAATTCGCCGGGCCATTCGTGCAATTGTGTCCAGCCCAGGGTGGCTTGCAAAGCTTGCGCCTGTCATGTTGACTGCCTGGCTGCCGCTGCTCGGTCCGCTCCTGCTGGCCGGCTACCAGCAACAGGCACTCGCACAGGCCATTCAGCACCAGGAAGGGATTCCAGCGTTTCGCTTGGACCTCGCCACCGTGCGCTTGGGCCTTATCTCCCACATCTTGGTGGCGTTGTCCGGCATCGTGGCTGGTCTCCTCACGCTTCCTCTCTGGTCACTTGGCCACGAGCCAACCTCGGTCGATCTGACCGCTACCGCGCTCGTCCAAGCACTCGCTGGTCCGACGCATCTGACGGTGACCGTCCTCAGCGCTACGCTCGCATCGTTATGTCTTGTCAGGTACGCGGTGAGCGGTTCGGCACGGGCAGCAATGGACCCGGTGATGCTGTGGAACTTCCTGCGTGCGGAACCTTCACTTTGGATCGCGACCGCCTTCACCGGCTTTGTAATTGTCGAGCTTCCGCTCACGGTCGTGTGGCTCGCGCCACTCACGCAGGGCCAGGAGATCGTCGTCTGGCTAGCCGTGCAAGCGCTCGTGCAGCCCGTGGTCACGCTGGTGCAAGCACAGCTCTTCGCTCAGGCCTATCAGACCACCAAGCAGGCGCTCGCGATTCGGCGCGCTCGCGTCGTGCGCGTGCGCTGGTGACACGCTCCTGGCCACGTCTAATACAACCGTTGCATATCCAACCGCGGTGCCATCTCCTCAAACCGGCCAGCGAGATAATGGCGCAGATTCTGAATGAAGATGCCGGTGATGCGGCTGTTCTCCGCGATGCTGGTGCTGGCCGAGTGCGGGTTGATCAGCACATTCGGGAAGTCCCACAAGGGAGACTCCGGTGGTAGCGGCTCCTCGCGGAAAACGTCGAGGGCCGCGAAGCTGATTCGTCCCTCGCGAAGCGCGGCAATCAGCGCCGCTTCATCGACAACGGCTCCGCGCGCGATGTTGACGAAGACAACACCATTTTTCAGCGCAGCAAGCTCTTCGGAGCCTATCATTCCTTCGGTCTCGGGCGTGTGTGGGCAGCACAGCACCACGGCGTCGGCGCCAGCCAGCATCGTCCGCAGATCAGCGCGCGGAAACAGGCGATCAACTCCGAGTTCGGCCGCACGGGAAGCCTCGTAGCGCGCCGCCATGGCCCAAACCGTCATGCCAAACGCACGCCCGATGCGAGCCACCTCACGGCCGATGCGCCCCGGTCCGACGATTGCCAGCACGCTGCCGCGCAGCTCACCGCTGGCAAACCGTTCCCAATGGTGCGCCCGCTGCCAAGAGTGGAGATCAGCGAAGCGTTTGGTGTGGAAGAGCAAAGCCGCGAAGACGAACTCCCCAAGGGGACCGGCATGCACGCCGCTCGCGGTCGTTACGATCAGGTTCGTGCCCTGCAACCCGAGGCGCTTTACCAGCATCCCAACGCCGGCCGAGGTTGTCTGGACCCACCGCAAGCGGGGGCACAGCTCAAGAAGTGGCCGATCTTCGCCGAGCGGAAAGTCCCACAGGACCTCCGCACGCTGGAGAAGCTTGTGCCACTCGGCACGGCGAGTGCGGAAACCTGGCCAATCCGCTGGCCCATGGTGATCGGCAGGGTACCGTGGCGGCGGGAGCAAATCTGGCCGGTAGATCACCTCAACGCGTTGCCGGTCAACGTCTGCGATCCGCTCCACGTGCGCTGCTTCAAGCGGCGACGTGATCATCACCACCACGCGATTTGCCTGACTCGATTCCGGCACCAATCATGACCCTCCTGATCTCGCCCATGCCACTGCGCCTAAGGCGCGGGCGCAATTGTATGCAGAGGAGGGGAGCATACGTACCTTCCCCGATGTCCCGCCCCAAGCCAGCACCTATCGTGCTCCTGACACCCACGGCGGGTGCACCAGCCACTGGCAAGCACGGGGCAGCCAGACCCCCTGCCCCCGGCGCCAGCAGCACACGGAAGGAGCGCACTCCATGCTCCCCTCGCAGGGTCTCCGATACCGCCTTGCGCCCGATCCCGACCAGGCCGCACCAGCCAGCGCCTCCGACGGCCTGACCACCACCTGCGCCTCGCTGGCCCAGGACCTGCAGCACGCCGAGGCCCTCCTCAGCCGCGCGCTCAGCGCTGCCCACTGGGGTCTGCCCGAGGCGGCGCTGCACGAGGCCGCCTGCAGCCTGGCCGTCCACACCCGGGCCACCCTGACCGTGGCCACCGCCGCCAACCAGGCAGCGGCCAGCGGTGCCGCGGGCATCGCCCAGGTGCTGACGATCCAGCTGCAGGTGCTGCTTGCCCAACTGCCCGGCCGCATCCGCCTGGCCATGCTCCTCTGTGGGGAGCTACCGGCCGCCCCAACGACGCTACGGGCCGCCAGCGCCGGGATCCTGCGCCGCTCGGAACTCCTCCGCACGCTGCTTGGAGAGGCGCGGTGGGGCGCGCTCTTGGCCGAGCTGCAGGCCGCC
>JBHOQQ010000088.1:0-65275 GCA_042408955.1 Thermomicrobiales bacterium
GCGCATCGTCGGTACGGCGATCGACATCACGGAGCGAAAGCTTGCCGAGGCAGCACTGCGTGAGAGTGAAGCGCGCTTCCGCGCCCTCAGCGAGTCGTCCCCGGTTGGCATCTATGAGACCGATACTGATGGCCGGTGCCGCTACACGAATGCGCGCTGGCAAGCGATAACGGGACTGACCGAAGACGAGGCGCTCGGCGATGGCTGGGTGCGCGCCCTGCATCCTGAGGACCGGGTTGAGGTGCTCTTCAAATGGGATGCCGCGGTGAGCGAGGGCCGGGAATTCGCCGCCGAGTTTCGCCTGCTCCAACCTGATGGCACGGTGCGCTGGGTCCACTCACGGGCCGCGGCGGTGCGGGATCAGGACGGAGCGATCCGCGGATATGTGGGCACGCTCGAAGATGTAACCGACCTGCGCCTGAGCGAGGAGCGGCTCCGGTCGCTCATCGCCAACTCGTACGACATCATCGCGGTCATTGACGCCGAGGGACGCGTAGCTTCGATGAGCCCGGCGGTAGAACGGGTGCTCGGGTTTGGTCCAGACGCGCTCATTGGCCGGTCGAATTTCGAGCTTGTTCACCCGGAGGACCGCCGGAGGCTGTTACGCGTCTTTACCCGCAGCAGGCAACGCGAGAGCGAGCCACAGACCGAGCAGCTCCGGTTCCAGCATCAGGATGGATCATGGCGGTGGCTGGAGATTGTCGCCACGAACCGGCTGAACCTGCCCCCGATCCACGGCATCGTGATCAATGCGCGCGATATCACCGAGCGAAAGGCGGCTGAGGAGCAGCTCCGAGCGAGTGAGGAGCGCAACCGCGCACTCCTCCATGCGATCCCCGATCTGATGTTTGTGCTTCGGCGCGACGGCGTGGTGGTCGATTACAAGGCCGACGATGTGACGGACTTGTATGTGCCGCCCGAGCAATTCTTGCACCGCCGGGTCGATGAGGTGTTGCCCGCGGATGTCGCCAGCCGCTTACTCGCTGGTATCGAGAGGGTGGTTTCTACCGGTCAAGTCCAGACCATCGAATATTCCCTGATCAAGAAGGGGAAGGACTGCCAGTATGAGGCCCGGCTGGTGCTTGCCCACAATGACGAGATCCTGGCGCTTGTGCGGGATGTCACGACGATCCGGCAGGCGGCCGAGGCACTGCGGCGAAGTGAGGAGCGCGCTCGGGCACTGGTCGAGCATGCCTCAGACTTGGTGACCGTGCTCGATGCTGACGGAATCTGGCGGTATGTGAGCCCGGCGAGTGAGCGTATCCTGGGATACTGGCCGGATGAGCTGGTCGGCGCCCATGCGGCTGAGGTTGCCCTGCCCGAAGATGCTCAAAAGACGCGAGAATTTTACCTGCGCTTGGCAGAGAAGCCCGGCGCGGTGGATCGGTGCGAGATTCGCGTCTTGCACCGGGATGGATCAATCCGCTGGCTGGAGATCGTGGCGAGCAACCGGCTCAGCGATCCGAGCGTCGAGGGTATCGTCGCCAACTCACGGGATATCACTGAGCGCAAGCTTGCGGAGGAAGCACTCCGGGTGAGTGAGGAACGCTTCCGCCGGATGGTCGAAACGGCCGCGGAGGGTATCGTCGTCCTGGATCCCGATGATCGCATCAATTTCATGAACAGCCGGATGGCTGCCATGCTGGGATACACCAGCCTGGAGCTGATCGGCGCGCCGCTGGAAGCCTTCCTTATGCCTGATGATCCGGCGGTGGCCACGGGCTTTGGTGCGCAGTTGCGACAGGGCGCGGCTGGGCAAGCGGATTGCCATTTCCGGCGCAAGGACGGATCGGATCTCTGGGCGATTATGTCGTCGTCGCCACTCTATGATGCCGGTGGCGGTTATGCAGGGGCGCTGGTGATGCTCACCGATATCACGGAGCGCAAGCAGGCGGAAGTACAGTTGCGCGAGGCAAAGGCCGCGGCGGAGGAGGCGAACCGCCTCAAGAGCGAATTCCTCTCGACCATGAGCCACGAGCTGCGCACGCCCATGAACGCCATCATCGGCTATGCCCAGCTCATGCTTGACGGTCTTGACGGCGAGCTGACCCCCCAGCAACAGGCGGATATCGCCCAAATCGCGCGCTCCGCTGATCAGTTGCTTCAGCTCATAAACGACGTGCTCGACCTATCCAAGATCGAAGCCGGTCGGCTGGATCTGAGCCCGGAGCCGCTGGATGTCAATCGTCTCGTTGAGGATGTGTGCTCCGGGCTCCGCGCTCAGGCCACGGCGAAGGGGATTGCGCTGCGGGTTGAGGCGCCCGAGACGCTGCCGGCCGTCAGCGCCGATGCGACGAGAATCCGCCAGGTCCTGATCAATCTCGTGGGCAACGCCATTAAGTTCACCGAGCAGGGCGAGGTCTGTGTTTCGACGCGGCGGCAAGGGGAATGGGTGCTGATCGACGTGGCCGACACGGGCATTGGCATCCCCCCCGAGGCGCTGGAGTTCATCTTTGAAGAATTTCGCCAGGCCGATGGCAGCACGACGCGGCGCTACGGAGGGACGGGGCTCGGGTTAGCCATCGCACGGAAGCTCGCTCGCATGCACGGCGGCGACATCACGGTCAAGAGCACGGTCGGGGTTGGCAGCACGTTCACGCTCCATCTGCCGGTAGCAACGCTCGAAGCCGCGGCGAGCGACCGGGGCAAGGATGCTCCCACCGAGGCCACCACGCCAGCGGATCTCCCTCGTCCGGTGACGCGGGTGCTGGTTGTGGAGGATGATCCGGGATTTGCCGGATTGGTCCGGCGCACGCTCGAAGGTGCGGGCGCGACCGTTGCGGTGACGTCGCATGGCCGCGAAGCCCTGCGGCTGGCCCGCGAGCAATTGCCTGATGTCATCATGCTAGATATTGGGCTGGCCAACGAGGTCGATGGCTGGCACGTCCTTCACGAGCTACGCTGCGATCCACAGACGCGCTCCCTACCGGTGATCATCATGACGGCGCGAGATGATGGCCGCTTGGCGTCTTCGCTCGGGGCAACAGCGTACCTGCGCAAGCCGGTCGAACGGTCCGAACTGCTAGCGGTGCTGCGGCGACCCCGGCGCCGGTCCCCGATTGATGTTCTGGTCGCGGACGACGATCCCGAGGCGCGAGATCTGCTCACGCGATCGCTCGGAGCGGATGATTTCCGCATTCGCGCGGTCGCATCAGGTCAGGATGCGCTGGCGGAGATCCGGCGGCATCAGCCGGACGTGCTCATTCTCGATCTGATGATGAATGGCGTCGATGGTTTTGAGGTGATCGCTGCGCTAAGGCAAGACCCGGCCACGCGCGATCTGCCGATCATCATCGTGACCTCGTTGGATTTGACGAACGAGCAGTTTGCCTGGCTACGGGAGCGCACGGGCGGCGTGCTCCAGAAATCGGCTCTTCGTGCGGAGACGCTCCTAGCCGAAATTCAACGGGTGGTTACCACTGGCCAGGCTCAAGGCAGTGGCTAGCCTGTCTCCAGCATGCAGTGATCCACGGTGAAACGGCATGGTACACGTCTCCCTTGGCCCAACGCTGAGACGCCTCTCGCTCCTGGCCGTGCGTCGCTTTGCTGAGGACCTAGGCCGTATGGTCGCGACTCGATCGCCAGCCAGCGTCCACACCGCGAGCCGTTCGCTGGTACCATCACCTGCGAAGGCGCGCTCAGCGCTCGCGAGGAGCCGATGGACGAGGTTCGAGTTTCGAGCTGGGACGAACTCAACGAGCGGCTCTACGAAGGATCGTGGAACCAGTCGCTCGGGCGGTTTCGCTCAACATTCGCATTCCGTGGCGTCGAAATCGCAGTTCGGGATTTGCGCACGAGCTTGGCGCGACTAGGAGGTGACTATCCAGAGCTTGAGCGCCATCTCCTTCGTAACTTCGTCAAATATGCCTACCGGGAAGTTGGAGCGCGCGGAAATTTCTGGGAAACGCTCGCGCTCGCGCAGCATCATGGTCTCCCGACTCGCTTGCTCGATTGGACGTACTCGCCCTATGTTGCCATGCACTTTGCCACGGCCAACGTCGAGCGCTTCCACCGTGACGCCGTCATCTGGTGCATCGACTTCGTCGCGTCGAACCGGTTTCTCCCGAAGCCATTGCAGACCCTCCTTGACCGCGAGGGAGCAGACGTCTTTACCGCGGAGATGCTCACCGCGGCCGCGCGCGATCTTGCCGCGTTCGACGCTCTGGCCGAGGAGACATTTCTTGTCTTTTTCGAGCCGCCTTCGCTTGATGCGCGCATCGTCAATCAGTTCGCGCTGTTCTCGTTGATGTCGAGTGCCACGGCCCGGCTGGACCGCTGGCTGCGCGATCATCCGGGCCTCGCGCGCCGCCTGATCATCCCCTCTGAGCTCAAATGGGAGATCCGCGACAAGCTGGACCAAGCGAATATCACTGAGCGTGTCTTGTTCCCCGGTCTTGATGGCCTGAGCAAATGGCTGAAACGCCATTACAGCCCACGGACGGTGCGCTTGCCCTTAGTTCCCGATGACTTCATCGGCGTTGATGACTAGCACCGCCGCTCCGTGCACGCGGCCACTGCGGACGGCGTCAATGGCCTCATTGGCGCGTTCCAAAGGATAGGTCGTGACTTGGGAGGTGATGGGAATCTTTGGCGCCAGGGCCAGGAATTCCTCCCCGTCGGCACGAGTGAGATTCGCGACCGAGCGTACCATCCGCTCACCCCACAGGATCGCGTAGGGGAAGCTTGGGATGTCGCTCATATGGATACCGGCGCAGACGACGGTTCCACCCTTGGCGACGGCGCGGAGCGCTTGCGGCACGAGGGAGCCGGCCGGGGCAAAGATGATCGCCGCGTCCAGCGCTTCCGGTGGCAGCGCGTCACTGTCCCCGGCCCAGGCTGCCCCGAGCCGCCGGGCAAATTCCTGCCCCGCGGTATCCCCTGGCCGGGTAAAGGCATACACGGTGCGACCGTGGTGCTTGGCGACTTGAATGAGCAGGTGCGCCGCAGCCCCAAATCCATAAAACCCGATCCGCTCGGCTTCTCCTGCCAGGCGATATGACCGGTAGCCGATCAGCCCGGCGCAGAGCAACGGCGCTGCCTGAACATCCGGATATCCCTCCGGTATGGGAAAGCAATACCGGGCATCGGCGACGGTGAACTCTGCATAGCCACCGTCAATGTGGTAGCCGGTGAAGCGAGCGGAATCGCACAGATTCTCGCGTCCGGAGCGGCAGTAACGACAGGTGCCGCATGTCCAGCCGAGCCACGGAATGCCGACACGGTCGCCTTCGCGATAGCGCTCGACGCCCTGCCCAAGCGCGACGATCGTGCCAACGATCTCGTGTCCGGGGATCAGCGGCAGCTTCGGGTCCGGCAAATCACCATCAATGACATGGAGGTCGGTTCGACAGACAGCGCACGCGTGTACCCGCACCAGCACCTGCCCTGGTCCTGGCTCAGGAATGGGCACCTCCCGCAGGTGCAATGGAGAGCGCTGGGCCTCAAGCATCATTGCGCGCATGTTATCTCCTTAGGAAAGAGCATTGGCTAGGCGGCGCAGCAGGCCTGGCAAGCGGCAACTCAACGTCATGCGGATTCACGGTAGGCGCGCTCTAGGCTCTCCCGTGCGCGGGGAAGCTCGGCAGCGAGCTGCTCAAGCGACCGCCGAAGCTGTTGTCTCGCCTCAGGATTGGTCGCCGCGGATTGCAGATACGGATAAATCGAGCGCGTGAGGAGCTGGCGGATGTCGGCGATGAAGCTCGCCATCTCCCGGCAGATCTCGTCATCCAGATCGAGGCGGTGGAGGGCGAAGGCATCAGCAAATGCGAATGCCGCGTTCCCGACCTCTTTCCACGATTCCCAGCGAAGCGACTCGGCCGGTAGCTCATGGGGAAGCGTAAACGGCTCACCTGGGAGCAACACGGGATTCGTGATGGCTACGACCGTCGTTTCCAGCTTGGTCAGGAGACGATAGAGCTCGGTCAGCGCCTCGGCGCGCCGTGACGCCGGTCCCACCACGGGAGAGCGCTGCGCGGCGATCGCGGCCATTGCCGCCCCAACAGCTTCGCGAAGCCGGCTCAGCTCCGCGTTGTGATGGTCGCGCACATCCCGCAAGGCTTGCTCTAGTGTGGCCACTGCTTTGCCGTCAACCTCACTCACTTGGCTGCGCAAGCGAACGAGATGCGTTTCCTGTTCCTGGGTCGAGGCGCGGAGCATGTCGCGGAAGCGCTGGATCTCCGCTTCCACATCGCCCAGGATCTGGCGGGTCTCGGAGCGCAGTCGCTCGATGTCTGCCTCGTAGCGGGACTCCAATTCGGCCCGGAGCGCGGCGAGCGCTCCACCCATGTCACTGGATAGCGACGTCTTCCCGAGCGTCCGTGGCAGATAATAGATTGCGCCGGTAATCGCACCGATGAGTGCGACGACGAGGATGATGAGAACGATGTCCACTCTTCCAACCCCTGCAAAGCTGGCGCGGGCTGTTCCGCTGCTTCTAGAAGATACCCGACTTGCTGATGACACGCATCTACGCGCTGAAGAGTCTTGAATAGGGAAAGAAAGGCTGCCGGCTCGGATCCCGGCGCGACGATCGGCCGGGAACAGGCTCGGCATGGTATCACCAAACGAACGATGCGCCTCCTGGAGCGACCCGGCCAGCAATGCCAGGATCGACCCGCTGTGGAGCGCAAGTGGCAGGACCTGCGAGGCGTGTTTGCCTGCATGACCGCGCAGCAAGGAGGAGACATGAAGCGCATAGACCGGCGGAAGGTGATCGCGGCGGCGGTAGGTGGGCTCGCCGCGCGTGTGCTCGGCGTGCCCGAGCAGGGCCGCGCGCAGGGCGACGGCACCGATATCCGGACTCCGGCGCCGTCGCCGGATCCTTTGCTGCCGGGGCATCGCATCCTGTCGTACTATGGATTCCCTGGCAATAATCTCATGGGTATCCTTGGTGAATATTCGAAAGAAGAGTTGAGAAAACGTCTCATCCGCCAGTTGCGCGCCTACGAGCGCGTTGATAAATCTCGGCCGTGGAACCTTGCCTACGAAGTGATCGCCTCGGTCGCGCAGCGTGACCCGATGCCGGATGGCAGCTATCTGACCCGGACTGATCCGAGGATCATCGACGAATATGCGAGCTACACGGCGCAGCATGACATGCTACTGATCTTGGATATGCAATTCGGTCGCCGCAGTGTCGAGGAAGAGCTTGAGGCGGCACTGCCATGGCTAGCGCTCCCACACGTGCATCTGGCGCTCGATCCAGAATTCAAGGTCAAAGAAGGTGAGCAACCCGGCGTTCACCTCGGGAGCATCGAGGCGGCGGACATCACGTATGCCCAAGAGACGCTTGCTGATTTTGCCAGCCGGCGAGGGCTGCCGCCGAAGCTGCTCATCGTTCACCAGTTCCACTACGCGGTGATCGAGAATAAGGACCGGCTCCGGCCTGTTCCCGGCGTTCAATTCATCCTCGAGGTTGACGGCTTTGGGACCCCTGACGAGAAGCGAGAAACCTACCGGGTGATGACGCAGAACCCCATTGAGTACCACGGGTTCAAGCTGTGGTACCGCCAGGATGAGCCGCTGATGACGGAGGAAGAGGTGCTAGCGCTGAATCCCTCGCCCGATCTCATCATTTACCAGTGAGGCGCGAGTCACGTGGTTGGTGACCGTTTGGTGGGCGTTGGGTCGTTCCGGCTCCGGCTCGGCACGCTGATCTCCTATTGCATCGGCGCTGAAGGGCCGGTGCGGACGACGCTCGACCGCTTGCGCCAGGTCGGCGTTGGTGAGCGTGTCATCAAGAGCGCAATTGCTGGAGGTCTGGCGTGGGAGATCGCCCAGATACTGCCGGGCAACAGCCAGCCGGTGCTGGCGCCGATCACGGCGGTCTTTTCGATCAGTCTGACCGTGGCTGGCTCAGTTCGGGAGGGGATCCAGCGCATCTTGGGCGTGATCTTGGGCGTCCTTGTGGCGGTAATTGCTAACCATTTCCTCGGGGCGAATGGATGGACCATCACGCTCGTGGTGCTGATCGCCTTCGTTGCTGGCCGGCGGCTCGGGCTTGAAGCCTCTGGCGTGTCGCAGATGGCCGTCAGCGCGCTCATCGTGGCACTCAGCGCGCGTGGGCCGGCTACACGCGATGCCGCGCTGCTCCACGTGGCAAACTCGGTCATGGGCACCGCCGTTGGCTTGACGCTCAATGCGGTGTTTGCGCCGCCGAATTATCTTCCAGCAGCGAGGGAATCGGTCGTGACGCTCGGCCAGCGGATTGGCGCGATTTTGGATGATCTCGCGTCCGCGCTCGCGAACGGCGTGACAGAGGTGCAGGCGAGAGATTGCCTGGAGCGAGCAAGGCTTATCGCAACATCGCTCGACGACGTCGAAGAGTCCATTACACGGGCGGAAGAGAGCCTCAAGTACAACGTGCTCGCCGGGCGCCAGCGTGCCAGGCTGGCGGTGTATCACCGCACGAACCGCGCACTGGAGCATGCAGCATTGCAAACACGGGTCATTTGCCGCGCGGTGGTTGAAGCATTGGAGATGGCCCAGGCTGGGCAGCCGCGACCCGGATGGCTTGAGCCGGACCGGCTGGGGACGCCGCTCGCGAACCTTGTTAGCTCCCTCTCAGTCGCTCTCGACCACTTCCTGAGCTTGATTGACGCGCCGCGGGAGTCTCTGGAGGACGAGGCACTGGCGACAGAGGTGCAGCGCCAGCGGAAGGAAGTGATGGCGGCGGCCCAGGACTTCCTTGGGGAGCTTATGCCCGAGGGATGGGCAGTGCTTGGCCAGGCATTGGCCCTCTCCGACCAGCTTGTGACCGATCTCACCACCGCGGCGAATGAGCTTGGCCAGTTCAACAATCGAATTGCGCGCTCCTAGCAATTACCCACCGGTAGCAGGAATGCGACCGTTTGTGCCGTGCGGCTCACACCGGTCCAACACGCCGTTGATCGCCTTTATCGAGAAATCGAGACCGTGGTGTGATGCAGCTTTTGCTCCAAGCGATCCACGGCGAGCAGCAAGCCATAGAGCAGGGCCTGAGGACGGGGTGGGCAGCCAGGAATGAAAACATCCACTGGCAGCACATGGGCAACACCGCCGGCTGTGCAATAAGACCCCTGAAGCACCCCGCCGCCGCAGGCGCAAGCGCCCACGGCAATGACTAGGCCAGGCTGCGGCATCGCTTCATACGTCATGCGCACCGCTTGCTCCAGGTTCCGAGTGACCGAGCCAGTCACGAGCACACCATCGGCATGACGAGGAGAGGCCACAATATCAATGCCGAGCCGTTGCAGGTCGTAGGTCGGACCCAGCAACGCTTGAATTTCCCAATCGCAGCCATTGCACGATCCAGCGTCAAGGTGCCGTAAATGGAGCGAGCGGCGGAGCAGCGCTTGGATACGCGATCCCAGCTTTTCTGCCAGCGCATCCGGTGACGATGTTGTGCGCTGGGTATACAGCGTGGGCACGAGTAGAGTAGGTTGATCGCTCATCGTGACTTCTCCGGTCTTGACTCGGCTGCAAAGGTGACACACGTCACCAGGTCATGCGAGTCGCGGGTGGCAAGCTCAAATTCAGTGCCCAGCATGATGGCTTGATGTGGGCAGGCTTCGGCACACAGCCCACAAAAGACGCAGCGAGCATCATCGAGCGACCATGTCCAACCGGAGGAAGCAGTGCGGACAACAGCAATCGCAGCACTCGGACAAGCGCGGGCGCAGTCGCTTGAGCCGCAGCAACGATCTGTGCGGAGCATCACCTGCCCGCGAAACGCCTCCGGGGCTGGCTCTGGAACGAATGGATAGGGCTGGGTAGCTTTGCGAGCCTTCAGGCTGAGGTGAAAGAGCCGGAACATCATAACCTCCTTGGCCCGCCCTAGCGGTCAAGACAGGCATAACACAATTCAAAACTCTTATTGATGAGCGGAAAATCCGGCACCATGTTCCCTGGAACCGCTGCTGCTACTGCCGGCCAGTTACAGTAGCTCGCGGAGCGGACGCGATAGCGCCGGATGGCATTGCCCGGTCCCGTGCGCACCCAGTGAAGATTCTCGCCCCGGGGCGATTCGGTGACTGCGTATCCAACAGCGTCAGATGGCAGGGGGCCGATTGCTCGATGAATCGGTCCTTCGGGCAGGATATCTAGTGTCGCCCGGATAATCGCGAGAGAGGCAATAACCTCGTCCATGCGGACGAGGACCCGCGCCAGCACGTCGCCATCTGTTCGCACAGGAACAGGCACCGGCTCGGGAAGCTGGTTGTAAAAGCCGTGAGGATAATCTCGCCGGCAATCCACATCGAGTCCGCTGGCTCGCGCGGCCACGCCCACTACTCCCAGCGCGCGTGCGGTGTCCAACGGAAGACGACCTGTTCGAGTCAGACGCTCGACAGCGGTATCGCTCCCCATCAGAATGCCGATAAATTCCTGAAATTCCCGGGCGATTCGCGAGAGGGTGTTGCGCACGTCGTGACAACCTGCTGCCGATAGGTCGCGCCGAACACCGCCGAGCCGGCAGACACCGCGGAGAAAGCGGTGTCCGGTCAGGCGCTCGTTGAGCCGCTGGAGGTCATCCTTGAGACGGGCGCCGTACGCTGCGCCGATGGCAAATCCTATCCCCGCGCAGATATTCCCAAGGTCTCCGACATGGTTGTAGATACGCTCCAGTTCCAGGAAAAGGGTTCGCAGGGCGACCGCCCGCGGAGGAATTTCTGCCTCGGCAATCTGCTCAATCGCCTGGCAATAGGCAACGGCGTGGGAGCAGGCGCAGACGCCACAAATTCGCTCGGCAAGTTGGAGGACGTGTTCCGGGGATTTCCCTTCAGCGAGCTTCTCGATCCCGCGATGCGTGTAAAAGAGTCTGGTCTCAAGATGCAAAATGAGCTCGCCAACCGCGGCGAAGCGAAAATGACCCGGCTCGATGACCCCTGCGTGAATCGGACCAACTGGAATCTCGACAATGCCGTCACCGTGAAGATTATGAAACCGGTACGGTTCGCGTGATGCTCTTGGCACCGGAATGCGTGGATCAAAATCGGTGCGTAAGGGATAGACACCATCTGGCCAGTCATCATGCAAGACGAGCCGCCGTGGATCGGGATGATCCAGTGGCACGAGGCCGAGAAGATCCTGCACCTCGCGTTCATACCAGTTTGCCGCGGGAATATCCGGTGTCACCGATGGGAACACCGGACGAGTGGCATCGAGGAGTGTCTCCAGGGTAAGCCACCGCCGGTCCGGCAGCGCGAAGATATAGGAGAGGCGAAAACTACCCGACCGAGCGCGATCATCCTCTCCGACCATCGTTGCCAGGCGTCCGCGGAGTTCCTGGGCTGCGTACCGGCAGGCATGGCGGAGATCGCTCGCAGCGATAACGAAGCGTGCCTCACCTGGCACACTGGCCGGTAACGAGGTTGCTGACACCGGGAGTGCGTGCGTGCCAGGCATGACAGAGCAAGCGGTGCTTGTGATTGTCGTCATCCCACGTTGTCCTTATGCCTATTGACCACCGGGCAGGTCCTAGCGGGGCGCGATCGCCAGGGTGGCGATGGCATCGTTGATCAAGCGGGCTACTCCGGCGGGCACGTGGAGTCCGAGAAGAACGGTCACAGCCGCGAGAGGCACCGTGCTCAGCGTGAGCGCGAGATCGATCCGGTCTGGTGATCGCGCGGAGGTTACGGGGCTGCTTGTGCTCAGGCCGTTCATGCCCTCGTAAAGCAGGCGCAATGCATGGCTCAGCAGACTGCCAAAGATCACGCCGAGCAGGGCTACCGTCGTGATAGCCGCTGCCAGCGCCAACCAGCGATCGGCAAGCGCGGCGCTGAGCATCCCCACCTCGCTGACAAAAATGCCGGACGGGGGAAGGCCGGAGATGGCAAAGATCCCGATGAAGAAACCCCAGCCGATCAATGGAGACGTCCGCAGAGCGCCGCGGCTGGCGGATATGCGGTGCGTCCCAAACCGCTGGACCAAATCGCCAGCCAAGAAAAACAGGAACGATTTGGTTGCTGCGTGGCACACCACGTGGAGCAAGCCAGCGGTGGCAGCAAGCTGGCTGCCGATACCGAACGCAATCGCCATCAAGCCCATATGCTCCACGCTCGAATAGGCGAGCAGTCGCTTGAGATCGCGTTGGATCAACATGAACGGGGTGGCCACCGCGACTGACAAGACACCAGTGGCGATCAGGAGATTCCCGGCGAATTGGGTACCTGTTGCGTGATTCGCAAGTGCTTGGAATCGCAGAATGCCAAACAATGAGCAACTCAAGAGGATTCCTGACAACAGCCCGCTGATAGGAGATGGAGCTTGGCTATGAGCGTCAGCCAGCCAGGTGTGAAGTGGCGCAAACCCGGCTTTCGCTCCAAAGCCGACCAGAATAAAAGCGAAGGCGAGGCGCATGAGGGCGGGATCCAAGCGCGTGCCTGCCTGGCTCAGGGTGCTCCAGTTGAGCGAGGCGGTGTCACCACCCTGACGAGCCGCATAGTAGGTAAGCAGCACCCCAAAGAGCGCGCAGGTAATGCCCACGGTGCAGAGAATCAAGTACTTCCAAGCGGCTTCCAGTGCTGCTTGCGTTCGGTAAAAGCCGACGAGCAGCGCAGATGCGAGGGTCGTGGCCTCGATCCCCACCCAGAGCAGCCCGAGATTGTTGACGAGAACGGTGACGGTCATGGTCCAGAGAAACGTGTGCAGGCCGAAAAAATACCAACGAGCGCCTTGGCGGCCATCAGGCACATGACCGGCGGCGAGGTCGTGTCGAAGATATCTTGGTGAGATGATCGCGGCTGCCACGCCGAGCGTGGCGATCGTGCCAAGCATAATTGCCGAGAGAGCATCGACATAAATCTGCCGGCGATAAGCGATGAGGGGACCATGCGTAGCGACGTGGGTAACGATCGCCAAGGAAAGGCCGGCGGTCGTCGCCGCCCCGGCCACGTTGAAGCGCTCAATGCGCTGCAAATCCCAGCTGAAACGGCAGACGACCGCGGTGAACAGAGGGACAAGCAGCAGCGCCAACAGGAGAATTTCCATGCTCTGAATTCCGTCTCCTAACCACGCAGCGTTCGTAAGCGATCAATGCTGGTCGTCCCCAGGAGCTGATTGATCTCATGGATGACGAGGCTCATCACGCCGACACCGGTGAGCACATCCACTGCGACACCAAATTCCACAGCGAAGGGCAGCCCGCGCGTTGCCGCCACCGTGGCGAGATAGATCCCGTTTTCCATAGTGACGAGCCCCATCACGTGCGAAATCGCTTTTCGTCTCGTCACCATGGTGAATAGGCCGATCAGCAGGAGACCAATGGCTGCTGGGAGCGCATTTGGAGCGGCGAAAGCACCGGTTGCGCGGACGGTGAAAGGCGACGCAGTGCTGTAGGCTAGTGGCACGAGCAGCGTCGCCAGCGGGAATGCCACTTTGACCGGCAGGACCGGATCAAGCTCGCGCTTCACCGCCATCCGGCGTAGCACAAGCCAAAGCACAGCGGGAATAAAGCCACTCTTCACTGTCAGAGCAACAACGAATGCGGCCCAGGATCGCCAGTTCATCTCCGCGAGCGCCGCTGCTCCGGCCGTGATGCCGAGAAGGAGTCCCTGGAAGGCCAGCAAGACGATGGCGGTGCTGAGTCGTTGAACCAGCGATCCAAACAATGCCAAGGCAAGCAGCCCGAGTGCCGCGGCATCGATTACCTGGGACGCCGTTGCAAACGAGATCGCGCCGTGCATCTATCGCCCCACCACGTACCGAGCCATCACAGCAAATAGGCCGAGGACGCTAGCCAGACCTAAGAGATCTGGGGCGCGAAAGATCCGCAGCTTAGCGAACGCAGACTCGATGATGGCGAGCAAAAGACCGAGCGCTGCGATCTTCGCCGTGAAGGCCACGATGGCAATACCAAGGCGAGTGAGCCCAACGTCGCTTGGCGGTGCCATGCCCCATGGGAAAAACAGGGCAGCTGCAAGCGATATGATCGCGAGCTGCTTGATTTGCGTCGCCCAGTGAATGATCCCCAAGGGACGGCCACTGTATTCGAGGATCATGCCCTCATGGGCCATGGTGAGCTCAAGGTGCGTGTCGGGATTGTCGATAGGGATGCGGCCGGTTTCCGCGATCATGACAATGAGCATGGATCCGAACGCGAGGAGATCCGCGGCGCTCGGGAAACGGTGGCCGATCAGCGCCGTCAGCGATGTTGAGCCGGCGGGAAGCGCTGCGGCAAACAGCACCAGAAGGAGGGCTGGCTCAACGAGCGCGGCAAAGGCGACTTCCCGGCTGGCGCCCATGCCGCCGAAATTGCTCGCGGTGTCAAGCGCGGCAAGCGCCAAGGCGAACCTCGCAAGGGCGAACAAACCGACGAAGACGATGGCATCGCCGGCCCCGCCGGTCGCAGAGCGCCGAACCAGCGTGGGAACCATGCTGGCCGCGGTGAGGAGCGCAGCGGCATACACGGCGGGCGCCCAGCGAAAAATCCAGGACACTTGATCGGACACGACGCTCTCGCGCGAGAGCAATTTGGCGATATCCCTAGCTGGCTGCAGCCATCCCGGCCCCTGCCGCATCTGAAATCGTGCTTTGCAGCTCTTGATGAACCCTTGTAGCAACGGGGCAAGGAGCAGCATCATCACAATTTGAACTGGCAACAGGCGCGCATCCACGACGGGCACTCCTATCGTGCTATGAGGAGAATGAGCATCAAGGTCAGGAACAGGTACGTGAGGTACAGCCGCAATGAGCCGCTCTGGAGCTGGCGGGCGCGGTGGGACATTGCCACGAGCCAGCGCGTCAGACGCTCGTAGAGATGTTGCTCATAGACAGCGGCAAGACGCTCTTCATACCGGATCGCGCTGACGACAAACTGCGATGGCGACCGCTCGATCTGAACCGTGCGCTGGGGACGAATGACCGCTTGGAAAATGAGGCGGATTGGTTTTGCGAAGGCAGTGGCAGAGTATTGCATGGAAGGCTCAAGGCTAATACCACACACCCAGGTTGGGGCGCGCCGCTGGCGAAGCGGTCCCGCAGAAACGCGGGCCACGATCCAGGGGACCACCCCGAGGCACACCAGCCCTGCCGCGATCATCAGGGGCGAGTAGGCTCCCCCACTTGGCGTTTGGGTCAAAGCGGGAGTGACGCTTAGAGAGGGCTGAGCCCTCGCACCGACCAATTGCTCGCTGACCGGGCGAAGGAGCTGGAGGAGGAGACTCGGTAGTAGGCCGAGCAGGACACAGCCGCTAGCTAACAGGCCCATGCCACCGATCATCGACGCTGGCACCTCACGCGCGCCTTTCGCTTCCTCGGACTGTGGTTGTGCGAGAAATCCAATGCCAAAGACGCGGACAAAGCACGCGATCGCCAGTGCACTGGTCAGAGCTAGCATGGCGGCCGCGCTTCCCGCCAAGATGCCGCCACGGACATGCGTGCTTGCGGCGCCAAGGTTCAGGAAGGCTTGAAACAAGAGCCATTCTCCTGCAAAACCATTGAGTGGAGGTACGGCCGCGATCGACATGCAGCCAATGAGCATCAAGATGGATGTTCGTGGCATCCGGTGAATGAGGCTACCGAGACGCTCAAGGTCTCGCACGCCGGATCCCGTTTGGATCGCCCCAGCCCCGAGAAAGAGGAGTCCCTTGAACAACGAATGATTCAATACGTGTGTCAAGGTAGCGACAAGGGCGAGCGCGGCAAGTGATGAGTGGCCACTACCGCCCATGTACAAGGTCGCGCCGGTTCCCATCGTGAGAATGCCGATGTGCTCGACAGTCGAATAGGCAAGGATGCGCTTTAGGTCGCGTTCCATCAGGGCATACAGCACGCCGAGCACTGCCGAAACTCCACCACCCAGGATGAGCAATGCGCCCCACCACGGTGCTGGCGGTCCTGCCAACTCCATGGCGAGGCGGAAGAGTCCGTAGAGTGCGGTCTTGACCATTACCCCAGACATGAGCGCGGAGACGTGGCTCGGAGCCGCGGGGTGGGCGCGAGGAAGCCAAACGTGGAGTGGAATCAGCCCAGCCTTTGTGCCAAAGCCGAGCAAGGCCAGCAGGAAAATGACGGCGCGTTGACTCTGGCCGAGAGTTGCTGCGGTCTCAGCGATCGTTGCGAATTGGAACGACTGGGCGTGGCGAGCCAGCAGCAAGAGGGAGACGACGAGCGCTCCAGTGCCAGCATGGGTCATCACTGCATAGATGAAGGCGGAGCGCCGGTTAAGGTAGCTCCGGCCATCGCCAATTACCAGAAAAAATGAAACAAGGGACATAAGCTCCCAGAAAAAGAGAAAGCCGAAAATGCCATCCGCCAGCACCAGGAGCGACATGCTGGCAAGGAAGATGGCGACCTGCCCATCGATGCCCTCACGTGCCGGGGTCGAATGCCCATCCTGGTTATCACCGTGGGAAGTGAGGTAGCCCACGCCATACCAGGCTGACGCAACCGCGGACACCGAGATGACAAGTAAGAACCATGCGGCTAGCGGATCGAGGCGAAAGCCTACCTGGGCAAATGGTGCGACCATCCACCCGCTGAGGGAAAGCGTTTGCTCAGTGAGGAGTGCCCAGACCGCGACGATCGCGCCAGTCACGCCACCGGCCATGGTGCATGCCGAGGAGAGCCACCCGAGCAGAGTCTTGCCCAGCAGCGCACGCGTGATGACGACCACGAGCGCAACTGCATACCAAGCGACGGGCAGGAGTATCACGCCCGCCTTCATGGAAGAGGTATCCATCAAACGGCAAGTCCTTCCCAGAAGCTAATGGCGCTGAGACGGCAGACCACGGCTCGCTCCCAGCCGGCCAATGTGGCCGCGCGGGCGAAAGCCTGGATCCAACCCAGGTGGTGTTGACCAGGCAGCACGGAAAATCGCCGCAAGAGACAGCGGGAATGCTGCGCGCGTATCACTGCGAGCGTACGACTCCAATCGAAGCACTCTTCTCGCCGCGCGCTTGGAGGACCAGTTGATCAAGGCGTGGTAGGTCCCACTGTTGCTCCGGAGGCTGCTGCACGCTGGGTTCTCCTGCTATGTTGCTTCCTGCAAATCTTTGAATCTAACGCTATCGCCATATTAGCGGGTACGCGCCGCATTGACAACCGGCTATCTCCTCCGACGTACCGCGGCCGCTGTTTCTAAGTGCTGGCATGCCTCAGACCGGAATGGTCGGTGCTACACTCGCTCGCATATGATCTTCAGCGGCGCGCAGCGGTGCTCAGGGGCAATGTGGCTGCGCAAGGTAACAGGAGAACGCTGTCTATGTCTCTCGGCGTCGAAGCATCTGCGCCAAGGATAAAGAAGTCTGGCGGAAACGGCGCGCCCGACTCGACGCTCCGTGAGCGTCGCGCCGCGCTGGAGACGGCGCGGGTGCTCGAAGTTGAGCTGCGTGCCCGGCTAGCTGGTGAGGTCCGCTTCGATAAGACGGCGCGCATGCTCTACTCGACCGATGCCTCGAACTACCAGATCGAGCCGGTTGGCGTCGTCATTCCCAAGACGCTCGACGATGTCCAAGCGACAGTCGAGCTTGCCGCGAGCCACGGCGTGCCGATCCTGCCGCGGGGTGGCGGCTCGTCGCTGGCAGGTCAGGCGGTCGGTGCCGCGCTCGTCATTGATTTCTCCAAATATCTCAACCGGATCGTCGCCTTCGAGCCGGAAGCACGGCGTGTCACTGTCGAGCCGGGCATCAATCTCGATCAACTCAACAAGGCGCTCAAACCGAGCGGATTGATGTTTGGTCCTGATCCCTCCTCCAGCAATCGCGCGACGGTCGGTGGGGTGGTCGGCAACAACTCGGCTGGCGCTCACTCCATTTTGTACGGGATGACCGCCGACCACGTCCTGTCGGTGCGCGTCGCGTTGGTGGAAGGCGGCGTCGTCGAGCTTGGCCCCGGCACGGACGCGGAGCTCGCGGCGCTGGCGGCGGTGGAGGATGCGCGTGGCCGGCTCCTTCGCGACCTGCTGGCATTCCGGGAGGCGCATCGCGACCTGATTGCCCGCGACTTTCCCCGGCACTGGCGACGCGCGACCGGCTACTCACTCAACGAATTCTTGAAACCCGATGGCGAGTTCAACCCGGCACGCTTGCTGGTGGCGTCTGAAGGCACGCTTGGCACCCTGCTGAGTGTGACGCTGAACTTGGTGCCAACACCGCGGATGACCGGGCTGGTGCTGCTGCAATTCGACGAGCTCGTTGCCGCGATGGCGGCCACCCCGGTCATCCTCGAGGCTGAGCCGTCGGCCATCGAGCTGATGGACCGGATGCTCATCAACCTCACCCGGTCCCAACCAGGCTATGCGCCACAGATCGCATTTATCCAGGGCGACCCAGCCGGGGTGCTGGCTGTCGAGTTTTATGGGGAGAGCGAAGCAGAGCTGGCCGCGAAATGCGACCGTCTCGAAGCTCACCTGGCGAAGCGTGGTGTCCGCCTGAGCGCACCGGCGTTGCGGGTGCTCGACGCAAAGCGACAAGCCGATGTCTGGTCGGTACGCAAGGCGGGTCTCGGGCTCTTGATGAGCATGCGCGGTGATGCGAAGCCGGTCCCTGTCATCGAAGATGTCGCCGTGCCGGTGGAGCACCTCGCGGAGTACGTGGGCGCCATCG
This sequence comes from Thermomicrobiales bacterium, assembly GCA_042408955.1. GTDB lineage: Bacteria > Chloroflexota > Chloroflexia > Thermomicrobiales > UBA6265 > CALGSZ01. Next base: position 18,522 of record JBHOQQ010000088.1, read on the forward strand.
AGCGGCTGGTGGCCGAGCATGGAACGACGGCGGCTTTCTATGCGCATGCCTCGGCCGGATGCCTCCACATTCGCCCCCTCATCAATCTCAAGGATGTCAAAGGGGTGGAGACGATGGTCGCGCTGGCACACGGTGCTGCCGAGCTCGCCCACCGATTTGGCGGCGTGATGAGCGGAGAGCATGGTGATGGATTGCAACGCTCTGAGCTCAACGAGCTGATCTTCGGGCCAGAGCTCTACGCGGCTATGCGCGAATTCAAGGCGATCTTCGATCCACGGGGACTGATGAATCCCGGTAAGAAGGTTGATGCTCCCCCCATGACGGAGCATCTCCGCTATGGGCCGTCGTACCGCCCGGTCGAGCCGAAGACGCATCTCGACTTTTCGAAAGAGGGTGGGTTCCTGCGGGCCATCGAGATGTGCAATGGCGCGGCAGTCTGCCGGAAGCTCAAAGCCGGCACGATGTGCCCCTCATACATGGCTACGCGTGACGAACAGGACACCACGCGCGCGCGGGCGAATGCGCTGCGCAACGCGCTGGCTGGCCGCGTGTTCGACCGGAGCGACTTTACCTCCAAAGCCACCTATGAGGTGATGGATCTTTGCCTGTCGTGCAAGGCATGCAAGACCGAATGTCCCTCCAGCGTCGACATGGCCAAGATCAAGACGGAATTCCTTGCCCACTACTACGACGCGCATGGAACGCCGCTGCGCGCGCGGGTCTTCGGGCATATCCATACGATTTCTAAACTCACGGCGCCAATTGCGCCGCTGGCGAATCTCCTGCTGCGCACCCCGCTGAGCGCGCCAGCGATGCGGGCGCTTGGCGTGCACCCGGAGCGTAAGCTTTCCCCGTTCGCGCGGCGGACGTTCGTCGCTCGGTGGCGGCAGCATCTGAAACACCTGCCGGCGGGACGGCCCACGCGTGGCAAAGTGGTCTATTTTCACGATACGTTCACCACCTACAACTATCCACGCGTGGGCCTGGCGGCCGTCAAGCTGCTGGAGGCTGCTGGATTCGATGTGATTGTCGAGGAGCGCCGGACCTGTTGTGGCCGCCCGATGCTGTCGAAGGGCCTCGTCAACGACGCGCGGAAGGTTGCCCGGAAGAATGTGCTGGTGCTGGCACCCTATGCCCGCGCTGGATATCCGATCATCGGAACGGAGCCAAGCTGCATTCTCACCTTGCGCGATGAATATCTCGATTTGTTGCCTGGTGATCCCGAGGCGGAGGCCGTTGCCTCCCAGGCGATGATGCTCGATGAGTTCCTCGCGAAGCTAGCTGCCGAGGACGATCTTGGCATCACCTGGAAAAGTGGCGCGGCGCCTGAGGTGTTGTTCCACGGACATTGCCACCAAAAGGCGTTGATCGGGGTTGGGCCATCGCTGGCGATCTTGCGGCATGCTGGGTATCGAGTCACTGAGAGCGGGGCCGGGTGCTGCGGCATGGCTGGCTCCTTTGGCTACGAAGCGGAGCACTACGAGATCTCTCGGAAGATCGGGGAGGACCGCCTGTTCCCGGCGATCGAGGCAACCTCGCCAGAAACGGTGATCGCAGTCGCAGGCGTTTCCTGCCGCCAGCAGATCGAGCATTTTACCGGCCGCCGGGCTCGCCATATCGCGGAGGTGCTGGCGGGGCGCATCGCGCCTGGGCATGTCTGGCAGCCACCCGCCGTGATGCCGTCGCTGAGCCCGGAGGATGCTCTGACACGTGCCTAAGCGCCAGGCAAGGCCACGACGGATTGATCGGACGAAGCCAAGCGCTGGAGGAAGCGATGGGTCAGATCCGCGTCGTTGCCGAGCGAATCATCGGGGCGCCGCCAGAGCGCGTTTATGGTGTGCTGCGGGATTATCGGGAGCATCATCCAAAGATTCTGCCGCCGGCATTTTCTGACTTCCGCATTGAGGAAGGGGGTGTCGGCGCAGGCACCATCGTCTCCTTCACGATGACTGCCGGTGGCCGAAAGCGCAACTTCCGATCGCGCATCGACGAGCCGGAACCGGGCCGCGTCTTGCGCGAGACCGATCTGGAGTCCAGCGCGGTGACGAGCTTTACCATCACGCCAGAGCGCCCGGGGAGCCACGTCCGGATCGAGACGTCCTGGCAGGGAGGCGGTGGCTTCGGCGGCTTGATGGAGCGGCTCTTTGCGCCTCGCATCTTGCGCCGGTTGTACGCCGATGAGCTCGGCCGGCTCGACCACTATGTCCGAGAGCGCGGCGTGATAGGGAGCACTGACGTTTCAACCCAGGAGGGGGGCACCACCGCGCAATGATCCGCGCTGTGATTTTCGATATGGATGGTGTGCTGATCGATTCGGAGCCGCTGTGGCGCATCGCAGAGGTGGAAGTCCTATCTCGTGTCGGCGTGCCCATCACGTATGAGCGAACGTTGGAAACGATGGGACTTCGCACCGATGAGGTCGTGGAGTACTGGCACCAGCGCTATCCCTGGGCTGAACCACCGAAGAAAGAAGTGGAGGCAGGCATCGACCGGCGCGTACTTGAGCTCATTCGGGAGCGCGGCAAGCCGGCCAGAGGTGCGCTGGCGGCCATCGAGCGATGTGCTGCCGCCGGTTTTCCGCTAGCAATTGCTTCATCGTCCGCGAGCGACCTCATCGCTGCCGTGGTCGACACGCTTGGCGTGCGCGACCGGTTTGCCGTGCTGCAATCGGCCGAGCATGAGCCGTACGGCAAGCCGCATCCCGCGGTGTACATCGAGGCGGCTCGCGCCCTTGGCATCCCGCCCGACCAGTGCCTTGCCATCGAGGATTCCCCAAACGGTCTGCTGGCGGCCAAAGCGGCGAGGATGCGTTGCATCGTCGTTCCCGATCCGGCCCTCCGGCATGATCGCCGGTATTGCATTGCTGATGCCGTGCTCGATTCGCTTGAGGACCTCAGCCTCGATTTGGTTCGCTCGTTGTGACCACCTCGTGCGTTGCGCCTGTTGCCGCAGCTCGCGCCGACTCGCTCATGTACGTGATGACGAGATGAGTGAGGCGGCGTCCTCCGCGGCTGCTCCTCTGCTGTCTCCGCGCCGCCCATTCACCAGCGCGTCAGGACTGTTCCTTGTCGTGATGCGCCCGCTCGCCGGTCTTAGCCAGCAGCGGCGAGGCGCCAGCCGCATGGTCCTCGAAGCGAGCGAGGACGAAGAGAAACGAGGAAAGACGGTTCACGTACCGGAGAATTTGTGGATTGGTGATGTGACCGGCATTGGCTAAGGTCACGGCTTGGCGCTCGGCACGGCGGGCAACGGTGCGAGCAACGTCGAGCGCGGCCCCGGCGACGGAGTCGCCAGGAAGAATGAATTGCGGCGGGAGATTCAATGTGGCTGAGATGAAGTCCGTCAATTCTTCTAAGCGTAACACGCGATCCTCCGCCAGGGAGAAACTCGCCGGGCGCAGTTCCTCCGTGAAAGCGAGCTCTGCCATGAGGTGATAGAGATCGCGCTGCACTTCGACCAACCATTCCTTAGACTGTGGTGATTGTGTAAGAGCCCGTGCCAGGCCGAGGCTTGACGTCGTCTCGTCCAGCGTTCCGATCAGCTCGATGCGTGGATCGTCTTTCGGAACGCGGGCGCCCAGCAGATCGGTGGTGCCCTGGTCTCCTTTTCCAGTGAATATGCGCATGTCCCAACTCCCTTGCTCGTGGTGCAATCCCAGTGGAATCCCAGCCTGTGCTTGGGACATCCTGCCATAGCGTACTGCCCACGCCGAGCCCACGAGGTGCAGCAAGCGCGCCGGAACGTGCAGCAGCCGCGGAGGCAGACGGAGCAGTCATTGCCGAGCGATCGTGTAGGATTGCCGGCCGGTGACCAAGCGTCACCGGAGGGCATGTGGGCAACGTGATGAGAGAGACACGAGTCATGATCGGTTCGGATCGGGTGCGAGGTGGGGGGCCTCGCTCGGGCGTCATTCGGGTTGGCGTGATTGGAGCCGGGCACGCGGCGATGATGCATCTTCCGGCGCTCAACCACCTCCCGGATACCGAAGTGGTGGCATTGTGCTCGCGCCGGCCGGATCGCGCACACCTGGTTGCCGCGCGCTATGGCGTGCGCAACGTGGTGGCGGACTATCGGGACGTGCTGCTTGATCCAGGGATCGATGCCGTCATCATCGCCACGCCGCCCTACCTCCACCATCAGATGGTGCTCGCGGCGCTAGAAGCCCGCAAGCACATCCTCTGTGAAAAGCCGCTGGCGCGGACGCTGGCCGAGGCCCGAGACATGGCAAAGATGGCGGAGTCGGCAGGCGTCGTGGCGATGATCAACCACGAGTACCGGTTCATCCCGGCGCGGGCGCGTGCCAAAGAGCTTATCGACGAGGGCTATCTCGGCGATCCCTACTCGGCATCCGTGACGGTCTATCGCTCCAGCCTCAACGATCCCTTTGGCGAGGCGTGGGACTGGCTTTCGGAGGCCGCCAAGGGGGGCGGCATGCTAGCCGCGGCTGGCTCGCACCATATTGATGCCCTGCGTTGGTGGCTGGGGGAGATCAAAGCCGTCGCCGGGGCCACGGCAACAATGGTCAAGCGTCGCCGGCTGCCGGAATCAAGCCAGACCGCGCCGGTGGACGCCGACGACAACTTCGCCGTCTTGCTGCGGTTCGTCAGTGGCGCCCTGGCGACGATCCATTACTCGGCCACGGCGACGCACGATGTTGGCGATGAAGTCATATTGTCTGGCTCCGAGGGCATCTTGGTGATCACCGGTGATGGACGGTTGCTCGGGGGGAGACGGCGCGAGGCGCTGGACGAGTTGCCGATACCGGAGCGGCTTGAGCCGGAGATGCCACCATTTGAGCATCCGCTCACCGCGCCGACGGTCCTGCTCCTGAAGCAATGGGTGCGCGCAATCCGCCTGGGTCTGCAAGGCTCACCCTCGTTCGCGGACGGGATCAAGGTGCAAGAAGTGCTCGATGGTGTGGTGCGGTCGGCGCAGCAGGGGAGGTGGATTGAGCTCGTGCGGTCGCGCTTTCAGATCGGCTAATCTGGCAGGTGCTGCTCGTGAGCGTGCCGGGCTACCCTGCGATAATAAGCGCCCCGCGGGCTCTCGCCGCGCTGGAAATGATGATCATTGTCGCTTGCCAGCATTGGACTGGGCATATGTGAGGAGGATGGAGACATGACGGCGACGGTTGCGATGCCAGCGCGGGCGTTCGTTGATCCGGCCCAGGAGCTCGACACGCCCTGCATGGTCATCGACGAGGCTTCGCTGCATCAGAACATTGCGGAGATGGCCGCCTGGGCCAAGAGTATCGGCGTGGCCATGCGCCCGCATATCAAAACACACAAGACACCAGAAATTGCCAAGCTGCAGCTGGCAGCCGGCGCGATCGGGATCACCTGCGCCAAGCTCGGTGAGGCGGAGGTGATGGCCAGCGCGGGCATTGAGGACATCTTGATCGGACATGAAATCGTCGGAGCGCCGAAGATTCGCCGCTTGCTCGCCCTCATGGAGCGCGCTCGTGTCATCGTTGGCGTCGATTCGCATGAGGGCGCCGAAGCGCTCTCGGCGGCCATGGCGTCGGCTGAGCGCACGCTTGACGTATATATCGAGGTGGATACCGGCCATCACCGGGCGGGCGTGCCAGCGGGTGAGCCAGCGTGCCGCCTGGCGCTTGAGGTGGCGCGCCTGCCAGGGTTGCGTGTTATTGGCCTATTCACGCATGAAGGGCATGCCAACGCCGCGCCGCCTGACCAGATCGAGGAGATCGCGCGGGCGGCGGGGCGGGCCATGGCGGAAACGGCCGAGCGAATCCGCTCCCAGGGACTGGACATCGAGGCCGTCAGCGTTGGCTCGACACCCGCCGCTGCGTATACCCCGACGGTGCCAGGAATCACCGAGATGCGGCCAGGAACCTATGTTTTCCGGGACGCCAGCGGGTTCCGTTACGGCATCTACGGGCCGGACCGGTGCGCTGCCCGGATCGTTGCGACCGTCGTCAGCCGGCCGGCGCCGGACCGCGCCGTGCTGGATGCGGGCTCGAAAGTGCTCGCGCTCGATAAGACCCCGTCTCATCTGGGTCATGGTTATATCGTTGGCCACGAGCGGGCCATCATCGACCGGCTGAGCGAGGAGCACGGCGTGGTGATCCTGCCGCCGGATGAGACCGGTCTGCGGGTGGGTGACCGGGTGGAGATTATCCCCAATCACGTCTGCCCGACGGTCAATTTGGCCGACGAACTGCTGGTGCTCCGCGACGGTCGCGTCACTGATGTCTGGAAGGTCGCGGCGCGCGGCAAGGTGCGGTGAACTCCGGGAGATTGCCGCTCTGACATCATCACCTGACCGTGTTGAGCCGAGGCGTGATAATGTCGTGACGCAGCTAAGTTCGGGTGAAGTCCTGCGCATCCCTGATCCTTCTCTCGTTGTTCTCATTGGCGTCGCGGGGTCAGGAAAATCCACCTTTGCGATGCGTCACTTCCGGCCGACCGAGGTGGTCTCGTCAGACGCCTGCCGGGCGCTGGTCTCCGACGATCCAGCCAATCAAGCGGCGACGCGCGCCGCATTCGAGGTATTGCACCTCATCGTTGCGAAGCGCCTGGAATTTCTCAAGCTCGCAGTCGTAGACGCCACGAACGTTCAGCCGCGTGCGCGGGAGCGCCTGATCCGCCTTGCCGCAGAGCACGACTTGCCCGCGATCGCCATCGTATTGGATCTGCCCGCGCGTCTATGCGAGGAGCGCGACCGGGCGCGGCCGGACCGCCAAGTCGGTCCTGATGTGATCCGGTATCAATATGAGACGCTGCACCGGTCGCTGCCATCCCTGGCCAGCGAAGGGTTCCGAGCTGTCTACCGCCTGACAACTCCGGAGGCGATCGAGGCCACGCGTGTGGAGCGCGTGCCCCTTCCACCGGATCGCCGGACGGACCATGGACCGTTTGACATCATCGGTGACGTGCACGGCTGCTTCGAAGAGCTCTGCGAATTGCTTGGCGAGCTTGGATACGCGATCTCCGAGCGTGCTTGCGAGGACAGCAGCCCCTGGTATCACGTGCGGCCGCCAGCGGGCCGGCGGGCGCTGTTCCTTGGCGACCTTGTTGACCGGGGGCCCAACAGCCCGGCTGTGCTCCGGCTCGTGATGGGGATGGTCCAGGCAGGCACCGCACTCTGCGTCCCAGGCAACCACGATGACAAACTGATGCGCTACCTCAATGGCCGCAAAGTCAAGATCGCCCATGGGCTGGCAACGACCCTGGAGCAACTGGAGCGAGAGTCACCGGACTTTCGCGAGCGCGTCCGTGCGTTCATTGCAGGGCTGACCCACCATTACGTGCTGGACGGAGGGCAGCTGGTGGTCGCCCACGCTGGGATGAAAGAGCAGTTGCAGGGGCGAGATTCGAAGCGCGTCCGGGATTATGCGTTGTACGGGGAAACGACCGGTGAGCTTGATGAGTATGGATTGCCCATCCGGATTGATTGGGCCGCGCACTACCAGGGCCGGGCGATCGTCGTCTATGGGCATACCCCGGTGCACGAGCCAACCTGGGTCAATCGGACGATCAATATTGATACCGGTTGTGTGTTTGGTGGCCGGCTGACAGCCCTTCGGTATCCAGAGCTGGTGTTGGCCTCGGTGCTGGCCCGCCAGACGTACGCTGTCCGAGGACGGCCATTTTTGCGTCCGGTCGAGGCTGGGCTGCCCCCGGCTCCTGGCTTTGCCGTGGAGCGAGCGCTGGGTAGAGGCAACGAGCTCGATCGACTGGGCGGCACCTGAGCGAATCCGCTAAGCCCTGGGCCTCCATCTCATCCGCCGTGGTGGCGCAAAGGCAGCAGCATCGGAGCGCAATCCCGTCCGGGCCCGGCTCAGGCGCTCGTTGCCATTGCCGGGCAAGAGCCTGGCGCGGGTATCTCCTCACCGTACAGCGCGGAAGGTGATTCCGGTGATCTCGATACTATCAGCAAGCGACGATCTGGACGCTACGAACGCCTTGGTGCAACGATCACCAACTGATGCGTTAAGCATCGTTGACGTGCCTATCTGACGAACTATTGCTGGTCAGCACTCTACGGGACGATTCGTTGCCGGGAAAGCGCGCGCCGGGGCAAAAACGAGCGGGCAGCATACACTGCCCGCTCACAGGGTCCGCATCTGCGAAATGTGACAGCGTCAGTCCGCTGCGCCCTTGGCCTCGACCTCGTCAGGCGTGGTGACGGAAAGCAGTAACGTCGCCCGCGGAATCACCTTCCAGGTCGCGCTCAGGGTCTCGTTCCAGTTCGCAAGCAACGCCTGTGCGTGCGCGCTCCCGGTCAGCTCCACATGCCGCTCGATCAGCTCACGCAGGCGTGCGGCATCCTCGGTGCTCAGTCCGCGCTCAACCAGCACCGATTCGCCATTGATCCGGCCGTCGAACTCTCCCGCTGGGTCGTAGACATACGCGATGCCGTTGGTCATCCCAGCGCCGAAATTGCGCCCGGTCGGGCCGAGGACGACGACGGTGCCGCCGGTCATGTACTCGCAGCCATGATCGCCGACACCCTCGACCACAGCGGTGGCTCCGCTGTTGCGGACGGCGAAGCGCTCTCCGGCCTTACCCGCGAGGTAGAGCTCGCCGCCGGTAGCGCCGTACAAGATAGTGTTGCCCGCAATCACTTGCGGATCGCGGAATGAAGCCTCACGCGGCGGCCGGATGGCGATCACGCCGCCGCTCATGCCTTTGCCAACGTAGTCATTCGCTTCCCCTTCCAAGATGAGCCGCATGCCGTCTACGAGGAACGCGCCAAAGCTCTGGCCGGCGCTGCCAGTGAACCGCGCGACCACCTTGCCGATGCGCGGGTTGTTCTTGCCGCGCAAGAGCGCAAGCTCGCCGGCTACACGAGCGCCGACCGTGCGATCCGGTGTGCCGATCTGGTGCTTGATGCTCACCGAGCGGCCCTCCCGGATGGCGTCGCCCACGGTTTCCAGCATCCAGTCATCAATCGTCGGCTGCGCATCCTGGACGTCGATCGTCTTGCGGCGCTCGGTCTCGGGCGCGGGGGCGGCGAAGAGGGACGACAGGTCCAGCATGGCCGCGCGGCCCGACAGATCGGTGCGCTGCGCAAGGAGATCGGAGCGCCCGACGATCTCATCAATGGAGCGAGCGCCGATATCGGCCAATACCTGGCGAACTCCCTCGGCCAGCAGGAGGAAGTAATTGATGATCTGCTCCGGCGTGCCGGCGAACCGCTTCCGTAGCTCTTCCTTTTGCGTGGCGATGCCGGTCGGGCAGGAGTTGAGGTGGCACTGGCGGGCCATGTCGCAGCCGATGGCAACAAGCGCCGAGGTGCCGAAGCCGAATTCCTCCGCGCCGAGCATCGCGGCAATCACGACATCTTCGGGCGTCTTGATCCCGCCGTCGGTGCGGAGCCGGACGCGCGACCGCAACCCATTCATCACCAGGGTTTGCTGCGTTTCGGCCAGACCGAGTTCCCACGGGCAACCCGCGTGCTTGATCGACGCTAGCGGCGACGCGCCCGTTCCGCCACTGTGGCCGCTGATCAGGATGTAATCGGCGCGCGCCTTGGCGACGCCGGCGGCGATGGTGCCCACTCCTGCCTCGGCAACCAGCTTGACGCCGATCTTTGCCCGCGGGTTGCACTGCCGCAGGTCGTAGATCAATTGCGCCAAATCTTCGATCGAGTAGATATCGTGGTGTGGCGGGGGCGAGATCAGCGGAAGGCCCGGCACAGCGTGGCGAATGCGGGCGATGAACTCGGTCACCTTGTGGCCTGGAAGCTGGCCGCCTTCACCGGGCTTGCTGCCTTGGGCCATCTTGATCTCGAGTTCCGAGGCCATCGCCAGATAGCGCGCGGTCACGCCGAAGCGGCCGGACGCGACCTGTTTGACCTTCGAGTGGGCGATGTCTGGACCGGGCTCGTCGTACCAATCCGGATCCTCGCCGCCTTCGCCGGAGTTCGAGCGTGCCCCCAGGCGATTCATCCCGATCGCAAGCGTTCGATACGCCTCGGGGCTGAGCGCGCCCAGCGACATGGCCGTGACGACGAATCGCTGCACGATCTCCGATGCCGGCTCGACCTCATCGCGTGGGACGGGGTCGCCCAGCGGCTTGATCGTCATCAGGTCGCGGACGGCCGTCAGCGGGTGATTCCTCACCAACTCACGGTACGCGGCAAAGTCCGACAGGCTGCCGCTGTTCGCCGCTGCCTGCAATGCCTTGACGGCGGTCGGATTGAACGCGTGATGCTCACCGTCCTTGCGGAACCGGACGAAGCCAGGGTCTGGAAGCTTGGTGGCTGGCTCCCCGAATGCCTCCCGGTGGCGTCGCAGCACATCAGCCTCGATTTCGGCCAGCCCGATGCCCCCCAGACGCGAAGGAGTGCCGCTGAAGTACCGATCAATAACCTCCTGGGACAACCCGATCGCTTCGAAGATCTGCGCTCCCCGGTAGCCCATGGCCGTGGAGATGCCCATCTTCGACGCAACTTTCAGGAAGCCGTGTTCCAGCGCCTTGATGTAGTTGCGCTGCAAATCCGCCGCTGTCTTGTCCTCGTGCCCCCGGGTACCGGCAAGCTCACCCGCAGCCTGGAGGGCGAGATAGGGATGGACGGCGGATGCGCCATAGCCGATCAGGCAGGCCAGATGATGCACATCCCAGACCTCACCGGTCTCACAGACGAGATCGGCCTGCATGCGTAAGCCCTTGCGGCGCAGATCGTGGTGTATGGCACCGACTGCCAGAAGCATCGGGATCGGCGCGCACCGCTCGCTGACTCCCCGGTCCGACAGAATGAGCACCGAGACACCCTCGCGCACAGCAGACTCTGCCTGGGCGATCAGGCAGTCGAGCGCCGCCTGGAGTGGCGCGGCGGGCACCGGCCCGGATGCGGCCTCGTCACCCGGCACTTCAAAGAGCGTGGAGAGCCGGCGCGCGCGGAGCCGGCCAGTGTTCAAGGCGGCCAGGACCTCAAGCTGGTCTTCCGAGAGGACGATGCTGGGCAAGTGAACTAGCTCAGCCGCGTCGGGCGTCTCCACGAGGAGGTTGACGCGCGGCCCCACGAACGAATCGAGCGCCATGATCTTCTTTTCGCGCAGCGAGTCAATCGGTGGATTGGTGACCTGGGCGAAGCGCTGGCGGAAGTAGGCGGACAGCGGGCGCGGCCGTTCGGAGAGCACGGCCAGCGGCGCATCGTCTCCCATCGACCAGGTCGGTTCCTTGGCTTCGCTTGCCATCGGCTGGATGATGAGTCGCGCATCTTCCGCCGAGTAACCAAAGGCGCGCTGCACCGCGAGGAGATTCTCGAGCCGAGTGCGGGCGGGCGACTCATCGCTCGGCGGTATCGTGATGCGGCGCGTGGCCAGCCAGTAACCGTAGGGAGCGCGGGCCGCGATCTCCTGCTTGATATCGGGGTTCCGCAAGACCAGGCCACGCTGGGTATCGACGACGATCATCTGTCCCGGCCCAAGGCGGCCTTTCTCGACGACGCGCTCCTGCTCGACAGCAACGGTGCCAGCTTCCGATCCGGCGATCAGGAGGCCGTCGTTGGTAATCGCGTAGCGCAAGGGGCGCAGGCCGTTGCGGTCGAGCGTGGCCCCGGCGATTACGCCATCCGTAAAGGCGAGCGCCGCTGGCCCATCCCACTGCTCGATCAGGCCGGCGTGGAAATCGTAGAAAGCGCGCCGGTCCGCGGGCATCTCGGGAAGCTGCTCCCAGGGCTCCGGTACGAGCATCATCAGGGCATGAGGCAGCGACCGGCCGCCGTGGTAGAGAAGCTCCACAACGTTATCGAGGCTGGCCGAGTCGCTCCCGGTGAGCGAAACGACCGGTTCAAGCCGCTCTGGGCCAATACCGTCCGCATATGCGAGGGACGACGTTCGGGCCAGCATCCATTGGCGATTCCCCTGGACGGTGTTGATCTCGCCGTTATGGGCAATGAAGCGGAATGGCTGGGCCATTGCCCACGTCGGTAGCGTGTTCGTGCTGTAGCGCTGGTGGAAAAGCGCGATCGCGCTGGTGAACGCGGGATCACGCAGGTCGGCATAGAACGCCGCGAGGTCCTCGGGCAGGCAGAAACCCTTGTAGATGATCGTTCGTGCCGAGCAGGACACTACATATAGATCGTGAAGCGTCACCGCTTCCGCCCGGCGCTCGGCGGCTTTCCTCGCCAGCATGAGCGCGCGTTCGAATTGCTCGATGGTTTGCGCGGCAGGGCGAGCGACCAGTAATTGGGCGATGCACGGTTGCGTTCGCGCGGCAATTTGTCCGAGCACAGATGAATCAGTTGGGACGGTGCGCCAGCCTATGACCGGCAGCCCGGTCTCGCGCATGGCCGCTTCGAGCATCTCTCTGCCGCGGACTTCTTTATCGTCGTCGCGTGGGAGAAAGACCATCGCCACACCGTAGTCTCCGGCGGCCATGGAGGGATAGCCGTGCTTGGCAAGCTCGGGCGCAAAGAGGGCGTGCGGGATCTGGGTGAGGATGCCGGCGCCGTCGCCCGTCCGCTCGTCGGCGCTGACGCCGCCGCGGTGAGTCAAGTTGATTAAACCGGCCAGCGCGCGCTCGACGATCTCCCGGCTCGGACGGCCCTGGATATCGACAACTAATCCGACACCGCATGCATCATGCTCAAACGTTGGATCATAGAGCGGCGCCAAGGTAACCGTTTCGCGAGATTGGCGTGTCATCCAGCTATCCTCCTCAAGCAAGGTGTCGGGTGCCGGGACGTTCGGCGCTCAGCACAAATCGTGATGTCTCTCACAATGTCTAGAGGCGAATGAAATTCTGAGAGCGTCCTGGCGGCTTCATTGCCGGCGAAGGCGTCGCCCCAGCCAAGGCGTGGCACGGCCATCGATGGGGTGAAGTGTAGAAACGGTACGCGCACGAGAACACGTGCCGAGCGCAGCATTCTTGGCACTCGGGAATTGTGCGCTCAGTACCAAGCCGTGCGTCTTCAACGAACAGTTTGCACGAGTTCGTCCCCCTGCCTAGGCGTGCGCTGGACCGAGGGGTTGAGGATAAGCGGGCGAAGGTTGATTCACGCATCGCATCGGGCTACGCTTTGTGCCAGTGTTTTTGGATCGAGCGCCCAAATGGAAGGGCGGAAGGATTGTTGGATGGTCATCGAGACAAATCCGGACGCTGCCACGACGCGTGGGGTGGGTCACATGCTAGATCGGCTGGCAGCCGCAAATGTGCGCCTGGTTGATCTCCTCTTCTCGGATATTACTGGTGGAGCCAAGGCGCTCACGATTCCGGTCGAATTGCTCGCAACCACCCTGGAGCAGGGATATCGCTTCGACGGCTCTGCGCTGACGGGAACTCGCCGGGTCGAGCTTGATCTTTACCTGGTTCCGGATCCGGCGACGCTCCTCGTGCTGACGGCAGCCGAGCAGCGAGATCGCCGCGCACGGATGTGCTGCTCGGTCAAACGGCGCGATGGGCAACCGTTTGACGGCGATCCACGCTCGGTGTTGGAGCGCCAGCTTGCGGTGGCGCGCGCGGCTGGCTTCGAGTATCGCGTGGGGATCGAGGTCGAGTTCTACCTGGTTCGTGGCGACTGGCCGGATCCGGTGCGCACGCGCGATGCGGCCGGGTATTTCGATGTCGGCGAGGATGCCTCATCTCGCGTGCGTGATGAGGTTGTGGAAACGCTGCATGCCCTGGGGATCGGCGTGGGTGGCGCACATCACGAGACCGGACCCGGCCAGGAAGAGCTTGACCTGCTCGCAACCGACGCGCTGCGCATGGCCGACCAGCTCATCACGGTGCGGCAGGTGGTGCGCTCGGTTGCGCAACGACACGGGCTGCGGGCGACATTTATGCCAAAGCCGTTCTCCGACGCGCCTGGGTCAGGGATGCACATCTTTCAGCGCTTGCGCCGGTACCCGGACGGGAGCGACGCGTTCCTCGTTCGCGAAGGAGATGCGCTCTCCGCAACCGCGTATCACTTCATCGCGGGCCAGCTCTCGCACGCGACCGGTATGTGCGCGGTGTTGTGTCCGACGGTCAATTCCTACAAACGGCTCAACGCAGGACACCGGGCGCCGCGGCATGCGACCTGGGCGCACGTCAGCCAGTCGTCGCTGATCCGCGTTCCGTCGTGGGCGCCGGGTGGCGAGGCAGCCATCGAGCTGCGTTCGCCCGATGCGATGGCGAATCCCTATCTTGCGCTCGCGGTAACGCTCGCCTGTGGTCTCGACGGCATTCGCCAGGGAGAGGAGCCGCCCGAGCCATTGGAGGAGACGCTCACTGCATACGACGACGAAGGCATGCAGCGCATCGGAGTGCCGCGCTTGCCGAGCACCCTGGGAGAGGCGCTCAGCGCCTTGACGCATGACCCGGTGGTCCAAGATGCGCTCGGTGTCTACGTCTACGACCAATTGCTCGCGGTCAAGCGCGCGGAGTGGGAAGAGTATCGCGCACAGGTCGGATCGTGGGAGCTCCAGCGTTACGGCGATGCCTGATGCGGCTCGTAGTGTGATGGCTCAGTGCTGATGATCACTGTCCGGAATCTCTTAGAACATGGCTTGCCTGCTGGGACGCACGTCGTCGCGGGGGAAGCCGGTCTCGATGATGAGGTGACCTGGGCGACACGCCCAGCGCCTAGCCCTCCCGCGTTTGGTCATCTGCGCGGCGGTGAGCTGGTGCTGCTCACTGCCAAGGCGCTGCAAAGCGTTGATGAGCGCCTGACCCTGGAGGGCGCCATCCGCCAGCTCGCGGCCGCAGGAGTGTCGGCAATAGCCTTCGCTGGGAGGATCACCGCGAGTGCGCGCTCGGCCGCGGATGCCGCGACGCTGCCGCTGCTGCAATTGCCGGCTGATGCGGATCTGGCCATGCTGGAGCGGGAAACATCCCACCTCATCGCCGAGCGCCGCCGGGAGGCGCATCGTCAAGGGCTCGAAGCAGGCCGGCGGCTGATGGAGCTGGCCATTGCTGGTGAGTCGTTAGCGGTTGTTGCCCGGACGCTGGCGGAGATGGCGCGGCGGAGCACGGTGATCGAAGGCCGTGATGGCCGCATCCTGGCGATTGGCGGGAGTGAGACGATCACCCCAGAGCATTTGGCAACCTTGTTGGATCGGGGGCGCCCTGCCCTCGCCCTGTGGCTTCGCACCAGCGCCGTTGCAAGTCCAGCCGAGCCTCCGACGACGACCGTCGATCTCGATCAGCACCGCAAGCGGGTCGTCGCCCCGATCTTCGGGCAGGATGGTCTGCTGGGATTGCTGTCGTTGCTGCTGCCAGGGAAGCAGGAATCGCCCGAGGATGCATTGCTGGCATCACGAGGCGCCGCTGCCTGCGCGGTGGTCCTGGCCCGCGAGCGCGCTGCGGCTGCCGCGCGGCAAGAGCTTGCGCTCAACGTGCTCGATGAAATCCTCGATGGCGCACTGCAAAGCGAAGTCTCCTTGCTGCAACAGGCCAGGCGGTTGGGCCACGATTTGGAAGCGCCGCACGCTGTCATCGTTGCGCGGCTCGATCAGCGAGCCGGGACCAACGCCGTCCGTCCCCGTGACGGACGGTGGGCGGTCTTCGAGGAGACGCTGGCGCGTCATGGTGCGCGCCGGCTCTGGCGGATTCGCCACAACCAGGTCGAGATCGTCTGGCCGGTAGCAGATAAGCGTGAAGCTACTGCCGCTGCCCAGCTCCTCTTTGAGGATGCCCGGCGGCGCTTGCCCGACGGTGCCGGAATGGATGTCTCGATGGGATTGGGCCGGGTCGGCTCTGGCCTGCGGGGAATACGCCAGTCGTATCACGAGGCGAAGCAAGCGCTGACCATGGGCCGGCGCCTGCATGGTCCGGGCCGCCTGACACGCTTCGATGATCTCGGCGTTTACCGCCTCCTCTTCGCGGCGCAAGACCTGCCGGAGCTCCGGACGTTCCACGACGAGGCGCTTGGCCCGCTCATCGAATACGACCGGGAAAATGGTGCCGACTTGATTCGCACGCTCGAAGCCTTCTTCGCGGCGCGTTGTGGTCCGAAGGAGGCGGCCGCATTGCTCGGCGTGCACCGCAATACGGTGCTGTACCGGTTGGAGCGCATTCGGGAGCTGACCCGCCTCGATCTCGACGACGCGGATGTCCGCCTGCGTCTGCATTTGGCGCTCTGCGCGCACGCGGCGCTGTTCGGCCAGCGCGAGTAGGGATGCAATGCCTCCCCAGCTGGGTGGGGATAGCGGATATCCACTGAGAGTAAGCCGGTTCCAGCCGGCTTCGTGGGCTCAGTACGGGGATATCAGCACCAGCTTCCTCAGGTGGTGCCTTGTGCAGCGGTGGAATCCAGCTTAGGTAAAGAGATGCAAGAGGAGCCAAATGATTCCGGCCCACAGCGCCAGACCGGCCGGAACCAGGATCCGCAACGCCATGAACGCTCCAAGATCGTCAGACGATTGCTGATCTGTCCTCGCGTCAAATGGCAGTGAGGCTGCGGGATGGTGATTCGGGACAAGCGCTTGGTCCACGGGTTGCCGCTCCGATCGATTTGCCCAGCGGCGTGATACGCTGCCACGCCTGAACGCTTTGATCCTAGACGATCGCGTGGTGGGCAGGGAGGGACAAGGAGTCCTAGTCTGGCCTCCCAGTGTTCCTACGCCAGCGCCTTCCATCCGGCCTAGTCGCTGGCGGGACCGATGTCCGGGACTCGGCCGGACACCCCTGGGCCGGCGCCATCGCGGCATCGCGGCGCGATTCCTGGTGAGCCGCCGATATCCTGGCGCGGGGCGTTTCGCCGGTGCGTCCTGGCGCGGGCTTGGGGCAAGGTGACCGCCTGGTGGCTGATCCATGAGGCCATCCTCGTTCTGGGAACGAGCGCTGCGACACGAGCGAGGCCACACAACAGAGGATCATCGTTGATCTCGGCTAGCGCAGCGAGTCCCCAACCTCATGATACGCCGAGCGGCGTTCGGGGTGGTCGGGGCTAAGTACTGGCATTCGGCTGGAACGGTAGGTTTTTGCCATCGACACGCCGGAAACGACAGCCCACGTGCCTTCAAGGAGAAAAAAGCCCCATTGCCCATCGAGGAGTGCAATGACGGTCAGCAATGCTGAGCCGGCGAGGTTGAGCAGGAGATACCAGCGTGAGGTGTGGCTCAGCAACTGAAGCTGAGCGAGGATGAAGCCGGCGAGAATCAGCACGGCCCCAGCGATCTGGATGACTTGATTCATCGTCTACTACCGCAGCGTGTCTGGCGAGCGCTCGTGCCGCGTTGCCCGCGCTGAGACAACGCACGGGCGGAGTGTACGGCATTCGAGCATGCTCCAATCATGCCAGGCATGCTGCCTAGTGTGCACGGCAGCGGACGTGCGTGGTCCTTGCCCAGCACCAGTCGAGCCGTCACAATCCAGCGAACTGGTTGGAGTCGCATCACACTCCAAGGAGGCGTGCCAATGCCGATCCTCGCCGTTGAGCTTGACGACGTTGAGGTGCAGCACCGTCAGGTGGGGAAGCCCTGGTTGGAATTCTTGCGCGTTCCCTCGCTGAGCGTCGGTCTTTATGCGTTGCCTGCCGGTGGCACCGATCCCCAAAGTCCGCATCAGGAGGATGAGGTGTACGTTGTGGTGCGCGGGCGGGCAATGCTTCGGGTCGCCGATGAAGACCGGCCGGTCCGGCCAGGTTCAATCGTCTTCGTGGGGAAGGGCGTGGAGCACCGGTTTCACAGCATTGAGGAGCCGCTGAGCGTGCTGGTCATCTTCGCCCCGGCGCACACCGCGTGAGGGACCGTGTGCTCGTCCTGGTGACTCGCGTGGTGACGCATCCGGCAGTGACCGCCGTGGCTTTCGCTGAGCGTGCCGGCCGGTATCGGACCGGCACACCACGCCTGGCCGGGTCAACGTGTGCCTGTGCGCGACAGGGGCAGGAGTACCAAGCATCCCCGACGAGCTTTTACCCATCGGTGGGTCAACGAAACGCGGTTCCCCAGTACCTCGGATGCCTTCTATATGATTGCCTTATTGCCTTAATCGCCGGGTTAGCAGCGCGACCATCCCCAGCGACAGGACAGCAGCGCTAACGCCGACGGCCAGCAGAGCGAGACTCCCTGGACCAGAGAGATCAACGAACACAACCTCAAGCAGACCTACACCGAGCGAGCAGGCAACGAGTAGCGCCATGGCTCGCAGCCGGCGCCACACAAGGCCCGTCTCCTCGTTACAATGCGTGCGCCGTTCCAGCGACCAATAGGCGAGTTCGGCCGTCAATAGCAACGCCGATCCAAAAACAGCCGCGATGAGGTCGAGCGACTCACCGCGGATGTACACCGACACGACAAATTCGGCGCCAAGAATACCGAGTGCCCATACGACGCCAGAATGCCAATTCCATACGAGTGAGACTCCGAGCAGCACGGGCGCCACCAAACCGAGCGTCAGCAGACCCGCCGCATCGTGAGCGAAGAGCGCCGGATAGGCGGCGAGCACCACTGACACGCCAATCGCCATGGTCATCGTGATCAGGCGCGTGCCCGACGTGCGGATCGGCGGAATGCTTGAACCTCCTGTACAACGGCGTCGAGAGCTTGGCTCGCTTCCCACGCTCCAATCGGGACGCCCAGACGGCGAAACCGATCGCGCAGCAGCTCGCGCTCAAGGGCCCAAACGTGAATGGCGATATCCTTGGCTGGTCTCGCCGGCTGAGCGACGAATGGGATTGGCGACACTTCGATGATTGCCAGATCGAACCGCCGCGCTCGAAGATCGAACAAGGCGTTGATGGTTCGCTCATCCAACAGGGGCGTGATTGCCACGAGCAAGGCCTTCGGCGGAAGGGTGGCGGGTGGAATCACGTCGATCCCCTTCCAGGCGAAGCTCACCACCACCTCAGTGTCGATCAGCGCTTCAACGATTTGGTAGTACTGCGCCAACCCCATTGCGGGTCGCAGCCAGCGCAGGATACCGCCGAATCCGATAAGTCCAACTCGGTCCCGCCGTTGCAGGTAACGCTCCGCGAGCGCCGCCGTGGCGCGAATTGCCTCGTCCAAGGTACCGTTGTTTCCGTGACGCGCCTCCGCGAACGTGTCGAGGAAGAGGATGATGTCAGTGTTCTGCTCCCGTTGAAACTCGTTGACGTACAATTCCCGTCGCCGCGTGCTGAGGCGCCAATTGACACGGCGGACGCGGTCGCCGGGCGCGAAGGGCCGGACGTCGATGAATTCAATGCCGTCGCCTTTGGCCCGTGAGAGCTCGTTTCCTACGAAGACCTGAGTCTCGGACGCACGAATGATCGAGCGCAGAGCCGCCGGCAGCGGATAGACGCGCAGAGGACATTGCGGGTGGAAATGCACCTCTGTAACGAAGAAACCGAAGGTATCGCGCGCACGCACATATAGCTCGCCGACAGCATAGCCACCCCAGCGACGACAGTGAATGACCCGGCGCATTCGCTGCGGTGCCGTTGTCGTGAGACTGCGCGCGTGAACGAGGGCGCCACCGTCCTCCTCCAGCCCTGGGGGTAGGCGCAGTACAATCTCCGCCCTCGCTACCGGCGCTGTTGCTTCAAGCATGACCTCGACTTCGACATCCTCGCCCTCCAGCGCCTGCTCGCGGGTAAGATTGACGACCGCCCGAATCCTGGGCATCTGGGCGAGTGCGAGGCCGATCCCAAGGGCTACCAGAAACGGTGCGGCGAGCAGGACCGGCTCTGCTCGCCGCAGCACCAGTCCGGTGCTGCATCCCGTTACGGCTAATGCGATATAGGCGGGGAGCTTCGGTGAGGCAAAGGTATTCATTGCTCACCTGGCCCCGCCTCGTCGATGGGCGGGGTGGGAACCTGCGTCAGGCAGTCGAGCACGATGTCCTCCGGACGTACCCGCTGGACCCAAAGCTCGGGCCGGAGGATGATCCGATGAGACAGCGCGGGAACGGCGACCGCCTTCACGTCGTCAGGGACGACGTAGTCACGCCCGGCGAGGACAGCCCGCCCACGGGCCAGCTTCATCAGGGCGAGCGTGCCACGCGGGCTGGCCCCGACCTGAACTCGGCGGCTGGCGCGCGTGGCCGCGACAAGATCGACCATGTAGTACGCGACAGCAGAGGAGACGTACACTTCCTCAACTGCTCGCTGCATTGCCACCAGGGTCGGACCGTCGACAATTGGATTGAGCTCGATCTCATCGGTCTGTCGCTCGATCCGGTTGCGCAGCATCTGCCATTCCTCGTCGCGCGATGGGTAGCCAACGCCCGTTCGCAGCAGGAAGCGGTCGAGTTGCGCCTCGGGCAGGGGATAGGTGCCCTCGTACTCGATCGGGTTCTGCGTCGCCATGACAACAAAAGGAGACATCAACCGGTGCGTAATCCCCTCGATTGTCACCTGTCGTTCCTGCATCGCTTCCAGGAGCGCCGCCTGCGTCTTAGCTGGGGCGCGGTTGATCTCGTCGGCTAGGAGGAAGTTCGTGAAGATTGGTCCAGGGCGAAACTCGAAATCACCGAGGCGCTGATTATAGATCAAGGACCCAGTCACATCCGCCGGCATCAGATCAGGAGTGAATTGGATTCGCTTGAAGTCAAGCCGGGCGACTTGGGCGAAGGATCGAGCGATCAGCGTCTTGGCCAATCCGGGGTAATCCTCAATGAGAACGTGACCGTCGGCGAGGATAGCTATGAGCACGAGCTCGGTCACCGCCCGTTTGCCAACCACCGCCCGTTCCACCTCGGTGAGCATCTGGCGTGCTAATTCAGTTACTTGCTCAAGTGCGAGCGTTGTGGCTGCCATCCAGTCTCTCCAATGCCTCGACGACCGTCCACAATGTATCGACACTGATCCCAGGGCCGGCTCTATCCTGCACATCAATCGCTGGTGCAAGCAGCACCCAGACAGGCTCACCGAGCGCGGCGCGGGCGGCCTCTGGCTCCGCGTCGATGTTGATGCTGAGATAGGAGGTGAGTCGCTGCGCGGCAATCTGGCGAAGAACGGGTCGGAGTCGCGCCTGGAACTCTCGCCTGTCCCAACCCGCCGATGCCACGAGTCGCTCGATTTGGCGGAGCCGTTCTGGCGGTTCCGGTGGAACTGTCCACCGTTCTTGGGCCAGATCGAAGGCTGTCCGTCTGTGGATCGGGTGTGTCTTGGCAGCCACTCGCGCCGTGGTGCCCAGCGCCGTCAGTCCGACGAGTAGCAGCCACCAGCGGAGCGCTCGTGTGACCTGGTCCGGCCAGACCAGGGTCATCACCACGAGCCCCAAAGTGGCGAGCGAGGCGACAACGAGGACGGCAAGCGCTGCTTGTCTGACCCGGTCTGCGTAATTGTCGAAAGGACCGTTCATTGATGGCTCACAGCTCCTGCCGAATCGCAGTCACTGCCGCGATGGCTTGCTCTTGCATGGAGGGGATGATGTCATGCTGACTGAACCTGGCCAACTCAAACAAGCGGGTCAGGCGGCGGATCTCCCTCGCGCCCAGTCCAAGCTCTCGCAGGACACGCGCGGCGTACTCCTCTGGCGTCTCGACCTCGCGCCGGGGGAACCCGTGCCGTGCGAGAATGCGCTCCATTCGCACGTATGCTTTGATCACCGCGCGGCGTGGATCCCTCTCGCGGCGCAAGTCTTCTAAACTCTCATCCAGGGCTGCTGCCAGGTCCTGGGTGAGATCTGACGTGGCTGACTCCAGCGTCCTAGGCTTCTCCCAGGCTATTGTGCTCCCTCGGCGAAGAGTCCAGCCAGCGAGCGCAAGCGCTGCGACGCCGAGCATTGCAGCGGCCCCAATCGCCACCCAATGGGAGCCGCGTGTGGCGACCGCCGGTCCCGTGGGGACGGGTTCACTCGATCGTGGCGGAGCGATGGGAGCAACCGGGCCGCCATCTCGCACCTGCGTTGCGGGAGATGAGGTATCGATCTGAGTGGTATACACCAGGGAGACCACTCCCGCGATGAGGAGGAATGGAAGCGCGGTCAGGGCGAATTTGACAGCCCAATGTATCCTGACTGGCTCGGTGTACTCCTCGAACTCCTCCTCGTCCTTCCCTCGCCTCCGGCGCCGCGTCGGCCAAAAGATAAAAGCGAGGATTGCCGCGCCAACTACTGTCGCAACCATAACGGCTACCACAATCACATTGTCGAGGACATTGATGGCCGTGGTGTTCGTTTGCGCGTGGGTGCTCGGGCTGGCATATGGCCGTGTCCCTACGAGGACAAGGAAGATCAAGAGAGTAATCGTGACGCCGGAAAATGCCAGGCGCACCGGCGGGCGCAGATGGCGAGCCGTGGCCGGTGCCACGGCGGGCATACCACCGCTCTTCGCGTTTTCCTCGATACCGGTGTATCGCAGATCAGTCGGCGTCATAAGGTGAATTCCACCTGTCAGCGGGGTGTGCCACTTTCAGCACATCGGCGGCGGCACGGCGCACCGCTGCATTGGGATCATGCATTGCTGCCTGGTGGAGTGCCTCGTCTGCTGCCGGATGAGTAAAGCACCCAAGGGCCTGGACGGCCGCAATCCTCTGGCGAAGGTGGCGATGGCGCAGGACACCAGTCAAGGGCACGATGGCAGCTTCGTCTCTCAATTCGGCGAGCGCTTGGATAATTGCCATTGACACGTCGTCGGCATCGAGCCACCGGTCAAGCGCGGCGATCAGCGGCGCAACGGCGCCGCTCACCCGGCGCTGGCCTAGAATCTCGGCGCTGATCGCGGCGACATCGGGACGATTCTGCCTCAGGGCCGCGATCAGTTTGTCGTCGAACGTGTCCACATCTCGCTCCCGCGCACCGCGCGCCTCGTCTCGCCTCGCTGTAGCGCTGCTCGGGTCTCTTGATGGACAGGCTGCCGAGGCGGGAGGTTTGTCGAGCACCATGGTCCGTTCCTGGAGAGCACCTCTGAACTGCTGTCGAGAGCGCTCATGTTGCTGATGCAGCGTCATGCTAATTCGAGCGAATCCCCGGCTCATCTTGGTCATCCTGATCCGGCAGGTCGGGGCCGGCAGCCTCGACCGGCAGGAGCGTCAGCGCCTGCCGCAGGGTTGCAAAGACATCGAGGCTTTGGGCTGCGGTAACTGGAGGAAATTGCACGAGGCCGCCCGGTTTGGCGCCAAGCCGCCAGGCCACATGTGTCTCCAACACCGACCGGCGCAGCTCAATGGAGGTTACCTGAGTCAGTGGATAGACCAACACTTCCCCCTTATCTGGAAGAGAGACGACGAAAAGGTGCTCCTGTGTCACGGCAATGAGGCGGGGGCCCTCGCCAGTGTCAGGGATCATGGCCAGGGCGCGGACACGCCTCGGAGCTCCATCTGGGCCAGGGTACCTGCGCAAGCTATCCAAAAGGCGCTCTTGAAGTGCCGCGCCGAGCGCCGGATCGACGACATCGGTGACGCGCGGGCGAGATCGCTGATTGGGCGTTCGTGAAACCAGCGTCTGCAGATGATTGCGCGGCGCGAAGAAACCAGGGAGTCGTGGCCGGCGCTCATCTGAGCGGGGAAGAAATCGTTCGATCAGCGTCACCAGCGTTTCGATATCGGTGATTGCCTCTCCTGGAAAGATCCAGGTAATCGTCTCTTGAGCTTCAGACGCTCGCACCGCGATGGCAAGCTGAACCCCCTTACCCGCGACTTTCTTCAACCAAGAGACATGAGCGAGTCGTTCATAGGTGGTCACGTCAACCGAGTATCCGGAGAAATACATGCCGGCCACCGGCTCTTCGTCATCGCGTAGAAGGAGAATCTGGCGAGTGGTGGCAAGGAGCAGCCCCTCCCGTGGCTGCCGCCCACCGGGGGTGAGCGCGCGGCTCAGCCGCGCGCGCCAGCTATCTGTTGCCCGGTCACTCCAGGGAACGAACGCAAGGATCCGCTCATGCGGGAAGAGGTATTCCTCAGCGTACTTGAGGAAGCGCCCGGAGAGGCGGTAGAGCGAATATTCAGCATCAGTATTCCGGTCTGCGTGGCGGTCGAGCGGCCGCAGCCGCTCGAGATGAACCGGCGAGATGCTCCCCTCTTCCTGTCCCGCCCAAATGGCTGCCACGGTCCGCCAGGCAGGTTGGACAGGGCGACGTAACGCCTCGCGCCGCGCTGGCGGAGTGGAGGTCGTGTGGGCGGAAGGTGAGGGGATCTGTGGGGTTGACTCGATCATCTGGATTCCTCTAGGAGATTTGCTCTGCCGTGGCGTGTCATTGCCCCCTGGGCCGCTGCATCAGGGGTGCTTCTCTGCGCGTTGCAGCATCACGCGGACGATGTCGGCACGGCCAATCACGCCAACGAGCTCACCATTGTTGACAACCAGAACGGGATGAACGCCCCGATTGGCCATAATCGCCGCAACCTCGATGACGTTTGCCTCCTCGCTAACGCTAACCACCGTACGGCGCATGACCTTCTCAACGGGTGTTAGCGGCAGGCTGCTCGCCTTTTGGTCAAGGGAGTCGTATCGAAGAATCGGCATCGGGCTAGCGTGAGGTAACGGCGCTCGCAAGATATCCCGGATGCCGATGACCCCAGCGACATGGCCATCTTCATCGAGAACGGGCAAGGCGTTGACGCCGTGGTCAACCATGAGTTGGGCGGCATCGGCCAGCGATGTGCCGTGCTGAACCGTGATTACCGATCGCTGCATGATCTCTTTAGCGTGCACGATCGAGTTGCTTGTCTCGGGCAATGGTCGCGATGTCGTGCTCAATCGGTGCCGGCTTGGGCCATGGCGTGAGGGATTCATCGGAACGCTCGCTCCTTTCTAGCGCACGATCAGCACGGAACAGGCAGCGTGCCGGCTGACCTTGTCGGTCGTCGTGCCTAAGAACGATCCCCAGACGCCAGAGTGTCCGCTGTGGCCGAGCACGATCAGGTCGTAGCCGCCGGTCTTCGTGTGCTCGGCCAAAGTCTGCGCCGTGTGGCCGTGCACGATCTTCGCTTCGACGCTCACGCCGTGCTCGGCAGCGATTTGCCGCGCGTGCTCTTGCACTTGCCGCATGTAGGCTTCTGCCGCCTCGCTCTCTTCGTTGACCTCACCCACAGTGCCGGCGTAACGCGCGGCCGGCTCGATCACCGAGAGCGCATGCAGGGCGGCGCCGAATTCTCTCGCCAGCGCGGCTGCCACCTCCATCGCACGCATTGAGCCCGCGGAACCGTCGAGCCCGACCAGGATCTTGCGGAACATCGTCTGCCTCTTTTCAATCATTCACCGTGGCTGGCTGAAATGCCTCTCGTTCCGGCAGCCCACTGGACGTTGCCCGTGCTACCTCCGCCGGCTCAACCGCGGGGACAGCTGGACGGAAGAACGACTGGGCGATCAGTGTTGGCACGACGGCGCTGCCGATGACAACCGTGACGAGGATGGTGTATTGCTCCTGGTCAATGATATGGTTTGTCAGCCCAAAGAGAGCCGAGATTGTGCCGAAGGTCAGTCCTGTGCTCATCAGCAACGTCGTATAGACGCCATTACGTGGAATCATTTGGAACGCGCGCGTCAAGGGCCACACGCCCAGGGTCTTGGTGACCATCTTGAGGGCAAGCAACACGACGATGAGCCCGAACCCCGCGACAAAAGCTGAGAGCGAGACATAGCTGCCGGCCTTGAGAAAGTAGAAAGGCGTCAGCAGGGAAAAGGTAATCGAGCGCATCCGCGTGGCGAGCGTGCGGTCGCGCAGGAAGGTGCCGGCGATGACTAGTCCGACGAGATACGCTGGAAGCACCGCCTCGCTCCGTGCCGTCGTGGCGAAGCCGCCGAGGAGAAACAAGATCAGAAAAAGGAACTTGATCTCCGGCTCGCTGACCCGGTGACCGTAATGAGCCAGGATCCAGCGAGTCACACGGCCAAGATGCCAGAGTACGAACGCGGTTACGACGACAAAGACCGCCAGCCAGGAGTTGAAGTTGGCGAAGATCAGTCCGAGCGCTAGGACAGTGCCAAGATCGTTGACGAAGCAGGCGGCAAGGATGAGTTTCCCGAGATCCGTTTGATTCAGCCCAGTTTCGACCATGACCGCGTAGACGACCGCGACCGACGTGGTCGAAAGGGCAATCCCTGCGATCTGGCTTGCGTGCCATGCCCACCCCGCAACGTAGTAGGCGAAGAGCCAGACGCCGGCAAACGGGAACAAGAAGGCGATGCCGCCGATCGTCAGGCTAGGCTTGATGTGGCGGCGTAAGCTCTCTGGATCGATCTCAGCGCCGGCAAGGAAGGTCAGGAGACCGGATCCGAAGGTGGCGAGGAAATCGATCCAGGGGGTTGTCTTCAGATTGAGAAAATTGCCTGCCAGCACACCGATGAAGATCTCAGCGAGCGCGACCGAGATGCCTACCCTGATCGAGATGAGGCTAGCAATCAAGGCGAGCCCCATCCACGCGGCCGCGACGAACCACACGTTCCGGGCCTGACCGAGATTAACGATAGTGAAGGCAAGGGGAACCATAAGCGGTACCTCCTCGCTTAGCGACATGGCCAGAATAATCGTCCACGCGTCGCTGCTTCGGGGTACCGCTGATCGGGAGCCGCCCAGAAACACAAAGCTCCTGCCCGTGCAGCAACGCGGGACCAGGAGCCATCACCGGCCATCTGACCGGAGTTTGGGTACGACCCATGTGCGTCGCACCCTGGCGGCCTCCATCGCCAGCCTCATTGTACTGCTCATGCCAATGTTCCGCAAGGCTGGAGGAAGATGGAGGAGTACGGTCAGATTGCCGTGGTCAACGCCCCGAGCAAATCTGCTCGGTCAGCCATGCCAATAACCCTGCCGTGAGGATCGGTCACGATGACCATCTTGATGTGCTTGGCCAGAGCTTGGTCGATCACATCAGCGATTGGGGCGTCCGCGGTCACGATGAGGAGCCGATCCACCGGCCGCATCACCTCGTGGGCACGCTCCGCGGTGCGCAGGCGCCTCATAGCCTCGTCCTCGGGAACATGGGGGCGTACCCTGCGCATCAATGCGGCAAAGAGGCCCGGATGCGCTGCCGGGGTCACCCGTTGCAGGAGATCGGTGTCGACAATCCCCCCGATGGGGCGGCCCTCCTCATCGACGACAACCGCACGATGCAGCCGCGTTGACATCACCGCGTTCAACACGTCCGCCAAGGGCGCATCCGGACGCACCATCGGCACGTCACGGTTCATGATCTCGCCGATGCGGCGTGGGGTCCGGTGCCAATACGGAGCCGTGGGGTGCTCAGGTGATGGAGCAGCCAGCGTAACGGTCTTGAGGATATCGAAACGGCTAAGTATGCCAAGTAAACGGCCGTGTTCGTCGACGACCGGCAGGCGTTTTAGCCGCATCGTCAACATGAGCCGTGCTGCCTCATCCAGAGGCATGTCCGGACCAATGGTCATAACATTCGGCGTCATGATCGTCGCTGCTGTGCGGCCCTCACCCTCGAGCGCGGCAAGATGCACGGCAACGCGCGGATCGTCCGCCTCCCCGAGCGCCCGCAGCAGTTCTAGGCGCAGCGGCAGCCCAGCCCGCCTCACGAGATCACTGTTCGTTATCATGCCGACGACGAGCCGCTCATCATCGACAACAGGAACGGCGTTACGCCGCTTTCGCAGCAGCAGGCGAACAACGGCTAGCAGGTCCGCGCCAGGCTGAACTGTGTCGACCCGCTCGGCGGGGGTCATCACATCACATACGCGGAGCCTTGCCGGCACGGTGCGCAAGACGGGGCGGGGCCATTTGACCACGCTCACTTCTTCGATCGTAATCAGGCCGTCAACCAGTTC
This sequence comes from Thermomicrobiales bacterium, assembly GCA_042408955.1. Taxonomy (GTDB): domain Bacteria; phylum Chloroflexota; class Chloroflexia; order Thermomicrobiales; family UBA6265; genus CALGSZ01. The sequence goes on from JBHOQQ010000088.1 coordinate 46,069, forward strand.
TTTCAATCGTGGCAAGCAGCGCGCGATGCGTTCTGAAGTGTCAACCCACTCAACCACAACTGGTAGCGGTCCCGATAGATCGACGAGCGAAGCAGTATGAATCTGCCCGTGGACTCCGAACCCCGCAATTCCCTTAAATGCGCTTGCACCGGCGCCTCCTTCTCGCCGCAGGGTCTCGAGGATAGCCGGAACAGGACCGTCTTCTGCGAGATAGATACGAACGCGGTGTGCATTCTGTGCGGTATCCATTGGTTTCGTTTGGGTTTGGCTGGATTCTGCTTATCTCCGTCTTCTGCGGGTGACCGGCTTGCGAGCGCTGTCAATGTGGCTAGAACGTTCTTATGGCCGAATCACCAAGTTCGGTTGATCGCCCCAATGGTACGACACCCGGACGCGGTCGGCGGCGGGTATCTGCCCTCTCTACGACGCGGCCGGAGCGGTGGTGAAACGAGCGAGCGATGCTTTGGGCGCCGTGCCAAAAACCCGGAGATACGCATCGGCCCCAAAACTCGTCGGGAGCGGTTCGCCTTCAAGAATTCGGAACGTTCGCTGGCCGTTAGGCAACCGCTCGGCGCGCAAGAACATAGCCCGGGCAAGGTGATCCGCTTGCGCCTGATTGAACACCAGCCGCGCTAGGTGATACAGGTGCGTAACAAAGAAAACCTTGATACCTTCGTCGAGCAGAGCGTGGATGACGTGACGAGCGATCTCCGATCCCTCTCGTTCGTTTGTGGCCGCGAACGACTCATTGCAGAGCAGCAGACTCGTGGGCACGATGTGCTTGCCAATTTCGCTCATTCTGCTCAGCTCCTCCTCGAATTTTCCGAGCTTCATCGTCGGATCTTCTTCCCGCTTGAAATGGGTGAAGATCTGCTGGCAGACGTTGGCGTGGAATGACGTGGCTGGCACAAACATGCCACATTGCATCATCAACTGTGCGAGCCCCACGCTGCGGAGGAACGTTGTCTTGCCGCCCTGGTTAGCGCCAGTAATCATGACAAGGGAGATGCCGTCGGCCATCACGTCATTGGCGACGGGCTGGCCAGCCAGATGAAGCGCCAGGGTGGGGTCATACAGCCCACGGGAACGAAACATGGGCCTATCTGCTGGAAGCGGCGTGGGGAAAGATATGGCTGCACCCTTGGCAGTGAGCCGCTGATGCAAGTTCATACAGCCCAGATAGAAGGCAAGTTCAGTTCGGAGCAGCGCGAAGAAGTCGCGAATGTGATCGGCAGATTGTGCGAGAGCGTTGGCCACCGCGTTGAGCCCCTTGCCTTGGAGGGTTTCCAGGCTACGAAAGCCGCTCTCGTCACGGTCTGGAACGGTGAAGCTATAGCTCGCTTGAGCGGGGCCGATCAGCCGCTGGAGCCAAGTCCGATGCGGAGCCTGATGGAGAATCTGACGTGCCGGCTTGTTCCCCGGGCCCAGTCCGGCACTCATGAAGACACCCTTGTTCAGTTTCAACTCGGAAAGATGTTGGGCGATGAGCGCGAAATAGGCGTCATCGAGCTCGCGCTGAAGCATGGTGAAGAACTGGGTAAACCCTTCAGACCGGAATTGCTGACCGTAGGCATCTGCGATCGCCCGCAACCTTCGCAGGAGGCCGGCATACAGCTCCATCATCTGCACCGATCGGTGAAGGATCGAGCCAGGAGAATCGCGGAGCCAGCCATAACGCACCTGTCGCTCAACATGAACGCCCTCGACAGCGATCTCGTAGAGTTGCCGCACAATATCAGGGAATTCAAGGCAATCGGTCAGGATTTGCTGGCGATACATGATCGTTTGTGGATCCTTGAGACTAGAGAGCACAGCGTTCTTTGCCACCCCGAGGAGGAAGGCATCGCCGCCAGCCATGGCGTCAAAGATGGTCGTGAGCTCCAAATCCGCGATGAGTGTGTCGGCGTGAGGCGGTAGCGTGTCCTCTTCATCAACATCCCGATCTCGATACATGAGAAAAACCTTCATCACCCCGTTCGATCTCGGAGTAGGCTGGGACGGCGGCGCGCTTGCAGCGCGATGGTTCTGAGCAATGCGCTGGCGGAGGGCATCATAGGTGAGCGCATATTTCTCTGCGAGGACGGCCGCGTAGGCGAGGCCATCGGCTGGCTTCCGGACGATGCGAAATGTGCGCTTGGCAGGGTTCTCCGGCACGACGGTACTGACCATGCTCACCGTTTCCGGGCCGAGGGTGGACAGCTCATCGATGAATGTCACATACACACCGATCAGACCCCGGGCGATGAGCTCGTTCAAGACCGCGGTGCCTAGCAAGATGGCGTCGTCCAGTGTCGTGGAGCCGAAGCTTTCGTTCATGATGACGATACTGCGATCGGTTGCCTGTTGAAGAATGTCTCGGATGCGCGTCAGCTCATCTTCCAGTTTGCCTCGCAGATTCTCGATATGCTCTTCGCGCTCGAAGTGTGTGAACAGGCGGTCGGGCAAGAAGAGCTGAGCCGTGGTAGCGGGAACGAGAAGACCGAGAGTGGCAAGGTAGTGCAGTTGACCGAACATGCGCGCAAACGTCGTTTTGCCGCCCTGGTTTGGTCCGGTGACCACGATGATGCGCTCCGGACCATGGAGATCGAAATCGTTGAGGACTACGGACTCGCCGCTGGCGATCAGTCGCTGGGCCAGGGCAACATCAAATCCGCCAGTGACCGCGATGTCTTTGGTGTCCGCGGATATCGTCGGGTAGCAAAACGGCAGGTTGGCATGTTGGAATCGAGAGATATACTCGAGATATGCCACATAGAATTGCACTTCCCGGTCAAATGTGCTGATGAGAGGATCAATAAAATCGCGATATTTCGTGCAATATTCGTGCAGCGGCACAAAGATGTCGGGATAGAGGCGGTCGACCAACTCGACGATGCGCGCTTCGACATGATCCATTTCTGGCCATTCCGGCAGCCGTACGCGGTAATCCTTAACCGCGCCACGCCGGAATTTTGCGAAAACCGTTTCGATCTCGGTGCTGTAGTCTGGCTCGTTCTCGTATCGGCTCACGGTCACCCGACCCCCACGGACGTGGAGGGTGTAGCGGACCGAGGCAAGTGCCTCACGGCGCGCGCTCGTGTTGTCATGAAATTGGGTAAAGGCGTCTGACGTAATGTAGGACCGTAAAGAGTTGTGAAACGCCTGAAGACCGGCTGACCGCAGGTCGGTCTGCGAGAGTGCGTTCGCGAGCGAAATGACGGCATCGCAGTAGGTCGCAGCGGCGTCGAGGAACCAACGCTCGCGTTGTGGGAGGTAATGCGCCTTCTGCGATTGGGCAAGAGCGTCGCGCATGGCGCGCATCTTCTCGGCGAATGCCCGAACGGCCGCAACAACGAGAGGCCGCTCCAGGTCGCGCAGGATCGCTTGGCGATACTGGATTGCCTCTGGATGGTGCAAGGGGGTGTAATAGAATGGTTTGAGATGATATTCGTCTCGTCCAGCAGTGATTGTTGCCACCACCTGATCCAGGTTCAAATCACGGAAGTGCAGAGGCTCTTCCGATTGGAGGTTATCCAGGGTGGTATCACCAGGCGGGAACAAGATGCTGCGAAACGAATGCATCGTCGGTAGTCCTCATGTTCGGGTTCGCATGAGAGCGCTGATTCCCGCTGACCCTACGAACCGATGACTTCCTGATGCGCGGCTTGGGATACGCGCCCAACAAAAATGGCCTCTACCGCTGCTGGTGCAGCCAGTAGAAGCCATCAGCCGGCTAACCGGCGTAGCCGCCATCGCCTGCGGCCCGCGGGCCTCATCGCATCATCGCCGGTCGAGCAAACGCCGACCGGCACCTCCATTGTAGCGGCGTGCGTGGTCCGGTGGCAACCAGGGCGCTCGACCGGATCAGGTTTGGCGACTGCTCAGTATTTGCTAGACTTGCAAGCGGCCGCCATGCGGGTATCGCGTGGACGCCGTGCCAAGCACGGTGAGATAGCCGGCGCGGGGAATGCCGATGGAACCATCGCGAACGCCGCCACACCCTGCCGGCTCCAGTACGACCGGTACGCCGTCGCCTCCTGGAGGAAATGGCGCTGTGCGTGGCAGATGGCCTGCGCGCGGTCCAGGGCCAGAGCAGGCGCTCGCCCGCCTCAGCGACGTCGAGCTTGTCGCCAAGCTACAGGAGCGGCAGGCTGCCGCGCTGGCCGTCCTCTATGATCGCTATGCGCCATCGGTTCACGGGCTGGCGCGCGCGATTCTCCGTGATCCGCGCCTCGCCGAAGACGTGACGCACGACGTGTTTTTACACCTCTGGCAGGATCCGCAAGCCTTCGTACCCAGCCGGGGACCGTTTCCTGGCTGGCTGCTGCGCGTGGCTCGCAATCGCGCCATTGATGTGTTACGGAAGCGCCGAGAACAGCCATTCCTCACAACCCTCACCGACACCGGGGAGGCGCTCGATCCAGCGTCGTTGCTGGTCGATCCGGAGCCAGATCCTGCCGATCAAGCAGTTGCTCAGGCAATGAGACAAGACGTCCGCCGAGCGCTGGCGAGCTTGACACCCGATCATCGCCGCCTGTTGGAGATGGCGTATTTCGGTGGTCTCACCCAGCGGGAGATTGCTGCTCAGGTGAATCGCCCACTCGGCACGATCAAGACGCAGATTCGCGCGGCGATGCAACGCATGGCTGACTTCTTACGCGTCCAACCGGCGGCACCAGGTGACGATCGCTGGCGAGATGAACCAGCAGTCGGATGCGGCAGAGGAGGCGCTGAGCCCCAATGAGTGGCCCGACGGCTCTGCCTATGACGTGCAACGAGGTGCAAGATGCGCTCGGCGCGTATGCCCTGGGAGCACTTGATCCCGAGGAGCAACGAGGGATCGCCCAGCACCTGGCGACGTGCCTCGAATGTCGGCAACGGCTTGCGATCTACGATGCAGTAACCGAGGCGCTAGGAAGTGCTCCGGACCCGGTCGCACCGCCGCCTGCTCTGCGCGAGCGGCTGTTACACACTCTTCAAGCCACCGCCGTGCCGGCCCGGCGCCCGCCGTTTGGTAGTCGTCATGCCGCACGGACGATCACCGTTTCATGGTGGATAGCGGGAGCAGTCGCTGCCATCCTGGTGGCACTCTTGGTTGGTTCCGGCCTGCTGGCAACGCGTTTGATAGAGACCCGGAATGAGCGGGCTGACGCCGTCGCGGCTGAGCGAAAGCTAGCGCAATACCTTGGATCGGGAGGCCGGGTCATCACCCTCACCTCGCTGCCGGCGTCGGATTACGGTGACTCGATTGGCCGTGGGAGGCTTATCACAGCGCCAGGTTTGCCTCCGCTGATCGTCGTCAATGGCTGCCCCCCGTCGGCGAAGCAGCGCATCTATCGTGTCTGGGTTGCCCGTGGCGATGACCGAACGCGCATTGGCGAACTCGTCGTGCGCGACGATGGCACTGGCTGGATGGAGGTCAAAATGTCGGAGCCCCTGACGAACTTCGATCGTCTTGGTGTCACCATGGAGATCGGTGGAGGAATTCGGCGAGATATCCTTGTCGGATCAATTCCCAATGGCGTAAGTGCATCTCGCCCATAGCACGACAGCAGGCCAAGCACGCGTTCTCTCGGCAAGCATCCGAAAAACTCTGTATAATTCACGTTAATGGAGGTAGGCTGCGGGAAGGCAGCCGCGGACTGGGTCCACGATCGCTTGGCGGCGCGGTGCCGTGCGTCGCTGCGCGGTGGAGGCTGAAACAGGCACGTCATGGCCCTAGCGTTCGTTGATCAGACGCTTGTTTGCGTTGATTGTCATCAACCGTTTGTCTTTTCTGTAGCAGAGCAAGCTTTTTATGCGGAGCGCGGATGTCGCCAGCCAGAGCGTTGCCCAGACTGCCGGGCGAAACGCCGGGCGGAGCGCAACGCGGAGGCGATCCGGGCCATTGAATCGCTGAGCCATACCGCCGAGCCCCTGACCGGGTCCGGCGGTTTTTGTAGCTCGGTGATTGCTGGCGGGCGCAGCCGGCGGAATGGCAAAGCGGCTGGTCCGCGGTTCGCCTATCCAGCGATTTGCACGGCCTGTGGCCGCCAGACCGAGGTTCCCTTCTCGCCGCGCAATGGCCGTCCGGTGTTCTGCCGGGAATGCTTCGATCTGCGGCGCGGCCGGTAGCACGCGTTTCACGCTTCACCAAACAGGATGTCGCTTCCTGTGCCACTGCCGTCCGTGGGGCGACGCTCCTATTTCGAACCGAGAATTTCTTCCATCGCTTTTTCCTGAGCGCTGGAAGGCGCCAGTGCGTACCCGACGGTGACCTGATCAGCGTACTGCCGCTTCCCAAGCGGACCGCATGTCATCGTTCGTCTTTCCCGTCGCGCTCGTCCAACGCGCGGGCTGGAAGACCTCCTCCCACGCTCCGATTCCAGGTTGGAACCTGGGACGCTCATTGCGGTAAGCCAGCGCGGCTGGCAAAGGGTCGCTCGTGGCGGGCAAGCATGCTAGGCTCTTCCAGGTGCATGGCGGGCAATGCTCGCGGAGTGGGCGCCGCATCTGATGATGTGCTGCTGAGGGTTGCAGGAGTGAGCGAGGAGCTGTTTGAGGAGCGAGTAGCGCTGGTCTTCCCTGGGCAGGGGAGCCAGTTCGTGGGAATGGGACTGGAACTAGCGGCGATGTCACCGGCCGCGAAGCGCGTCCTGCGTGAGGCAGACACGACGCTCGGGATTCCCTTGACAGAGATCATCTTCTCCGGACCGGCCGAGACGCTGGAGGATACCATCAATGCGCAACCGGCGATCCTGGCGGTCAGCATTGCGGCGCTGGAGGCACTGCGCGAGCGCCTGGCCGAGCACGGGAAGACGCTCACTCCGATGATGGTGGCTGGGCATTCCCTTGGTGAATTTACCGCACTGGTCGCGGCTGGATCTCTCACCTATCCCGATGCCTTGCTTCTGGTACGGGAGCGCGGGCGTTTGATGAAAGAGGCAGGAACGCAGCGGCCCGGCGGCATGGCAGCGGTGCTTGGACTCAATGACGACATGCTCGCCGGGATTTGCCGGGAAGCACGTGACGAGGGAGTCGTCGTCCTGGCCAACGCGAATTGCCCTGGCCAGACCGTCATCTCGGGCGAGTTGCCGGCGCTTGAGCGAGCCATGGAGCTAGCAAAGGAACGCGGAGCGAAGCGTGTCGCGCGCCTAGGGGTCAGCATCGCTTCGCATTCTCCCCTCATGGCAGATGCATCGGCGCAGTTTGCGGCAATCGTGGCGCGGACGCCTCTGCGCGAGCCGGCGCTCCCCGTTGTGGCCAATGTCTCAGCCGAGCCATTGACCACGGTGGAGGCGATCCGGGATGAGCTTTCGCGCCAGATCGCGAGTCCGGTGAACTGGACCGGCTCCGTGCGCCGGATGATCGACGAAGGTGTCACCACGTTCGTCGAGATCGGACCAGGGCAGGTGCTGACCGGGCTGATCAAGCGCATTGACCGGGGTGTGCGGGCTATCGGACTCGGCGATCTTGGCGTGGGATTGCCTCCGGTCGTTGCGCGGTAACCCGCGCGGACGGAAGAGCTGAGCAAGCTCGCGTCCGCTCGTGAACGGGCAGGCAACTTCCCGTACACTTGGAGACATCATGTGACCGGCCGGCAACGCGGGAAGGCGTCTCGGCAGGGAACGGTCGCGGGTGGGAACGAGCCATTCACGAAGTGTCGCATCAGGCGGCCATGCCAGGAAGGGGAGCCAGTCGGTGAGACGGGTGGTGGTAACCGGGGTGGGCGCGATCACCCCGCTCGGAATCGGGGTCAAGGCGTTCTGGGAGGGCATGGTCGCCGGTCGATCGGGCATTGATCGGATCCAGGCTTGGGATCCATCGTCGCTGGACGTCCAGATCGCGGGTGAGGTGCGTGGCTTCGACCCCAAGGATCACATGGATCCCAAGGCGGCCAAGCGCATGGATCGGTTCGCGCAGTTTGCCGTGGCTGCTGCCCGTGAGGCGATCGAGGGCGCGTGCCTGCGCATCACCGATCAGAATCGGGACATGATCGGCGCGATCATCAACACGGGCGGTGGCGGTATCCCGACGATCGAAACAGAAGTCCAGAACATGTATACGAAGGGACAGAAAGCCGTGAGCCCCTTCCTGATTCCGATCTTTGCGCCGAACATGGCCAGTTGCCAGGTCTCGATCGCGTTTGGGCTACGCGGACCATCGATCACGGCTGCCGCAGCGTGCGCCTCGGGCATTCAGGCATTCATTGATGCCGTGCACATGATCCGGCGGGGCGAGATTGATGTAGCGATCACCGGTGGAACCGAGGCCGGCATCACGCCGGTCGCCGTCGCTGGTCTGGCGAACATGAAGGCGCTCTCGAAGCGGAATCACGATCCGGCGGGCGCGAGCCGGCCGTTTGACCTGGAGCGAGATGGCTTCGTGTTTTCTGAAGGGGCGGCGGTAATGGTCCTCGAAGCCGAGGAGCACGCGCTCGACCGCGGCGCACCGATCATTTGCGAAGCGCTCGGCGGGGCGTACACCTCCGATGCGTATCACATCACCGCTCCAGATCCGACCGGGAGCGGAGCGGCGCTGGCCATGACGCGCGCCATCACGTGGGCGGGATTGCAGCCAACCGATGTCAATTACATCGCTGCTCATGCGACTGCCACACCGATCGGCGATATCGCTGAGACAGATGCGATCAAGCGGGCATTTGGCGATCATGCCTATAAGCTTGCCGTGTCGGCGAACAAGTCCATGCTTGGCCACCTTCTGGGCGCTGCTGGGGCGGTTTCAGCGCTCGGCTGCGTACTCGCCATCCGAGATCAGATTGCGCCACCGACGATCAACCTCACGCATCCCGATCCGAAGTGCGATCTCGACTATGTGCCAAACGTGGCACGCAAAATGACCATCAACGTTGCGCTCGCGAATGGATTCGGCTTTGGCGGACAAAACGCGGTGGCCGTCTTCCGCCGGTACGAACGTTAGCGCGCTGCGCCACGCACGAGCTTCAGCACCGTTCCTTGGTCGGTCCCAGCGGAATGCGAACGTTCGATGATTGCGGTCGGCGGCTGAAGGAGATGCCGCCGCCATCGCGTCATTCCGTTCGCGCCTGCGCGGGAGTGCACAGCGAGGAATCTCGTTCGCGCGTGCCGGTTCGCGCGAACCCGATAGGATGCGATCTGCTCGGTGACGCGGCGCAGTGTTCCTTACGCACCATGGAGACGGGAAACCCCACGTGTGCTCCCGAACCCGGCCAGGCGGGATGATGGCGACAGGAGGCACGGGGAGCCGGCTTGGGAACAAGCGTAAGCTCCCGGTGCGGCATCCAAGGCGCAGCGCTCGGCGGCGTATCCATATGATCTTCGGGCGGGGATCTCGCTCATGCAAGCGTGCACCGCGTCATCACGTTTCCGAAGAGCGTTCATCCAAAGGAAGCAGCGATACAAGAGTATCATCTCCGCGGCGCGGAATTGCGGCCTCTTGCGTTCCTTACCTGGTGCAATCGTCCCGATTGGGAGCGATCTCTAGGCGTGGGGAATGCAATTTCCATAAAAACTTGCTAAGGTAGCAGAAGCCAGAGGGCGGGAGAACGGAGACCAGGGTCAGGAATGCGTTCTGGCTCCGCATGCCTCCGTTGCCTGCGGTGTGTGACGCACAAGGGGTCTGAGCAGTGGCGGAACGGCCTGAAGGGGAAGCAGCTTTTGAGCGAGAGGTCCATCAGCGGCTACTCGCTGGGGATCGTACTGCTCCTCATGACTTGTGCGCACATTTTCTTGAGCGGCTCTGCCGCACGCTTCAGCGCAAGAATCCGACAGTAGATGCGGATCTCGTGAGCGATGCTGTTACGAACGCGCTGCTCGACTATAGCGAGCATCCTGACCGCTTCAACCCGGACAAGCGCTCCCTGACCGGGTATCTGCTAATGTCCGCGCAGGGCGATCTCCGCAATTTGCTCCGGGCTCGGAAGCGTGAGCGCCAGGAATTGCCGCTCAACGAGGATGTCGAAAACACGTCTGGCGAGCGGAATAGATTGGCAGAGACAGGGGAATCGCCGGATGACATTCTGGATTCCCTGATCGCAGAAGAGTGTCGCCAGCAGGTGATGGCCTTGGCGCAGAACGAAGAAGAGCGGATCGTGTTGCGGCTCATGATGGATGGTGAACGGGAGACGGGCGTCTTTCTTGATCAATTGGGGTGGCAAGGTCCGCGCGACGAGCTGAGCACCCGCTTGTACCGCATGAAAGACCGCCTCGTCAAAAGGGTCCGGCGTTCGCTTGAGGTATGCCATGGATAACGCGGACCAACGTTCGCAACCTGAAGAAACGAGTGTCGCGTTGATGTGCCGGGCTGCGCGGGCCGCCGAGCGCCGGCCCGCGTTCCTGGCCTCAGTGTTCGCGGCCTACCGAGCCGCAGAGCAACTGGACGAACTTGGGCTTTCGCGCATGTTGAACATTCCGCCCGAGCAGGTTTGCGGGCTGGCACTTTGTCTTCGCCCGCGCGCCGAGTTCTTTCGCGAGGACGTGCAACGGATCGCCGAGCGTTTTCATGTAGATCCGCAAACGCTGGCAGGGATTATCCGGCACGTTGAAGCGATCGCGGCGATCGAAGCGGCCAGCACCGCGCACGGGAAAATTGCCGCGGCAGCGCGTGACGCGGAGGAATCATCTGACAAGGATGGGACTCCATGAGCGATGCACTGCTGCACAAGCTCGCGGATCGGTTCTGGCGCGAGGCGGGCGGAGCCCCGCCGGAGCCACGCGATCTGGTGCGGGCAGTGTCGCTGGCGCTCCCGGTAGCGGTGGTCTTCATGCCAGCACTCACCTTAGAGCGGGTACACATCTGGCTCGAGCGGCGCGGCGCTCCCTACCGCGTTGATTGTGCATCTCGTCGCCTGCGTGGCTGCCTGGTGGCGGCTGGCGGGCGCGGCATCGTCTTCGTTGAGGGCGCCGATCCGGCAGACGAACGCCGGTTTACCCTTGCACACGAGGTTGCGCACTTTCTGCTTCATTACCAGTATCCGCGCGAGCGGGCAGTGCGCCGCCTTGGACCGGGAATCCTGCCGGTGCTCGACGGCTTGCGCGAGCCTACCCCCGAGGAGCGGATCGGTGCGGTACTGGCCGGCTGCCCGCTGGGCGTGCACACGCATCTGCTCGAACGCACCGGGGACGCGGGTGCGCTGGCCGCCGGAGCGGAAAACGAGGCGGACCGGCTCGCCTGGGAACTCCTGGCACCACAGGCCGATCTGCGAAGCGTGCCGGCAGGTGACCGGGAGCGCGTCTTGCAGACCCGCTTCGGCTTGCCCAGCCCGGAAGCAGCACGGTACGCCCGATGGCTGCGGCGCCGATTCGACGGCCCACCGACCTATTTGGACTGGCTAGGCTCCTGACTCCGTTCCGCGCCCGCACGCGGAGGTGATCCGATGTCCGCAACTCCCGCTGAGAACCCATCACCACCCACGGCGCGTGTCCGGCCGGGGCCGCCTGCGACCGGCGATCAGCGGCTGATGGCCGATGATGCGTTTCAGGCCGCGTTTGGTGAGCCGCTGTCCCGCACGCTCGATTTGGAAACCTGGCTGCCGGGCGAGGACCTGCAACGGCTGTACGAGCGTTTGGAGCAGGAGGTCAAGGGAGCGCTGTCGTATGAGGACGCGGCGCTGCGCACGATCCGGCACCAGGTGTTGCCGAGAATCGCGCACAACCTGCGGGTGCCGGAGGTTGCGGGCGTCTACCGCGTATCGGCTGAGGATATCGCCCGCGTCCACCGCTTGGTGCTGTTCAATGGCGGCGTTGAAGCAGCCGATGGTACCTTCGTTGGGCATGACACCCTGGCGATGACGATTACCCAGGTCGGCGTTTGCCTGGTCAGCTACCAGGGTGATAGCGGCTCGTGGGTGCACCGGCTGTACCGGCGCGACCTGCGGGCGCATGTCATGGATCCAGTCGAGGAAGTCGAGGCGCTCCTCATGCGGCGTCAGCGCCGGACCGGCGGGGACGAGCGCGACCGGCGCTCGCAGTTGAGCATGCTGGCGCAGCGGGCCATCCTCGCCTTTGCCGAGCGGGCAGCCCTCTTGGATCGGTCGACCGCGCCGTGGCGGATGGGCCACGGAAATCCGGTCCCCGTCGAGCTTCTTTCAGGATCCGGCTACATGGCGCTGCTCGATGCCGCGCTGCCGCTCTTGCGCCGACTCATCGGCGAGCACCGCAAGATCGTCTATGTGCCGAGCGAGCCGCGCGAGGGCGGGCTGCTGACGATCGGGTATGCCTTGCAGCCGCTCGAATACGCGGTCATCGATACCATGCAGTTGCGGTTGAGCGACGTGGTCGAGCGGTATCACTATGACCGGGCGCACTTCAACGCGGCGCGCGCCTTTGTCGAGGAGATCGGACCGCAGCTCGTGATTGGGGTCTACCGGGTCTCCTCGCTCGGCCCGCCACGCCTCTTCTACGCGCACCGGGAGCACGCGCATGAGGCGGCGCTGATCGCGATGGCAGATAGCGCGCTCCAGGAGCATCGCGCGTTCCCGATGCTCATTGATCTTGCCGACACCGTCTGCCACACCATCTTCGGTCCCGCCGATTTTCGGGACTCGGTCCGGCTGGCTTACCTCGACGCTGGGCATCCCTACAGCTACCTCGGTGAGCGAGAGATGCGCGAACGGTAGCGCCGGGTAAGGGCACTCCCGATCCTAAGCCCGAGCCTCCGAAGGGTGCGAGTGAAGGAAAACGCACCCGATGCTTGACCGGTTGGAAAAGAAGATGGTGTGATGAAATGTGGAAGAACTTTGGTCAGAACACCGTGATGTGTGAATTAGTGAACGAAGTCTTCATGAACATTGAAATTCATCGCCTATGGAAGTTGAGCGTTGCCAAATGATTTCAGGAAAAAACAGGAGAATGTGATGGGCGGGTACGGATCAGGACGCTGACCTCGCTGGGATGCACGCCCCACCACCGACCGGTTGTACCGCCTGGTGCTGCACGACTGGACACGGCACGACCGGCTCCAACCCGGTCTCTGGGGCAGCACCCGCTGGCTGCGCGGTGAGCGGGTGACCGGTGCCGTCGGCTGGATCGTCCTTGGGCAAACGACCGATTCCAGCGTGCGTATGCCGGAGGCACTGCTGCTTCACTATCAGGCCGAGGGTGCGGTGATCTGCGAGCGGATCGCCCTGACCTGGACCGCCTACCCGCTCGGCGGTCTGTCCGGGGTGCGGGCGACCCTGCGCGGTACTCTCTGGCGGCGTTCACTTTTGCTGCCGGCGCTGTCACGGTCTAGCCTATGCCAGCACGCGCGAGGAGCCGTACGAGCGGGCGCTGCGCCGTGCCCAGGCGATCCGCCAGCGGCTGGGGGGATCGCCCAATCTCCTGGCCCCATTCCCTGCCAAGCCGCCCCGGATGCACTGGCGCACCTACTGGCGGCTTGTAGCGGAGGCGATGGAGTGTGAGGCGGTCTGGGGAGCGGGACGTGCGGCGTGGCTGGAGCAGGTGGTCAGTCTTGCGCGGCCGCGAAGGTGACGGGAGGACCCCGATGGGACGGAAGGATGGCGTCGCCCGGCGTGAGCAGGCTTTGCATCGGCACTGGGAACGGCAGGTTCGCCGGTGGGAGGCATGGCAGGACGCGGCCGATGCCGTGCACGACGTGCTGCCTCAGGCGATGGCTGTGCTGAAGGAGATCCTACAGACCGGGGACCCGAAGGCGCGCCTAATGGTAGTGCTCGCGCTGCTGCGGTGGGCGAGCATCACGCCGCAAGCCGTTTGCCCGTCACCGGTCGTGACCTGGCTGGATGAGCACCTGGCGGATGCCTTGCTCGTGACCAGCGGCGAAGCACCGGAGCTGATGCCGATGACCGCCGAGCGAAATCGCAACGAGCCAGCAACGAAACCCGTGCGCGATGCGTGACACTACCTCACCTCAGCGGTCAATGAACGATCCCGTGAATTGCCCGGCTCGCTCACGACAGGTTGCAGGCCGGGTGCACAGCCCCGCGAGCCCTGTGTAGAATCCAGTGCCAATGACGTAATCTATCGATGCAGGGCTTCACGCTAGCCGAGAGAGAAGGATCGTTTCTGTGATTGCTTCCTCCGTGACACGGCCCGCAGTTGGCTCGCTCGTCTCCGTTCGTAAACGCGATTGGGTCGTCCTGCCGGCCGATGAGCCCGATGTCGTCCGCCTCCGGCCGCTGACCGGACTCGCGGACGATGCCATCGGCATTTTGCTCCCGTTGGAGCGTGTTGAGCCGAGCCAGTTCCCGAAGCCGGACCCGGCGACCGCGTGGGACACGCAGGGTGGCCTGCTGCTGCTGGATGCCGTCCGCCTTGCTCTGCGCGATGGCGCCGCTCCGTTCCGCTCCCTCGGCCGCCTGTCCTTTACGCCGCGCCCGTACCAGTTCGTCCCCTTGATCATGGCGCTGCGCCAGGACCCGGTGCGCCTGCTCATCGCCGACGATGTGGGCGTCGGCAAAACGATCGAGGCCGGCATGATCGCTCGTGAGCTCCTCGACCGTGGCCTCGCGCACCGCCTTGCCGTCATCTGCCCGGCGCACCTCTGCGAGCAGTGGGAAGCTGAGCTAGCCGAAAAGTTTGGCATTCAGGCTGCCGTCATTCAATCTGCCCGCTTTGCCCGCCTGGAGCGCGAGCTGCCGCGTCCCGATCTGAGCGTCTTCTCGTATTACCGGCACCTCATCGCCAGCATCGACTACGTCAAGTCCGGCGCACACCGGGGGCCCTTCCTCGACAACGCGCCCGACCTTGTCATCGTCGACGAGGCGCACATGGCGGCCCGTCCCCGCGGTCAGGCCGGCAACGTGCAGCACCAGCGCTACGAGTTCCTGCGCGACCTCGCTGCCAATCCGCGGCGGCATATCCTTCTCGTGACTGCCACACCACACAGTGGCATCGAGGAGAGCTTCCGCTCGCTCCTTGGCCTGCTGGATCGGCGCTTCGACATCACCGGCCCTGACGACCCAGCAGACTTCCCGCGTGAGGCGCTCCTGCCGCATCTTGTCCAACGCCAGCGGAAGGACTTGGAGCGCTGGCTCGGCAATGAGACCCCATTCCCTCGGCGTGAATCTCAGGAGCGCCCTTATCCGCTATCCCGCGCCTACCACGCGCTTTTCGACGACGTCCTCGCCTACTGCCGGGAATCGGTTCGCTCCGGCGGCGGGCTCGGTTCGCAGCAACAGCGAGTCCGCCACTGGGCGGCCATCGCTCTCCTCCGCTGCGTCCTCTCCAGTCCGCGCGCGGCGGTCTCGGTCCTCGCCGAACGAGCGAAGAAGCAGGGGCTGACCGAGGCCGAGCAGGCCCCGCCGGATGACGAGATCGACGCGATCTACCGGCCGCAAGTCCTCGATCCGATTGACGAGGAAGCAGTTGGCGATTACGTCCCGGCCGCGCCCATCGAAGACGCCGAGATCCTGCTCGCCGATTCGGAGCGCCGCCGCCTGTCCAGCTTCCTCAAGCGCGCTCGCGAGCTCGAAGGCCCATCCCACGACGCGAAGCTCGCCGAGCTCGGCACCGCCGTTGCCGAGCTGTTGCGCGACGGCTACCGACCGATCGTCTTCTGCCGCTACATCGCCACTGCCGACTATCTGGCAGCGTGGCTGCCGAAGGTGGTGAACACGGATGCGCCGAACCTCCGCGTGGTCGCCGTCACCGGCGAGATCGGGGACGAGGAGCGGCGCGCGAAGATCGACGAGCTCGTTGCCGAGACCGGCCCGCGCGTCCTCGTCGCCACCGACTGCCTGTCGGAAGGGATCAATCTCCAAGAGCACTTCGACGCCGTTGTTCACTACGACCTGCCCTGGAATCCGAACCGCATCGAGCAGCGCGAGGGGCGCGTCGACCGCTTCGGGCAGACCAAGCCGGTCATTAGGACGATGCTCCTGTACGGCTCAGACAACCCGGTTGACCGCGTCGTCTTGGACGTTCTGATCCGGAAGGCGAGGACGATCCGGGACCGGCTGGGGGTCTCCATCCCCGTGCCGGGCGAGACCGAGCTCATCGTCCAGAGCGTTGTCGAGAGCGTGCTCCTGCAGGGCTCGGCAGCGGCGATGCCGGCCCGGTCGGGCGTGCAGCTCACCCTCGGCTTGACCGGCCCTGAAGTCAGCCGGCTCCACGCCGCCTGGGAGGCCGCGGCAGACAAAGAGCGAGCGAGCCGCGCGTTCTTCGCGCAGCGCGGCATCAAACCGGACGAGGTGGCCCGGGAGCTGGAAGCCGCCGACCCCGTCCTTGGCGATGCCGACTCCGTCCGCCGCTTCCTTGCGGGTGCGCTGCAACGCTTCGGCGGCGAGCTGCGTCCCACCACGCGCGAGGGCGTCTTTGAGCTGTTCCCCGGGCAGCTTGCTTCAACGCTTGAGGATCGCGGCTTCTCCGGCTCCCCCCTGCGCGTCACCTTCGACCGGCGCCACGATCCAACCGCGATCGCCCTCGGCCGCACCCACCCAATCGTCGCCGCCGTCTGCGACGCGGTGATCGGCCGCGCCATGACTCCCGGCGGTGACCGCGCCTTCGCCCGGTGCGGCGCCACCTTCACCACCGCCGTCACCCGCCGGACGGCCGTCCTCCTCCTGCGCTTGCGCTATCTCCTCAAGGAGCAGGAGACCGACCAATTCGCCGAGGAGATTGTGCTCGCCGCCTTCGAGCCGCGCGAGGGCCGCCCGGCGTGGCTGGAACCACTCGACTCCGCGGCCCGCGACCTCCTCGCTCGCTCCCGCCCGCTCGTCAACGCGAGCCAGAAAGAGCGCGCCGAGCAGGTAGCCTGGGCGCTCTCGTTCCTCGACCGCGATCCGGCGTGGTTCCGGCCGATCGTCACCTGGCGCGAGGCGCAGCTTCAGGAGTCGCACGCCCGGTTGCGCAAGCTCGCCAAGGCGCCGCGGCTCCAGGTCCGGCCACATGAGCCACCCGACATCCTCGGCTGCTATGTCCTCGTCCCCGCTGGAGGAACCCGCTGATGGTCTACACGGCGATCACCATTGAAGGAGGGCTTTTCCCCTCCGACCTCCTCGACCGCGTCGCCACCGGCGAGGGGCCGGGCCAGGCGCCGAAGGACTTCGGCCTCGACAGCGGCCGCCTCAGCGACGAGATCCAATCCGCCTTCTCCGACATCCACGCCTATTGGGACGCCTTCCAGCGGCGTCTCGCTCACTCCAGGGAGAGCGCGACGACGATCACGCGCGAGAGCTGGGTCACCCCCCTGCTGGAACGCCTCGGCTTTACGCTGGAGTACCAGCGCGCGGGCGCGGTGATCGGCGGGGAGGTCTTCCCGATCTCGCACCGCGCCGGCGACGACCCGGGCGCACCACCGGTTCACATCGTCGCCATCGGCCAGTCGCTCGACCGAAAGGAAGGCGCCCGCCGCTCGCCGCACGCCCTCGTCCAGGAGTACCTCAACCGCTCCGATGCGCTCTGGGGCATCGTCACGAACGGCGAGCGGCTGCGCCTGCTGCGCGACTCCGCCCGTCTCTCCCGCCCGACCTACCTGGAGTTCGACCTGCGGGGGATGATCGAGGGGAATCTCTACAGCGAGTTCGTCCTGTTTTACCGCCTGCTCCACCGCACCCGCTTCCCGCAGGGCGCCGCCGATGCACAGGCCTGCGTGCTGGAACGCCTCTACCAGGCGGGGATCGACGCCGGCGGCCGCGTCCGCGAGAAGCTGCGCGAAGGCGTTGAGCAAGCCCTTGAGATCCTTGGCCAGGCGTTTCTCAGCCACCCGGACAGTGCCGAGCTGCGGGAGGCGATCGCCAGCGGCCGGCTTGATGCGGCTGGCTACTACCGCCAGCTCCTCCGCCTCATTTACCGCCTCCTCTTCCTCTTCGTCGCCGAGGAGCGCCGTCTCATCTTCCCGCCGGAGGACGCACCCTCCCCGCTCCCAGGGTTGGACGAGGGGCCAGGGGCGAGGGCCGGCATCTACTATCGCTATTACAGTGTCAGCCGTCTCCGCGAACGCTGCGAGCGGCCCTTTGCTGCCGACCGCTTCGCTGACCTCTGGCAGGGACTGCTGATGACCTTCCGCCTCTTCCGCGAGCATGACGCCGCCCGGCACCTCGGGATCGAACCCCTCGATGGCGAGCTTTTCGGCCCCGCTGCCTGTCGCGACCTGGAGGGCGCCGGCTGCGAGAATGCCGCTCTCCTGCGCGCCATCTTCCACCTCTCGACCTTTCTCGACGAGGGCGAAGAGGGAGCAGGGCACCGCCGTTCGCAGCGGACGAGCAAAGCCATCCGCCGCCGCGTCAACTACGCCGCGCTCGATGTGGAGGAGCTTGGCTCCGTCTACGAGAGCCTCCTCGACCTGCAACCGGCCCTCACCCCCAGCTCCTTCCGCCTCGTTGCTGGCACCGAGCGCAAAACGACCGGTTCCTACTACACCCCGCCAGAGCTCGTGAACGAGCTGATTGAGTCTGCCCTCGTGCCAGTCATCGAGGAGCGGTTGCGCACGGCCAAAACGCCGGCGGAGCGGGAGTCGGCGCTGCTGAGCATCCGTGTCTGCGATCCTGCCTCGGGCTCTGGCCACTTCCTGCTGGCCGCCGCCCGCCGGCTCGGCCGGGAGCTGGCGAAGGTGCGCACCGGCGAGGCCGAGCCCGCGCCGGGCGCCTACCGCCATGCCGTGCGCGACGTCATCCGCCAGTGCGTCTACGCGGTGGATAAGAACCCCCTCGCCGTTGACCTGTGCAAGGTCGCCCTTTGGATCGAGGGGCACGAGCCGGGCGCCCCGCTTAGCTTTCTCGACCATCATGTCAAGTGCGGCGACAGCCTCGCCGGCGTCTTCGATCTCTCCGTCCTGCCCCAGGGCATCCCGGATGAAGCGTACAAGCCGGTCACCGGCGACGACCAGAAGCTCGCCGCTCACCTCAAGAAGCTCAACAAGCGCCCGTCGCTTGACTACGCCGGCGAAATACTGGAAACCCCGCCGGACTTCAGCCGCGACTTCGGCGCGCTTGCTCTGCTCGACGAGCGCACCGCTGGCGATGTCCAAACGAAGGAGAAGCTGTACCGGCAACTGCGCGATTTGGAGACGGTCTGGTGGACCTGGCGCCGTGCCTGCAACCTCTGGACGGCAGCCTTCTTCGCGCCGATCGTCCAGAATGCGCCGCGCCGCTTCTCCGGCTCCCTCGCCCCATTGACCGAGGACGTCCACCGGGCGCTGGCGCAGCCCAAGGCGCTCGATGGCGAGGTCGCGGGCCAGGCCGAAGCGCTGGCCGAGCGGCTGCGATTCTTCCACTGGCCGCTGGAATTCCCGGAGGTTTTCGAGCCGCAAGCTGCTGGCTTCGACGTGGTGCTCGGCAACCCGCCCTGGGAGC
>JBHOQQ010000090.1:0-19392 GCA_042408955.1 Thermomicrobiales bacterium
GTCTTGGCAGCGCTTGAACGCTTGCAAAATCTGCCGGAGAAACGCCAGGTTCTCCTCCGTATCCCGGCCGAAGTTATGCGGGTGCCACCAGAGGTGAAACACGCCGTGCTCTCTCGCCGCCTTGCGCAGCTCGGAGACGATCCGCTCCAGGCGGCGCGGCTCGAACGCGCGCAGCCGGGGAGTGAACGGGCGTAGGAAGCGGCTCTCGGGCAGGCAGCACAACCCGTCGACAAAGGGGATCGCATCCCAGGGGATCACCTGGCTGCCGGCGACTGGCAGATAGGCATCGAGCAGCCGCGCGGCGCGCACATCGGGCCGAAAATAGCGATCCCCGGTGCCCTCGCGGTACAGCCAGCCGGCGGCATTCACCCGGCAGACCCGGAACCCTGCCTCCACGATGTCCCGGGCGTAGGACGTATTGAACTGATTCCGGGGAAACACCAGCGCTTGAACCTGCACGCCTCGCGCCCGCGCGATGGCAACCGCGCTCGCAAGATCCGCGCGGAACGAGGCGCGGTCGTGGCCTGGCTCCAGGCAGTAGTAATGACCAAACGTGTGCGAGCCGATCTCTTGCCGTGGCCGGTGGCGGATTGCCTCGATCAGGCTAGGAGCATAGTGCAGCGGGTCATCGTCCTCGCCATCTCCCAGCGCATCGTCATAGCTCAGGAGACGCGGATCACGATAGTGTGGCACGGTGGCCGGGCGGAAAGCGTCGAGCTCCGCGCGGGAGCGGGCAAAGAGGCAGCCGACCGTGGCCCACGTCGCGGCCACGCCAAACTCCTCGAACAGGTCCAGCATCCTCGGGATGGCCGCGCGAGCGCCGAGCAGATTCTGCCGGTACAAGCCACCATCCGGGGGAACCCGGTCGCGCACTCCCCACCGCAGCTCGAAATCGAGCGAGATCACGAGCGCGCCAACGTTCGGGACGACCTCAGCCACCGGCGCCGTTCCTCCGATAGGGTGCTTCAATGGGCGATGGCGGCCCAGGACCACCCGCGTTTCCTAGCCCACCACGGCTATCTTGACGGAGGAGCGTGCTGGCGGTGATCCGCCAGATGTCCCAACCAGACCGGTACATTCGTCTCTTTTAGGCTGCTTGTGGCTTTCGGATTCGCCATGCCCTTGGCTCTATTCGCCGGCACTGTGTCGCGCTCAAAACGCTGACAGTGACATTCGTACCGCCGGGTTATGACCAATGAGCTAGGGAATCTGGGTGGTGCGAGCCGTATGATCCTGTCGCGGAATGGTCGCGCACCGGCCATCTGAGCACGATCACCGTCCTGGCGAGAGGGAGAAGAGCGCGGTGGCGACAGGTATGCGAGCCCCGGTTTTTGAGCCGGTGCCCCTGCCGGAGGTTGACTGGGCAGAGCTTGACCGCTTCGCCGACCGGCACCTCTTTCAGACACGACCCTGGCTGGAGTTTCTCGCCGAGGTCCAAGGCGCAGAGCCGGTGATTGCTCGCCTGCAAGATGGGGCAGCGACGCTCGGCTATTTCACGGGACTCATCATCCAGCGCTGGGGCGTACGCTTTCTCGGGAGCCCCTTGCCGGGCTGGACGACTCCCTACATGGGCTTCAATCTCGCGCCACAGGTGCCGCGCCGCCTGGCGGCAGCCGCCTTGCCAGATCTTGCCTTTCGCCGGCTGGGCTGCATCCACGTCGAGCTTCGTGACCGCTGGCTCACCGATGCCGATGCCTCCGGGCTCGGCTACGGTCACCGGCGCGATGTCGGTTTCGACGCGCGAACGTTCGAGGTTGACCTTGCTGCCGATGAGGATGTGATGTTCGGCCGCATGGCGAGTGCTTGCCGCCGTGCTATCCGCAAAGCAGAGAAAACCGGCGTGATCATCGAGGAAGCACGCGACCTCGCCTTCGCTGCTGAGTTTTATGACCAACTGCGCGAGGTCTTCCTGCGGCAGGGTCTCGTTCCGACCTACGACATCGAACGGGTGCGTGCGCTGATCCGCCACCTTCAGCCCGCGGGCATGCTCTTGCTTCTCCGGGCACGTGACCCGGACGGACGGTGCATCGCTACCGGAATCTTCCCTGCCTTTAACGACATGATGTTCTTTTGGGGCGGCGCGAGCTACCGTGCCTTTCAGCACTACCGGCCGAACGAGGCCCTGCATTGGTATGCCATGCGCTATTGGAAGGCACGCGGCGTGCGACGGTACGATCTCGGCGGCTATATGGACTATAAGCGCAAGTACGGTGGCGTCGAGATCGCCATTCCCGGCTACCGCCAGTCTCGCTATGCCTGGATCGCGGCCGCACGCAGCCTCGCTCCCGCCGGCATGCGCGCGAAGCAAGTCGTGCTCGGCTATGCCCAGCGCCGCCTGCGGGCCTGGACTGGCCATCTCCCTGAGCCGGCGCCGTCCACCGGGGAGACGGGGGCATGAAAACGGGGGCACCCGACTCAACGAGGAGCTATGCCTGAATGACTCGCACGCCTGGGCCAACGGCCTTCGTGCTCGACATCAATGTCTTTGGTGGCTTGGGGGCTGTTCGCAGCCTCGGGCGAGCTGGTGTTCCGGTCATCGGGCTCGGCACGGATTCGCGCCGGTTCGGCTTTGCCACCCGCTATTGCACGCCTAAGCAATGCCCCAACCCGGTGACGCAGCCCGCCGAGCTGATCGCCTTCTTGCGCGAGGAAGGGCGGCGGCTGGATGAGCCCGGCATCCTCCTCCCTGCCTCGGACGAGTTCGTCCTCTTCCTGGCCCGCCATGGTCACGACTTGGCCGGCCTCTTTCGGTTCAACCGCCTGCCGCCGGAGATCGTTGAGGCTGGGATAGACAAACGCCTGCAATACGAGCTCGCCGAGCGCTTGGGCATTCCCTACCCGCAAACCTTCTACCCAGTGTCGCTTGCCGACGCCCACGAGATCAAAGACCGCTTGCACTACCCAGCGTTGATCAAGGGACGCCAGTCATTCCTCTGGCGAGCGCACTTCCCGAAGCTGGGCAAAGGCGTCAAGGTCCACGATGCCACCGAGCTCATTTGCGTCCTTGCCGACATCCTCCCGAGCGGCGTGCCGATCATGGTCCAGACGATCGTCCCCGGTCCAAACACGCAACACACCAACGTCCGGGCCTATGTCGCTGAAAGCGGCGAGATTTTGGCCGTGTTCACCTCGCGGAAGCTCCGGCAGTATCCCGTGGAGTTCGGGGTGGGTACGATGGCCGAGAGCGTGCACGATCCTGAGCTGCTGGAGCTCGGCTTGCGCTTCTTCCGGGGATCGGGGTTTCGTGGCTTTGGCTACATCGAGTTCAAACGAGATCCAGGTGATGGCACGCCCCGGATGATCGAGCTGAACGCGCGCTTCTCCGCTCAGATCATTCACTCCACTGATTGCGGCGTCAACTTCCCGCTGATCCAGTATCTCGATCTGGCAGGACGTGCTCCCACTCCCCAGATGTCGTTCAGGACCGGCGTTCGCTGGCTATCGGCCGTCGGCGATGTCCGCTCCGCCTGGGCGCACTGGCGCGCGAGACAGCTCACTCCCTGGCAGTGGCTCCGATCCTGGGCCACCGCGCGGTCGTTTGCGGTCTTCGCCTGGGACGATCCAAAACCGTTTGCCCGCTACCTGCTGACGCTCCCTTCGGCCGAGCTTCGCCGCCCAATCGCGCAGGAGCATTCGGCCGCTTTCCGGTAGCGCTCAGCCATCAGGTGTCATTTGGGCCATCAGCCGTCAGTAACATAGAAGTCGATAGCCGGTAGCCGGTAGCCGGTAGCCGATTGGGGTGCGATGAATCATGCCCCTACACATCCTGACGGCTGGATGCTGACGGCTGAGACCTGACTGCTGATCGCTCGTATGGAGGGCAGCCAGGCAAGTCTGCCTTTCCTGAACGCTGAAGGCTGAGAGCTACTGGCTCCCGGAACTCTCTTTCCGGCCCCTATTCCTTCCGAGCCAGCACCAGATAGAACATTCCACCCGCGTGAAGGAGTGGCACGCCGCGATCGGCCACGTGTTGCAGTCGCCGGTGCAGGCGAATCGCCAGGGTGTCTGGTAGCACTGGCTTGCCGAGCACGGTGAAGGGCCCAAAGCCGACGGTTGCCCGGCGCACGCTCCGCAGTCCAGCGGCACGCACGAGCCGGTCAAACTCACCTGGCCGGTGATACGTGAGTCTCGCGGCCGGTTGCCGCGCGCCCCTCGCTTCGAGGAGGCGCCGGACTCGCCGCGCTGCTGGACGGACCAGTGGGTGACGCGCCGGATCGAGCAGGCTCGGCAATTGCAGCGCGTTGAACGCCGTCACCAGCACGTGTCCACCCGGACGGACCACGCGTGCCATTTCACGCACGCCTTGCTCTGGCTGCGCAAGCCAGGAGACAACGCCAAGCGCGACGACGAGATCGAACGTGTTGTCAGCGAAAGGTAGCGCGCAGGCATCCCCGACCTGCGCTCTCACCCGTCCTTCACAGCCAGCCGTCCGCGCGTTGCGCTGGGTTAGCGTCACCATTTCGGCGCTTACGTCCACCGCCTCGACCTGAAAGCTCCGCTGGGCCAGCGCGACGGTCATCAGCCCCGCGCCACCCCCGATTTCGAGAACGCGGCTGCCGGCCGGGAGCGACAGCGCGTCAATCCAGGCCAGCGCGCGCGTGTGGCGCTCGCGGATAACCTCCGCCCGCACTTCGCGAGGCGCCGCCGGTGCCGTTCCTGGCCGGGAGTCGTAGATCGCTTGCCACTGTCCGGCTTCCGCGTCGAAGCGCGCGCTGACAAGCTCCTGATGACCGCCGCGTACCTCAACATCCATCTCACGCCGCTCCTTCCCTTGCGCGATGCTCAAACTCTCCGGCGCCCGCGGTGAGTCGCTCGTGCCTGCGCCAGTGCCACCGCACGACAAGCGCAAGAAAGGTGCACTGAACGACATAATTGATGACGCTCGCCAGCGCGATTCCCTGTACGCCGATCCAGCCCTTGAGCAGGTAATCGCCGATGACGTTGATCACGAAGACGGCTGTTGAGCCGGCCAGCATCACGTGGCTCAGCCGGAGCGACACGACCACGCGGGAGTAGAGCACGGCGATCGTGTAAAACGGGATGGCCAGGGCGAAGGTCGCTTGGACGGCCGCCACATCTGCCGTGTCCGCGGCAGAAAACTCGCCCCGCTGAAACAAGCCACGGACGATCGGCTCCGACAGCACGACGATCGCGACCGCTAGCGGCACGGCCACCACCGCGATCAGCCGGGTATAGACGCGCAGCGCCTGCCGTAAGGTCTGCCAGTCGTCCTCTGCCGCGAGGCGGGAAAAATAGGGAAGCACTGCGGTTGCGAGGGCGGCGCTGCTAATGCCAAGAATCGGGAGTACCAGCTTGTTGGCATAGCTCAAGATCGCCACGTTACGATCGCCAAGGGTCGCGGCCATCGCCTGGTCCACAAGCACCAGCCCGCCGAAGACCACGCCATTGGCGATCAGGGGAAAAAACTGCCGGTGGAGCTGACGCGTTTCTGGCAGCCCGCCGAACCAACCAGGGAGCATACGAATCTGGTGACGCCGCAGCTCGATGGCGAGCAGAGCAAGTTGGGTCAGATTGCCGAGCAAGAAGCCGAGTGCCAGCGCGTCGGCCGGGCGGGAGGGGAGGGCAAGCAGCATTGCGCCACTCACCACTGGAACCACTGCCGGCGAGGCAGCCGCAAGTCCGAAGCGATTCCCGGCATTGAGCATGCCGGACCACAAGGCGATGACCCCGGTCACAAAGACATTCGGCAGCATCAGGCGCCAGAGATGCTCGGCCAGCCTGATTTTCTCTGCGTCAAAGTCGGCCGCAAGGAGTGGAAGAAGCACGCCCGGCGTCAGCGCCAGCACCGCCGTGACCAGCGATAGCACAGCAACGTGGATGAGTGTCACCTCGGCAAAGACCCGGCTGCCCTCCTCGTCCCCTTGGCGAGCGCGGGCCGCCGCATGGAGCGGCAGCAGCGCGCCAACGATGGCATTGCTGACGATCTGGGCGATGAACCCAGGGAAGGCCCAGGCAATGATGTACGCCTCGACCACATCGCTCGTTCCCAGCCGCGCGGCGACGAGCATCTCGCGCAAGAGTGCCGCGATCTTCACGCCAAGCGTGAGCGTGCCAACCAGGCTTGCCGCCATGATGACCCGGCGCTGATCGGCCGAGACGATCATTCTGGCCGCAAGCCGGTGCGCCGGGCGGAGCAAGCGTCCGTAAGCGTTCACACCTCATCCTTCACGTCATATACCCAAAGCCGGTCGAAGGGGTGGCTGCCGCCGCCCGCACACGAGCGCGATACATTGCGCCCCCTCGATTTCTGACCGGGCGCGATGAATCGCGCCCCTCCCACCTCTTGGCTACCGGCTACCGGGTACCGGCTGATGCCTGGCACCTGAAGGCTGAAAGCTCACAACTCGTAGCTCGAAGCTCGTAACTCGCGTCGCCCCCAGCCCCCAACCTCTAGCCCCTCGCCCCTATCTGACCCCTGACCCCCGACTCCTGACCCCTCCCCGGCTCCGTCCGCTCCATTCTGATCGTGCCCCGCGCTTCTGCATACCGGATATCCTAGGCGTTTGGTCATAGCTCAATCGGGACTATCGGGCCAAACGTACTTGCGGTTTGTGACTGCCGGTCTAGAGATTTCGGGGCATCCGACCGGCATAATCGGATCAACGTCGGGGAACGAGGGCTGGCTGTGCACCTGGTGGCTGCAGGCATCTGGCGCCAGTCCCATGCAGATGACGCGCTGCGTCCGGAGATACCGCTGTGGCTTCACTCGCATCCGCGCCCGATCTCGTTGCGAGGAAGAGATCACGTTTCGGGTCACCAACGATCTCCGTCACGGTCGAGCGCGGAGACGCTCGCCTCATTGATCAGATCGCGCCCGCATGGCGCTCGCTGTGCGACGAAGGGCCATGTGCGGACCCATTCTTCCGGCCCGAGTGGATCGCTGCCTACCTGCGCCACTTGGAACCGGAAGCGCGGGTGGTGCTGATCACCGCCTGGCGCAATGGCTGCCTGCGCGCGGTGCTGCCACTCATCGAGGAGCGTACGCGCTTCTTCGGCGTGCCGCTTCGCCGCTGGCGGGCGCCAACCGATCGCCACTCCCCGGATCGCAGCGACCTGGTCCATGGGTGCGATGATCGCCAGGCAGCCGTCGCGGTGATCTGGGAGTACCTGCGCGCCACGCCCGGCTGGGACCTGATTGACCTCGCCGATGTGCCAGACGATGGCGCGTTTCGCGATCTGCTGCGCACGGCGGCGGCCAGCGGCTATCCCACTGCCGAGCGCATCTCCCGTGAGACGCCTTATGTTCCGCTGGCAGGTTTCCCCAATCTTGAAGCTGCCTTGGCTCATACCCAGGCGAAATTCCGGGCCAACGTCCGGCGGCGCTGGCGCAACCTGGAAAAGCAGGGGCCGGTCCGGCTCGTCCGTCACGAAACCGCTGAGCCCGAGTTGCTCTCCCGCTTCTTCGCCATGGAGGCGGCTGGCTGGAAGGGACAGGAAGGCACGGCTATCGCCTGCAATCCCCATAGCGAGGCTTTCTATACCTCCCTTGCCGCCGAGGCAGCGCGGCACGGCTATTTCACCCTCTATGCCTTGCTGTGTGGCGAAGAACCGGTCGCCATGCACTTCGGCCTGACCGCGAACGGGCGCTACCTGGTGCCAAAGCTGACCTACGACGAGCGATGGCACACCTTCGCTCCTGGCCACCTGCTCGTCTACGCCGTTCTCCAGGATTGCTTTGCCTGCGGACTGCGCGAATTCGACTTCCTCGGCAACGCCATGCCCTGGAAGATGGAATGGGCTCCGGCCACCCGGTCCTTCTACCATGGGTACATCTTTGCCCCGACGCCAGCAGGACGTGCTGGTCACAGCGTGCGCTTCCAGCTCCTTCCGGCTGGCCGCAGATTGCGTGATCGGCTTCAGCACGGACGCATCGCGGGTCTTGCGCTGCGCCGCCTGCAACGTTCGAAGGAGGAGGCTCATGCCTGACCGGCGCGATGGAGTTCCTATCTTTGTTGCCAAGGATCCAAAGCTGCACCCGCGCATGCTTCTGCCGCGCCGGGCGGGCGTACCAGCGCGCTTCCCCTTCACCGATCCAACGATTCAGTACTGGTATCTGGGCCGCAACGCCAGCTATGCGCTGATCAAGCTGCTGGGCCTGGCAGGGCGTGAGGTGCTCTTCCCCGCGTATTTCGGCGGTCCCGTGCTGGAAGCGCCGCTCGCCGCGGGTGCCCGAATCCGCTTCTACCCTGTGCGAGCGGGCATGCGCGTTGATCCTGAGGATATTCGCGCCCGGATCACGCCGGAAACCCGGGCGATCTATCTTATCCACTTCGCTGGCTTTCCTGGTCCGGTCGAGGACGTGCAACAGATCTGCCGCGAGCATGGGCTGGTGCTGATCGAGGATTGCGCGCACGCGCTCCTTTCGTCGCTCGGAGACCGGCCACTCGGCACCTTCGGTGATGGGGCAATCTTTTCGTTCTACAAGTGGGTACCCGTGCCGAACGGCGCCGCGCTTACGCTGCGTCATCCCCACGGCGCGATGCCACGCGTGGAGCAACGGCAGTCGCGCACCTCGGGCTTGGCGCTCTCGGCGTTCTCGCTCCTCGATCACCTGGCTTTGTGCTGGGGCGCTCCCGGCCGCGCGCTGCGGGGTATCGTGCGGGCCGCTGGCCGCTCGGCGTCTCATGCCACCGGCCTGGCGTATGTGCTGCCCGGAGGGATCACGTTCGAGCATGAACATCTTGATCTGGGGATGAGCGGCATTGCCCGCCACATCTTGGCCAATCAGGACTTTGCCAGCATCAGCGCCCGGCGCCGCCGGAACTACGAGCACCTCGCAGATCTGCTGTCGGATGTTGCCCCACCCATTCAGGGCGCTTTGCCGCCTGGCGTTACGCCGCTGTTCTACGCAACGCGCGTGCTCTTTAAGCGCGCCGTGGTTGAGCGCCTGCACGCGAAAGGGGTGGAGGCACGTAGCTTTTGGGAGTTCCATCACCCGCTGCTGCCGCCCGGTGTGATGCCGGAAACGGACGATCTCCGGCAGACCGTGCTCGAATTGCCAATCCATCAAGACCTAACGCCAGCGGCGATCGAGCGAATGGCTCGCGCTGTCCGGGAAACGATCGGCGCCAAGGCGATCGTGGGAGGAGGGATCGCCGCGCAACCGGTTTGCGCCTGCACTGAGCCCGAAGCGGCTGCCATCACGCCAGCACGCTTTGCATGATGGGAGAACGACGATGGGATACGCATTGATCAAGCCTCGTTCCATGGTGGTGGCGCCCCGAGCGCGGCTCGCATCGCCGGTGCGCATAGAAGTCCTCCCTGCGCATCAGCAGGGCGTGGTCGCCCCGCTCTGGCGGCAGGTGGAGCGCGTCTTCCCCGCCGGGTTGGTCAACTCGTGGGACTGGGTGGAAACCTGGCTGAATTACTACGGCGATCTCGTCCCGCACTGGTTCGCCGTCGGCATGAGCGCAGACGGCCCCGCGGGACTCGCGCTCATCACGCGCGGCCGCTGCCACAAGCGCGGGCCAATCACCCTGCGAACGCTGCACATCGGCACGGCGGGGGAGCCACACACCGACACCGTGCGCGTCGAGCACAACCGTCTGCTCGTTGATCCACACCATCGCGCCGCGTTTGCTCACGCGCTCCTCCGCGCGGCAGTGCGCATCGAGCGAAGGTGCGACCTGATCATGCTCGATGCCTTTGTCCCCGAGGATGCCGAGGTATTCCTCGCCGCCGATCCATCCTTCGTCGCGTTCCCCGAGCCGTGCCACTACGCGAACCTTGCCGCACTCCGGACACAGGGGCACACCGTGCTGGAAGGACTCCGCCGGCACACGGTTGCCAAGATTCGGCGGACAATCCGGCGGCTGGAAGAGCAGCACGGTCCGCTGCGCGTGGAGTGGGCAACAACGCTTCCCCAAGCCGAGGCGATCTTTGCTGAGCTTCGCGACTTACACCAGGAGCGCTGGGAGCGTCAGGGGCAGCCAGGAGTGTTCGCTAGCCCGCGCTTCACCGGCTTCCATGAGGAGCTCATCCGAAGACTCCATCCCCAAGGACGTGCGGTTCTGGCGCGGGTCGTCGCTGGCGACCGCACGGTGGGCTGCGACTATGGGCTCGTGGAGCATGGGCGCATCCTCGGCTACCAGTGGGGCCTCGCTTCGTTCGAGGATGCGCGCCTTTCTCCCGGCCTGGTTGTTGGCGCACTTGTGATGCAGGAAGCGCTCGAGCGGGGTTTCACCGAGTACGACTGGCTGGCGGGTGACGTGCTTTACAAGCGTGAGCTCTCGACCTGCTCACGTACGCTGATCACGGCTCGCGCGATTCGTGGCTCGCGCATGCACGTGCTGGACCGCCTGACGCGCGCGAAGCGCTATCTCGCGAGTCGTGGCGCGCGTTTGCCTGCCTAAAGGACACTCGTGTGGGAAGAGTCTTGTCATCACTCACGGAGACCACCATGATGCAGGGCGATGTCAGCCACATGTTCGCGCTGGCAACGTTGACTGCCGTCGCGTTCACAACCGATGTGGATGTGGCTGGCGCGGTCTGGAGGCAGATCGAGGCAATAGCCGGCGGAGGGTTGGCCACCTCCTGGGATTGGGTCGCGACATGGCTGCACCATTTTGGATCGGTGGTGCCGTATCAATTCGCGATCGGTGAAGGTCCGGACGGGCCGTGCGGAGTGGCGCTCGTTACCCGGGGCATCGAGCAGCGCCGCGGCCCCTTCCCGGTGCGCACGGTGCACATCGGCACGGCTGGCGAGCCTCCTGGCCATAGCGTCTGCGTCGAATTCAATCGCGTGCTCGCTCTTCCTGGCCAGCGCGATGCCTTTGCCACGGCGTTATTCGCCGCGCTGCAGGGGCGCGGGCTCTCCTGGCAAGTGTTGGAACTGAATGGCTTCGACGCGGAGCATGCGGAGCCTTTCCTGCGCGCCGAGCCACGCTTTATCGTCACGCGCTTCCCCGCTTACGGTGTAGACCTGCGCGCCATGCGCGACGCTGGACAACCCGTGTTGGCGGCACTTCCCAAGTCCACCGCGACCAAGATTCGCAAAGATCTGCGCCGCTTCCAGGAACGACATGGTCCGGTTCGCGCCGAATGGGCCGAAACGGCGGCCGAGGGACTCGCGATCTTCCATGAGATGATCCCATTACACCAGGAGCGCTGGCGCCGATCCGGTCAACCGGGTGTCTTTGCCAGCCCGCAGTTCACGGCGTTCCACCAGGATCTCATTGCTCGCCTCATGCCCCGGCGGAAGATCGTGCTCTTCCGCGCCTACGCGGGCGATCAGCTCCTTGGCATCTTCTATGGCCTCGTGGACGGCGGCATGATTCAGCATTACCAATGGGGATTGCCACACTTCGAGGACCGCGCGCTCGCCCCTGGCTATGTCGTTGCGGCGCTCTGCATGGAAGAGGCGCTGCGCCGCGGCTTCGACGAAATCAACTGGCTCAAGGGCGAAGTCCGGTATAAGCGCGAGCTCTCTACGATGCGCCGGGAGCTGGTCTGGGCCGAGCTCCACCGCGGCCCGTGGCTCGCAGCGATTGACGCTTTGCATCGCGCGCGTGCCTGGCAACGCGCGCATTGGTCACCGCGAGCGCAGGCTGGAAAGGCCACGCCATGCCCATCGACCGGGTAACGCTTGCCGCCCAGGCGCTGCACCGCAGCCGTGGTGGAGCACTGCTCCGGCGCGTGCCAACCTGGCGCGGTATCCTGGTGTTGAATTACCACCGCATCGGCGATGCCCGGCAAGCGCCGTATTTCCGCGATGTCTTCAGCGCCACGCCGGGCGACTTCGATCGCCAGCTCGCATTTCTTGCCCGCAACGCCGATGTGATCGGGGGCGATGACCTCCCCCTTGCACTCTCTGCCCGCCGGGGCCGTCACGTCCTCATCACCTTCGATGACGGATACCGGGATAACTACGAGCTCGCGTACCCGCTCCTGCGGCAGCACGGCTTCACCGCTGTCTTCTTTCTGTGCACGGGCTTCCTGGACGGCCAAGGCCCCGCCTGGTGGGATGAGATCGCTTGGATCATCCGGACCAGCCCGCGCCGGGAGATCACGCTTCCCCCGTGGCTGCCCACTCCCTTGTTCCTAGACGATGGAGACCGCCAGCACGCGATTGCCGTCGCGATTGCAGCGTACCGCCGCCTGCCAGCAGACCAGGCCCCGGCCTTTGTGCAGCACTTGGCCGATGCTGCCGGCACCGGCCGCCTCGATCCCTCAGCTACGGCGGACCTCTGGATGACCTGGGACATGGTGCGAGAGATGCGCGCTGGCGGCATGGTCATCGGTGGGCACACGGTGAGCCATCCCATTCTGGCGCGCTTATCCGCTCACCAACAACTCGCGGAGATCGCCGATTGCCGCGACCGCATCGCCGCGGAACTCGGGGAAGCTCCGCGCCTCTTCGCCTATCCGGTCGGTAAACCTGGTACGTTCAACGCCGAAACGCGAGCCGCCTTGCATGCTGCTGGTTTCACCTATGCGTTCAGCTTCTCTGGCGGACATCAGCCCTTCGATCCCCTCGATCCCTACGACATCCGGCGGACCTTCGTTGACTGGAAAACGACGCTGCCGTGGTTTGAAGCGAAAGTCACGCTCCCCACAGTGTTCGCCCGCTGGTAGAAGACCGGCCTCTTGACTCACGAGCGCGATGCAAGGCCTGGCAGCCTGAGATTGGACGCATGCATGCTGATGCGAGGAATGCGAGGGGAATTCGCTCCTCGTGTTCCGCTCGCCGAACGGCGTCGTATTGGCCTGAGCCTAGCGCTCAGGTAACCCAGGTGCTCAACAGATCCTCACGTGCTGAAACCTGGTCGTCGTACGCCCGCTGCGAGGTCCATTGCCGCATCTCCAGCGGCTAGCTAAGATAGTGCGATTTCGAGACCATCAGCTCCGAATGTGAGCTCAGCCACCCGGCTCTCCCTTCAGCAATCTTTCAGCAATCGTCAACGAAGCCTTCAGGTTTCCATGGCATCATCAGCGCGGGTGAGATAGGACTCATCTGGACAGCGGTACTGGCTCAGTGTGATTGCCAGCGAGGACGATTCCCAGCAGCAGCGAGGAGAATATTGCATGATGAAGTATGCTCGGTACAAGATGCTCACGATGCGGCGAAGTCTGCTAGCGGCGCTGGCCATTCCCGTCGGTATCGTGGTTGCGTCGGGAGCGCTTGTGGCTGGAGTGGCCACGGCGCAGGATGCTGCGACCCCAACCCCGACTGCTCCCGGCGTGCTCGGCACGCCAGCAGCCAGCACCGGGTGCAACCCGGAGTTTGGCGCGACGCCCGAAGCGGGCGTCGCGGTCAATTTCCAGATCGTCAGCGAGGAGTCGATCGCGCGATATCGCGCGCAAGAGGAGCTCGTCGGTCGCGGAGCCGCCGAGGCAGTCGGAGAAACCAACGCCTTTATCGGCAACATTTTCCTCGATGATCAAGGCCGGCCTATTCCGTGCTCCCGGTTTGATGTCGATATCCGAACGCTCAAGAGCGACGAGGCACGGCGGGATAATTACCTCTATCGCAATACGCTGGAAAGTGAGCGCTACCCGCTCGCGACCTTCGTCCTGACGGAGATTGACGGGCTGACGGGCGCACTGCCTGAAGGCGAGGATACAACGCTCATCCTGATCGGCAATCTCACCTTGCACGGCGTCACCAAGCTGGTCGCCTGGGAAGCAACGGTTCGCTGGGATGGTGACACCTTGAATGGCACGGCTTGGACGCAGTTTGACATGCCCGATTTCAACATTACCCCGCCAAAGGTTGGGCCAGTAGTTGGCTTGGATGAAACTGTCCGCTTGGAAGTGGAGATCACGGCGCGGCAGGTCTAGGGACGAGCGCGACCCTTGCCCGCCTGGCTTTTCCAATGTGCCAGCGTCGTTGGCGACGAATGTCGTCGAGATCACCAAAAGGAGAATGGCATGCGGCAGTGCCGGTCCCGTCGCACACGCGTTATGATGGTCGTTATCGCTATTCCGGCCGTGGTAATCATCGGTTTCGGCATCTATATCGCATCACTTGCCGGAGAGCTTCCCTGGCAATCCGATCCGACGCGCGTGCCAATTACGCCATTTGCCGGTATTCCAGGCTTCACTGCTCCGACTCCGGCGCCATCTCCCGGATCGTCGCCCACGTCGTAACCATTGGGAGCCGGACGTGACAGCGGTACACTGGAGGATCTACAGAGGTCCGAGCATTGCCGGCAATCCTTGGCACGCCGTAGCTGACACAGAAGGCGCTCGACCACGATGAAGCAACCACCGCGGCGCGAGGAAGCCATCCTTGTTGTAGAAGACGAAGAACCCATCCGGGAGCTGGTGGCGACGGCGCTCCGGTTTAGCGGCTTCTCGGTTACGACGGCGGTGTCGGGACGGGAAGCGCTGATCGAAGCGCGCAACGGCGCCTATCACCTCGTGGTGCTCGACGTCAATCTACCCGATCTGGATGGCTTCACTGTTTGCCGGAAGCTGCGCGCGGATGGAGATCAGGTGCCCGTCATCTTTCTAACTGCGCGAGATGACCCCGCCGACTTACGCGCTGGCTTCACCGGCGGCGGAGACGATTACGTTACCAAGCCGTTTAGCCTGGAAGAGCTTCTCCTCCGGATCGAAGCGATCCTCCGCCGCAGCCGTGCCCAGCAACCTGGCACAGCCCGGCTCACCGTCGGCGATCTGGTGCTCGATGAGGACGCCTGCCGGGTCTGGCGTGGCCGCGCGGAAATTAATCTTTCGCCAACGGAGTTCCGCTTGCTCCGCTACCTGATGCAGAACCGCGACCGTGTGGTATCCAAGACACAAATCCTTGATCACGTCTGGGATTATGACTATGTTGGCGATCCTTCGGCCGTCGAGACCTACATGAGTTCCTTGCGGCGCAAGCTGGATGACCGCGATGCCCAATTGATCCGGACGGTGCGCGGTTTCGGTTATTCCTTGCGGACGCCGGAACCCGCTCCCGATCACGGCGATCGCTAGCCATGTCATGAGGCGACACCGGTGAGTATTCGCACGCGCCTTGCCGTCGCGGTGGCTTTCCTCCTTACTCTGACGTTTACCGTCGTCGGTGTGGTGCTGGTGCAGCGCACGCGCGCCACCCTTGTCGAGCAGGTGGATGATCAGGTGCTGGCCAACGCGAGCCGGTATCTCAGTTGGTATTCCCCAAGGGAGCTGCCGACCAGCACCAAGCCACGCCGGCCCGATACTCCGCCAAGCGCAAGCTACCTACAAATCGCGGCCATGATTCCACCGGAAGGCGATCCCTCTGAGCGCGTCGTGGCGTTGTTTGTCTACGGGCCGGACGGCGAGCTTTTGGTGAGCGAGCCATGCGGCTTTGTTGATGCGCCGAAGCCGGCACCCCGCCTGCCGCCTATTCCGAGCCAGGAAGCCGACGAGATGCTCGGACGCATCGTGACTGCGCCCGCCACGGATGGATCGTTCTCCTATCGCATGCTGCTGCAGCGCGCTCCTCAGGGCGAGATCCTCGTCACCGCCGTCCCGCTCGACAGTGTGGACGCCGCGGTGCAGCAACTGATTGAGATCTTTCTGGCCGTCGGGCTCGCTGCCCTGGTCGCGGCCACCATGGCAAGCTGGTGGCTGATTGGGCGTGGGTTGGAGCCGGTCGACCGGATGATCGACACGGCGGCCGCCATCGCGGCAGGAGATCTTGCCCGCCGGGTCCCGGACGCCGATCCTCGCACCGAGCTGGGCCGACTGAGCGGAGCGCTCAATCACATGCTCGCCCGGATCGAGCAAGCCATGCAGGTCAAGACGGCCAGCGAAGAACGGCTGCGCCGCTTCGTCGCCGATGCCGCGCACGAGCTACGGACGCCGCTCACCTCGCTCCGGGGCTACGCCGAGCTCTACCGCCAGGGCGCGCTCACCGACCAAGCCGACGTGACTAGGGCGATGCGCCGGATCGAGTCGGAGGGCGAGCGCATGGCCCGCCTGGTCGACGATCTGCTCCTGCTCGCTCGCCTCGACCAGCAGCGAGGGCTCGATCGCTCCCTCGTCGATCTCAGCGCGATTGCGCGGGAGGCGGTCGCCGATTTCCGGGCGACGCAGCCGGAGCACCCGGTCAGTGAGACGATCGTGGATCACGCCTTCGTCTATGGTGACCCGCTCCGCCTGCGCCAAGTGATCGACAACCTGCTCGCCAACGTTCGCATGCACACGCCACCCGGCACCACCGCGCACGTCATCGTGCGCGCAGCCGGCACCCACGTTGAGCTGGTCGTCAGCGATGATGGGCCGGGCATCGCCCCAAGCGATCGCGAGCGCGTCTTCGAGCGATTCTGGCGCGCTGATCCTGCCCGCGTCCGCAGCACCGGCGGAACCGGATTGGGTCTTGCGATCGTGGCCTCGATTGTCCAGGCGCACGGTGGAGACGTGAGTGTGACGAGCGAGCTGGGACACGGCGCGACCTTCACCGTCCGGCTTCCCGCCGCGACCGCGGAGCAGATTGCCACCGCTGGCATATCCCCCCAGGCCGCCTGACGCCTCGCGTGTCGCCATTGCCCGTCGGCATCCTCTCACCTATCCTGCTCATGACACAACGTGTGACTCGTGAGGAGGGTTTGATGACCGCACCTGCTGCGTCCGCGCTCCTGATCCGCGGAGCTTGCCCGCACGACTGCCCCGATACCTGCGCAACCCTGACCGAGGT
Source organism: Thermomicrobiales bacterium (assembly GCA_042408955.1). Classification (GTDB taxonomy): domain Bacteria; phylum Chloroflexota; class Chloroflexia; order Thermomicrobiales; family UBA6265; genus CALGSZ01. The sequence continues at coordinate 16,631 of JBHOQQ010000090.1, forward strand.
GCAGGACGGCCGGGCAGTCCGCTTTTTTGCCGATCCCAACCACCCAATTACGCAGGGCTGGCTTTGCGCGAAAGTACGTCCTTACCTGGACCGGGTCTATCACCCAGACCGGTTGCTCTATCCCCTCCGCCGGTCCGGTCCCAAAGGGAGTGGTCAATGGCAGCGCATCACCTGGGATGAGGCGATCGCCGAGATCGCCGCGCGCTGGCAAGCAATCATCGCCAGCGATGGTGCGGCCGCGATTCTTCCGTATTCCTACAGTGGCACGCTTGGTCTCGTCGAGATGGCAGTCGCTAGCAGCCGCTTATGGAACCGCATGGGGGCCAGCGGCCTCGCTCGCACCATCTGCGATGCGGCCGCCACGGCAGCAGTCAACGCGACGCTGGGCGGCAAGCTCGCGCCAGACCCGCGCGATGTGCTCCACAGCCGCCTCGTGCTGATCTGGGGCCATAACCCGGCCAGCACCAACCCGCACTTCATGCCGTTGCTGCGGCAGGCGCAACGGAACGGCGCCTATGTCGTCGTCATTGATCCCCGGCGGACGCTCACCGCCCGCTCGGCCGATCTGCACCTACAGCCCCGGCCGGCCACCGATGCCGCGCTTGCTCTCGGCATCATCCACGTTCTTTTCGCGGAGGGCCTCCACGATGAAGCCTGGTTGCGCGAGCACTCCATTGGCTGGGAAGCTCTCCGTGAGCGTGCCGCGCACTATCCTCCTGAGCGCGTTGAGGCGATTACCGGTGTCGCCGCCGAAACGGTCGTCGCCCTTGCGTGCCGCTATGGAACGACGAAGCCCGCGCTGGTGAAAATCGCCGACGGACTCCAGCGTCACGGCAACGGCGGGCAAACCGTGCGTGCGCTGTGCTGCCTCCCGGCGGTGGCTGGCCAGTATGGCATCAGGGGCGGGGGGCTGTTTTACTCGCAGAGCGGCCACATCGTTTGGGACGCCGAGGCGGTCGGGCATGCGTCGGAATGTCCCCCGGTTCCCCGCGTGGTGAACATGAACCGCCTCGGCGCGGCGCTCACCGGCGAGATTGATGATCCACCGATCAAGGCCTTGTATGTGTTCGGCGCCAATCCGGTGACGTCGAGTCCACACGCCGGACTCATCGTTCGGGGGCTTCTCCGCGACGACCTCTTTACTGTCGTGCACGAGCAATTCATGACCGACACCGCTCGCTATGCGGACATCGTGCTTCCGGCGACGACGCAGTTAGAGCAGACCGATCTGCACAAACCCTACGGCCACCGCCATTTGCAATACAACCATCAGGCGATTCCCCCACGCGGAGAGGCCAAGAGTAACTGGACGGTTATGCGTCTCCTTGCGGCCGCACTGGGCTATACGGAGCCCTGGCTCCATCAGGAGCCGGAGGAGGTCATCGCCGAGGTTCTCGACGCCACTCGCGCCAAGAACCCGCTGCTGGCTGGCATCACGCTGGAGCGGCTTCAGCAAGAGGGCACGGTGCCGTATACCTTCACCGCGGAGAACGATGTGCCGTTCGCGGACGGCCGTTTCCCGACGCCATCGGGCAAGGTTGAGCTCCTCTGCCAGGCAATGACCGCTTTTGGGCTCGACCCGCTTCCGGACTATGTCCCTCCGGCCGAATTTGCCTCCGGATTGAACCAGGGTAAGGATTGGCTGGTGCTCCTATCCGGCGCCGCCCATCACTTTGTTTCGAGTTCCTTCGCGAATCAGGACACTCTCGCCCACAAGGAAGGGACACCGTTCATTGAGCTGAATCCCCAGGACGCGGCAACCCATGGCATTTGCGATGGTAGCTCGGTGATCGTCGAAAACGGGCGTGGTTGCATCCGGCTCCGCGCGGTTGTGACCACCGACGTGCCGCCGGGAGTCGCGGTAGCGCCAAAGGGATTTTGGGGCAGTCGTGCTGCGGACGGACGCAATGTGAACTGGCTGACGTCCGATGCGCTTGCCGACCTGGGGGGCCAGTCAACCTTCCACAGCAATCTCGTGCGCGTCCGCCCTGCCAGCTAGAGTCGGGGGGCGATGTGGGGGCTGGGGGTTAGGGGCTAGGGGCGAGGGGAGGGGTCAGGAGTCAGGGGTCGGGGTCGGTGTGGGGGCTAGGGAAGGTTCGAGCTTCGAGCTTTGAGCTTCGAGCGACGGGCTATCAGCCGTCAGGCATCGTAGGAGCGTGATTTATCGCGCCGGGTCAGAAATCGTAGGGCGCGATGCACCGCGTCTCGTCTAGCCCACATTCGTTAGGCGGCATCGCGCGGGGCGGGAGCGTGGGGCGATCGTCCGTCTCTCGCGTTGCTCGGGACATGCGGCTTAGCCTGATCGCGCGGGGCTAAAGTCCCCGCTCCCTCGCTCCGCTCGGGACAAGGCTCACCAAGCAGACAGAGCCCCCTCAGGGGGCTACGTACGAAGGTGCCCATGACGACGCAGCCGGCTTTCTCCGGCTTTGCGCCCTCAGCGCTAGTCTTGAGGCCCGCGCGATCGGCGGCGGAGTATGGCCCATCCTGCATCTGCGCAGGTCATCACCAGCTCGGCCGTGAGTCCGCTCTCGCACGGGGCGAATGTCCCCGCGTCAAGCCACAAAGCCCCCTTCAAGGGGGCTAACCACGAGGGCACGGTCTGTGACAGACCAGCCGGCTTTAGCCGGCTTTGTTAGGTCAGCGCGGGTCTTGAGGCCAGCACAATTGGCGGCAGTGGATGGCCCGTCCACCGTGCGCGACGGCAATCATCAGCCCGGCGGTGAGCCCACCCGCGCGGGGCTAAAGTCCCCGCGCTCAACCGA
>JBHOQQ010000099.1:0-34856 GCA_042408955.1 Thermomicrobiales bacterium
CGTTGTATCGGCGCTTGTGGATCGCACCAACGGATCACCTCAGATCCGCTCACTCGCCATGGCACCGGCAGCAGATCGGAAGCAACCGAGCGAAATACGAGACGGCGGTGACGCCCTATCATCGCAGCGGCGACCGCTCGGACCGAGCGCACAGGTCTTCGGGGCAGCGCTCCTGAGTCTGGCGACCGCGGTGTCCACGCTAATCGGAGCACTCATCATCTTCTTCCCGGAGCTTCGACGGGAGCCGCCGGCCGCGCTCGGCGCAACACTCGTTGAGGTGGCGCTGGAAGAGCGCGCCGTGCCAACCAGCGCAGGATTGGCAAACCTCATCTCCTATGAGGTGGAGTTTGTGGGGTACAAGAAGAAGCGGGGGTACATCAAATATGCGGTCTTTGACGCGGCCACCGGCCGGCGGATTGATCCCCCGCCCTCGGTCGATCCGCAAGCACCCCGGTACTATCCCGTCGGCCCCGTAATTCCAGAAGCACCAAACGACCGGGCCAGCGCCAATTTCCCGGTCCCGATTCCTCGGCAAGCCCAGTGCGTTTTCGTTCGCGTGTATGCCTTTGAGGAGGATGACGCGATCACACGCTTGGACTATGCCGACACGGCGCCGTTCGACACCCATTCAGCGACGAACCGGGCGTGTGCTGCTCTTCATCCAGCCAGCCCGACCAGCTAGGAGCGTGCGATGCCAAGAGAAAGGAGCGCATTCATGATCCGTCAAGGGATTGGCAGTGCCTGGCTGGTCATCGCACTCTGCGCGGCGCTCCTTAGCGCTGGGGATGTGCCGCTGCCCGCGAGCGCTGCTCAGGCCACTCCTGTCTCGCCACTTCCCGTTGCGTCGTGTTCTTCTGAGGCGTTGCCATCCGATAGCCAGGAGCTTGATCGCACGCTGGTGGAGGAGCTGCCCGACGGGTTTGTGCTGCGCGTGCTCGCTGCCGCGGACACGGATCTCCTCCCGGCCGCGCCAGCGTTCCTGCAACTGACGCGGCTCTCGCTTGGCCCTGGCGCGGGCTCCGAAACACGGTTGGCGGGTGGACCGGTCCTCTTTTACGTCGAAACGGGAGCGATCACCGTCTACGTTGATGGGACGCCGGAGCCCGTTGCAGAAACGCAATCGCTCCTCGTGCCTGGGTCCGCCCTGTACGCGCTGGCAAATGAGGGAGAGGCACCGAGTGTTATCCTGCGGCTGGCGATCGTCCCACAAGCAGCAGACGGGCAGATTATGGTCATGCCCACAGCGGCGTCCATCTTGCCCGTTTCTCCCGTTGGCACGCCGCTGAGTGAGCCGCTGTACAGCGCGGAGGTGTCGCTGCTCCCGGCGCCGGGCGCTCGTCTCTTTCTAGCGTGCCTCGCCTGGTCAACCGCAGACGCAAACCTTGGCGACCGGACGTACCCAGGCACGGTTGGACTCCGCGTGGAGCGGGGCCAAGTGCAGATCGACAACGCGCTAACGCTTGATGTGGGTGGCTGCACCTTGCTTGAGGATCAATCGGCGCACAAGATCACCGCCTTCGCGGAATTACCGATGGTATTGCTGTTCGGTGTTATCCCCTCCGGGCAGGCGCTGTGGGGCAGTCCAGCGCAGGGACCCGTAGGGCCACCGCCGGCTCCCACCCGGCTCCGGTGCGGTGGGTAGCCGGTGCGCGGCACGAGGTAGAGAACGGTGAGACGCCAGGATGACGTACGATCAAGCCTGCTTCGCCGCCGGGGGAGGACGAGGCGTAGGCGACGAAGCGCGTGCCTTTTTGCGATCGCGGCGCGCTTCATCCTGGCGTGTGTCGTGATGATCGCGATCGCTCCACCGGGGCGGGTGCGGGCCGATCTCGATCCGGCCGTGCGCGAAGAGGTTGCCGCTGCCGCGGTCAAGCTTGCCGCGCTGGTGACCGTCCGGGAAGGGCGGACAACGACCGAGGAAATCTGGCCGCTGGGGAGCGCCACGATTGTCTCACCGGATGGAGTGCTGCTGACAAACGACCACGTTGTGCAACTCTCCGGCCTGAAGGCGCGCCTGGCGCAAGAGGAAAGTGCGGCAAAGCGACAAGGGAAGGACCGGCAGCTTCAGCTGCTCGAAGGGCGGGTTGTTGTCCTCGTGACTGACGGTGCCGAGCTGCGCCGGGCCTACATTGCCGATGTGCTGGTCACCGATCCAGTGCTTGATCTTGCGGTGCTTCGTGTCACTGCTGGTGCGCATGGTGAGCCGCTGCGCCAGGCACTTCAACTCCCCTTCGTCGCCCTTGGCGACTCGGATACGCTGCGGATCGGGGACCCCATCCACGTGTTTGGCTATCCCGCAACGGCTGGTGGCACTCTCAAATACACCCAAGGACGAGTCAGCGGGTTCGACATCGAGCCAGGGGTGCTTGGCTGGGCCTGGATTGACTCGGATGCGACTGTGTCTGGCGGAAGCAGCGGGGGCACGGCGGTCAATGATGCCGGGCAACTCATCGGCATCCCGACCCTGGCGACTGAGCTCGATTGCCGCCCTGGCGACACGAACGGCGACGGGGTGATCGACGAGGGAGATGCCGGCTGCATCCCGATCGGGGATTCGTTTCTGCGCATGCGGCCGGTCAACTTAGCCAAGCCCTTGCTGCTTCAGGTGTCCTCGTTCTTTGCAGCGACGCCGGTGCCAACCGTCTCGCCGACCGCGCCGCCCGTTCCTGCAACCGCGACGCCGGCCATCGCAACGTCGGAGGCGACGCCAACCGGCCGTGGCGCTGTGCTCTTGCAGGACAACTTCGACGATCCAAGCCGCGGCGTCATCAGCATTGCTTCCCGGGACCCATCGCGCGTGCGATTCGCTTACGACGGCGGGGAGTTTGTGATTTCGCTCCTCGATGAGGTGACTCCAAACCGCGCCCAAGCCGGTTTGCCTGGCTGGTTCACTGACACCATCACCACGGTCGATGTCCGCCTCGCTGGGGAACCGGCGCGGCGGTTCATTGCTATAAGTTGCCGGGGCAATGAATTTGGCTTGGGCGGGTACGAGCTGATTATTCAGCCGGACAGCAGGGCGTTTGGGCTTTGGCGCTGGGACAGCAGCGGTAATGGCATTCCGCTGGAGAGCGGCATTGGAGTCGTGGCGATCAATCCCGACGCTGAGACGAACCATCTTGAGTTGCGCTGCATTGGCAATACCATCAGCGCCAGCATCAACGGAACGGAGGTGGCGCGGAAAAGCGATGCCACTGCCACGGCTGGCACGGCAAGTCTGTCAGTGGGGGTGCTATCCGGCGTTCCCTCCGGCGCCTCAGAAGCGCGCTTCGATAATCTGGTGATCACCGGCCCGGCGCAAGGCACCCCGGTCGAGTCCACACCGTCTCCCACCCCGACGCGGACTCCGACTACCGTGCCAACCGATACGCCAACGACGGTGCCCACCGCAACGCCGGCGCCGGATGATGCGGCCATCTTGGATGCACTGCAGCAGAAGGCACGGGAGAACAGCAGCATTACGGGACCGCTGAAGGGAAAGCTAGAACAGCAGGAAAACACGATCGTCTTCACATCCGCAGACGTCTCGGTGCGAGATTTTTATGTCCGCGTGCGCTTTACAAATCCGCGCGATCGCGCCGAGATGCCCTGGGATTATGGGGTGGGGTTCCGTGACAGCGGTCAGGGCTCGTTCTACATGCTGGTGGTGACCTCAGAAGGAACCTACCATCTCTATTTGCGGCGGGACGGGTACGAGACCATTACCGAGGGCGTGGTGCCGAGCATGCTCTTGGCGGCGTCCGAGCGAAACGAGCTTGGCCTCGTTGTCGTTGGTCCGGTCGCCTACTTCGAGGTCAATGGCGAGTATGTTGCGACGCTTGACCTCTCGGACCAACTGGAACCTGGCCAGATTTGGGTGGGGACGGGCTTCTTTGCGGACCACACTCTCCCCGGTGATCGGGTCGCGTATGACCGGTTCGAGGTGTGGTCGCTGGAAGCGGGGGAAAGCGGAGACGCGGAGCGGTTTGCCCAGCTTCGGGATACGGCGCTGGCGAATGCGAGCTTGGCTGGGCCATTTTCGGGAGGGATTGAGCAGCGAGTCGGGGAGCTTGACGGGTACTTCGCTGGGGTGACGACGCGGGATTTCTATCTGCGTGCGGAGATTACCAACCCATTCCCGGCCAGCGAGCACATCTGGGACATCGGCGTGGCATTCCGCCATACCGGATCGAATCAGCAACTGCGGCTGATCATCAGGTCGGATGGGATGTGGTTTGCGACGGATGGGGCAGACGCTCCCTTCGCGAGCGGTCTGGCGATGGGACTGCGGACGGGCGCGAACGAGTCGAACGTCATCGAGTTCATCGCGGCGGGGGATGAGGGATATCTGGCAATCAATGGACGGTTCGTGGCGCGCATAGACATCTCGGCGCGGGAGGACGCGGGAGATATCTGGCTTGGCTCCGGCTTCTTTGCCGACGATGTCGTGACTGGGGCGAAGACCTCGTTCACCGGGTTCCAGGTCTGGCCGCTCGAAGATATCTCGTGATGTCCAAAAATCAAAAACGACGTATTGATGCCAATATATGCAGGATTATCGGTAATAATATCCTACAATATGAGATAATTTCAAGTCAATAGCCAATGGTACAGAATCCTCTGGCGGAGTGCCGACTTGACAGCGGCGATCGAGCGTGGTACCCTGGCGGCACCTTTGACGGGCAATCAATTGTTGGACAATCGTATGCGTGGCGGGCTGGTCGGGTTCGAGAGGCCGGAAACGCTGACGAGTGCTGTAGCACGATCGATTGGCGAGGCGATTGTGCTGGGACAGTTCGCCCCTGGCCAGCCGCTTCCTGAGGTGCCCCTTTCGCTCCAATTAGGCACCTCACGGGGAACTGTACGGGAGGCTCTCCGGCTGCTCGCTGATCAGGGTCTCGTGGAAATCTATCGGCATCGTGGCGCGTTCGTTGCACCAGCGACACCGCGGAAGGCTCGAGAGATCTTCACGTTGCGGGCCGAGTTAGAGGTCTTCGCGGTGCGGCTGGTGTTCGAGCGTGGCGGCTATTCGGAAGCGACGCTAGAGGCCCTCGAGGAGGCACTTGAGCGTCTCGCAAGTGCCGCCAGCCGTGCTGACATCTTCGAGACGGCCGAACTTGATATGCGATTTCACGATCTCCTCTCACGCGATTGCGATCACCAAACGTTGCTTGATGTGCTCTCCGGATTACGCCTGCAGATGCGGAGATTCATTGTCTATACGAAGCTCATCCACTCAGATGTCGAACCCGAGGCTGTGACCCACCGGCGCTTGCTCGATGCTATCCGAACCGGTGATGTGCATTTCGCTACAAATGCTTTACGCCGGCATATCCTGGAGGCGGGTGAGCACCTGCTGCGGAAGCTCGCGCTGATCGAGGAGAATGCGCTGGCGACCACGAGCGCCAGCTAGTTCGAGGGGAACCACCGGCGAGCCCGGCGTGATCGTCGGCCGTCTGGTTCGAATAAGGTTGTTAGCGGTAACGGCCGGAGGGTGAACCTTGCCAGGAGGGAATCGTCATGACAACGCATCTCACTCGACGCGATGTCCTCAAGTTGTCTGCAGCAGGTACTGTTACTAGTGTCCTTGCTGCATCCAGGATTGACCGTGCCCGAGCGGCACCACGCGCTCAAGGCACGCACGAAATCATCCACTGGTCATGGCTGACCGCGTCCGACGGGGAAGTCTGGCAAGCCATGATCGATGCCTTCAACCAAGCTCATGCGGATCAGGGAATCCAGATACGCATGGAAGTCGTGCCCGACGACCAATATGGAACCAAGGTGCTCTCCTCGGCCGCCGTCGGGCAAGCGCCGGATTTCGGCTGGGGCACCGCTGGCCTTCGCGCTGGGTGGATCCACGATGGCGTCGTTGTCCCGATGGACGATTACGTCGGTCAAGTCGGTCTTGATCTTGGCGACTTCACGGAGCAATCGCTCGCTGCTTCGCGCTATGCCAAGTATGGCAACAAGCTTTACATGATTCCCATGGATGCGATGAGCCTCCAAGTGCTGCTTAACACTGATCACGCCGCGGAGGCTGGGCTCGATCCTGCCAACCCACCCAAGACTGGCGAGGAACTGCTCGACTGGGCGGTAAAGCTGACGAAGCGCGATGGCGACAAGGTGACGCGGTCTGGCTGGCTTATGACGGGGTCGGGTGTACAGCCCTCAGTGGTCTGGGGAATCGTGGCTCACCAAATGGGGTTCCGCCGGGCCAGCGATGACCTCAAGACGGCGGCGGTGAACCCGGATGCCGCCAAAGCAGCGGCACAGTGGGTGCTCGCCTTATTTGACGAATACAAAGTGTCAACTCGAGATGTCACTGATCGCTATAAGGCGTTCGGCACCGGGGAAGGCAGCATGTTTCTAACTGGCCCCTGGACACTGAATGGCTACGTGACCCAGGAGCCCAAACTCAATTTCATCTCGTTCCTGACGCCGACGATCGGCAACGATGCCTCCACCTATTTCGAGCTGGGCGGCTTAGAAATGTACGTTCAGAAGGACGAGAGCCGCTACGATAAGACCGCTTACGCAATCAAGTGGCTTTCGGACAACTCTTTCCTCTGGACGACGAAGGGGCGTGGTGCCGCGGTCCGTCAATCGATTCTGAACCGGGAGGATTACAAGACAGCCGGTCATCCCTGGGAAGTGCGTGGCGCGTTCATTGAGGGCATGCCAAACGCCGTTGTCGGTGAAATCCCAGTTCGTGAAGCCCCGGACTTCACGATCTATACCGGGAGTGGTTTTGTCGCACGGACGATGGATCCAGTCTGGGCGAAGGAGAAAAGCATTGACCAGGCAATCGAGGAACTCGCCCGGAAATGGCAGGAGGACTTAGACAAGGGATAGTCTCAGGTCGCCCGTAGCGGTGGTGGCAGCGCAACCGATGGCTGTCACCACCGACCGAGATTGAGCGAGGGGCGATGGCAATCCTTCGCGAGGCTGAGCTCACTACTATCGATCGCTCCCGGCAACGCGCACGGGTCATTGGCCGCCTGCGCAACGCCTCTTGGCAGGGAGAGCGAATCGACTGGTCAGCCTACCTGTTCATTCTGCCCTTCTTTGTACCGTTTCTGATCTTTACCGTTGGCGCAATCGGCTTCGGGACCTATGTCAGCTTCACGGAGTGGGGAATAATCGGCGATCCCGTATGGGTTGGGCTGCGCAATTTTCGAAACGCGCTTGACGATCCATTTGTGCCCAAGGTGTGGAGCAACACGCTGCGCTATGGGCTTATCGTTGTGCCCACGACCACGATTGTCGCGCTCGCGTTTGCGCTCTATGTCAACCAGCGATGGCCAGGAGCGACGATCGCCCGGACAGTGTTCTACGCCCCGAATGTCGTGGCGGTGACGGTTATTGGGCTTGTCTGGGTCTGGATTCTCGACACCCGGCTTGGCCTGCTCAACCAGTATCTCGGCTATCTTGGAATTGGCCCAATTCCCTGGTTGACAAATCCTGATTGGGTCCTCTTTGGCATTGCCATCGCCTCGGTCTGGTGGGATGCTGGCTTCAGCATGGTCATTTTTCTGGCCGGTTTACAAGACATCCCTGATGAACTGAAAGAAGCTGCTCAAGTTGACGGAGCCAGCCGCTTTCAGGTGCTCCGGCATATCGTCTTGCCGCTGCTCCGGCCGGCGACAAGCCTGGTCGTAACCTTGCTCGTGATTAGCACGCTGAGAGTCTTTAGCCAGATTTACGTGATGACGAACGGAGGCCCGGCCAATGCCTCAGCATCAGTCATCATGTACATCTATCAAATAGGATTCCGCAAATACCAACTTGGATATGCCGCGGCGCTGTCGCTCATGCTCTTCGTCACCATCCTGATCGTTACCGCGATCGAGATGCGGATCCTCAAGGCACATCGATGGTAGCGATGGTTATGAGCGAGATCATTGCAATCCGACGCCGAAGCGTGTCATGGCCGATGCTTGTGCTCTGGGTGCTGGGAATGCTTGTCGTCTTGGCGTGGGCCGCACCATTTCTCTGGATGGTATCTACCTCGCTCAAGCTTCCTGGTGAGGTAATGACCAGGCACATCGAATGGATTCCACGCCATATCACCTGGGAAAACTATGACAAAGTGCTGCAAAAGCCTGTTGGGCGATGGTTGACCAACAGCCTTATCGTGGCCGGCACGGCCACCGTCATAAGCCTGCTTTCAGGGGCAATGGCAGGATACGCATTTGCCCGCCTCAATTTCCCAGGACGCAATGTCCTCTTCTTCTTTGTCTTGGCGACGCTCATGATTCCGACGGAGATGACTATCGTTCCGCTCTTTATTGGCTTCTTACGGTTGAAGCTAGTGGATAACTATGCGGCGTTCATCCTTCCATCTATTGCCAGTGTCTTTAGCGTGTATCTCTTTCGCCAATTCTTCCTTTCACTGCCGCGTGAGATTGAGGACGCCGCCCGGGTCGATGGGGCCGGCCGGTTTCGCATCTTCTTTTCTATTGCACTTCCTCTTGCCCGCCCCGCAGTCATCGCCGCAGCGATTCTTCTCTTCACCACCAACTGGAATGCTTTTCTGTGGCCGCTGTTGGTTGCCTTCTCCGAAGACATGAAAACCCTGCCTGTCGGGATGGCAACCTTTTCGCCGACGGTCGGTGGCCAGACACAGATTCAGAGCTTTGGACCAGCCATGGCGGCGATGACCATCCTCACGTTGCCAAGCCTCATCGTGTTCATTGTGCTACAGCGGTATTTTATTCAGGGTGTGACGCGGGCAGGATTGAAGGGATGATGATCTCTCTCTACGCGGGGCAGCACGCTCCTGAATCTGGATCCTCTGGGAAGGAGCGGGTGACGGTCTATCGCGATCCGTACGCGTATTGCTCGCACCCTACCGCCCTGCGTTTGCGTAGCGGCGCGTTGCTCGTCGCATTCATGGAGTCGCAGCGTCGATCGGTCCCTCTCCACAGTCCGTCCGATCCTCGCTTCTACAATGTTCTCACCCGAAGTGCTGATGGAGGGCAAACGTGGTGTTCACCTTGGGTTATTCCTGGTTATGACTGGTATGGCGTGGAATGTCCAAATCTGACAGAACTACGGAATGGTGATCTCCTGTTGCTACAATGGCGCTGGCGGTGGACCCCCTGGCCTACTGAGCATGGCGAGCGATCGCTCGGGCGTTATGAGCACGGCGGTTTCCCGTGGGCACGTGACAATGACGGAGCCTATCTCCACCGCTCGAAAAACGGTGGGATCACCTGGCAGTCCGGGCAGCGCATCCGGACTGAACCACACCCAGGTGCCTATACGATTCGTGCGGCCGTTGAGCTTCCCGAGGGAACGCTGCTGTTCGTGGTCACCGATATCCCGCACTGGCAGCGTATCTACGTGCTGCGCTCAGACGATGGGGGTGAGACCTGGGAAGTTGGAGCAACTGTTGCAGACGCGCCCGGCCGTCAATTCTCGGAGCCAGCGATTCTTCTCCTGCGATCTCGTCTCCTGGTTATGATGCGGGAAGTCACCACTGGCTATCTCTATGAGTCTTCTTCGGAAGATGGCGGCCAGACCTGGTCACCTCCCCGACAGACAGCCATCTGGGGTTGTCCCCCACATCTCTTGGATCTTCGTGATGGGCGCATCCTTTGCACCTACGGCTACCGGCGTCCTCCCTATGGGGTCCGCGCCTGCCTGAGTTATGACCAGGGAGTAACGTGGGACATCGCGAATGAGCTCGTCCTTATTGCGGACCAGCCGGACTGGGACTGTGGCTATCCGGCCTCGATCTTGCTCGAACCGGGGCGGGTCATGACAGTGTTCTATGGCAAGGATTCCACGGGAGTGACAGGGATCGACGCCGTTGTCTATTCAGTGTGAATCAAAATGTCTCACCAGACGGCAGCGGGAAGGCGTGAGGGCAGGAGGACAAGGGCGTGTATCGCATTGCCGATCTTCAAACCGTCCTAATCTACAGGGACCCGGACAACTTTTGTGCTGAGCCATCGCTTGCGAATTTGGGAAACGGTGAGATTGTCGCTGTCTTTGCGCAGAACCGTGGATTGCAGCATACCGACACTGGCTCGATCCTGCTTGTGCGATCCTACGACCATGGCCAGACGTGGGATCCGAGCTCTAAGGTAGTGGTCTTGCAAGAAGAGGAAGATGCAGGCTGGAACATTGCTGCCATTTGCCGGTTGCGTGATGGTACGCTTCTGCTTCACGCTAATCGCTGGCGCTATCTGGTGAATGGCCGTATTGACTGGCTGACAGGAAAATCCGAGATCGATGGGATCTGGCTCACCCGCTCAACCGACGGCGGGCACACCTGGAGACCGATTGAGCGCGTGAATATCGCGCCCATGCGCAATGCCCGCGTCCGCGATGCAATCCTTGAACTGCCAAATGGTGACTGGTTGATGCCGCTCCATGGTTTTCGCTGGCAGAGAACGCTGCCGGATATTGCAAGCGCGGAACGGGAGCGTTGTTTTGTGCTCTGGTCGCCAAACCAGGGGAAGAGCTGGCACTACTACGGAACCATGGCCTATGACCCGGCGGAGATTATTCACTTTCATGAGCCAGGGATTTGCCGATTGCCAGACGGCAGGCTCCTCGGACTCATGCGGACGCATCGCTGGCCAACGCCCGTTGCCCCAGGCGAACAGATGGGGCCGCCCAGCGGATACGTCTTCATGGCGTTCTCTGAAGACAATGGAATGTCCTGGAGTTGGCCGACGAACACGAAAATCTGGGGATATCCACCCGATGTGATTGTGCTGCCGGACGGATCAGTCCTCATGGCGATTAGCCATCGCACAAGGCCCATGGGTGTCCATATTGCGATTTCTGCCGATGGAGAGCGTTGGTTGCCGGAAGATGTCTTCTGTATCGCGGCCTACGACCCAAGATCTGTTACCCCGGCCTTCCCCTATCATCCTGATGAACCCTGGGAGGCCGTCGCTATGCGCGGCATGCTTTGGCATATCGGGTATCCCAGCTCGACTATCTTGGATGATGGGCGAGTGCTTACCGCGTACCACCTCTTTGACCAAACAGGGAGGCAATATATCGAGGGCGCCATGTATCGGGTGCAGCGAGTGTCGTGAAGACTCAGCCCTCGGACGTTTCGGTCGAGCGTGTATCGCTCCTAGAGGTGGCGATGATGGCTACCATCCGGCCCTACCGCCCAGACGATTTTTCGAGACTGCTTAACTTTCTCAACTCGGTGATGCCTGGACAAACCTTGACCGCTCCCGGCCTCGCGTGGTGGCTGGGTGCGCCCGGTTTTGACACAGCGAGAGATTTCTTTGTGGTGGAAGAGAGTGACGGTGGTGAAATTCTCGGTGCGCGGGATGTCCGCCAGGCCGGCAGGGGTGATGAAGACGTTCCGATCCTAGAATCTTGGGGGGCCATTCACCCAATCGTCAGCGCTACGGGGTTTGCCGATAACCTTATCCGCAAGGCCATTGCTCGGGCGGAACAATTGCTTGGCGAGCGGGGGCGCCGCCAGGGCATTTTCCAAGTGCGCTGTGATGAGCAGGATGCGCATAGCCGCTCGGTGCTTGAAGCTGCTGGGCTCCGGCAGGTGCGTGTGCTTTGGACCATGATCAAACGCGATCTAACCGACGTTCAGCTGCCGCTATTTCCGGCTGAGTTCGTTGTGCGCTGTTTTCGGCCGGGACACGATGATCAGCTCTGGGTCGATGCCTTCAACGAGGCGTTTGCTTCCCACTGGGGCGGCTGGATGGGAATGAGTCTGGCCCACTGGCAACATTACCAGACGCATCCCTCGTTTAACCCCGAGCTCAGCCTCGTGGCCTGGCACGGAGCGGAGATTGCCGGCTTTTGTCACTGTATGGCCGTGTCAGAGACAGGCGCTGCTGGCGGATCGCGGCAGGGCATGATTCGCTATGTTGGTGTTCGCCCTCGCTGGCGAGGAATGGGGTTGGGCAAGGTGCTGACACAAGCTGGTCTCGCCGCGCTGCGTGATGCGGGCGTGGAGTGCTGCAGCCTAGGTGTCGATGGCGACAACGTGACCGGAGCCCATCATCTGTACGCCCGGCTTGGTTTCGTTGTTGTCAGCCGCCAGACCCTTTATCGCCGCGACATTTGGACTGCCGATGCTGGCAGCTAGACCGGAGGCGTACGTGCCTCACGATGCCACCGTCTCCGCCTTCGCCAGGCGGAGCGAGAGGACGTGGGAGAAGCCGTCGTCCCGCATGCTGACGCCGTACAGCGTATTGGCTGCTTCGATCGTGCCGCGGTTGTGCGTGATGATGATCACCTGCGTCTGCTCGGCTAATGCCTGAAGCTGCTCCCGGAACCGCACGATATTTGCCTCGTCTAGCGCCGCGTCGACCTCGTCCAGCAGACAGAACGGCGCCGGATTCACCTTCAGAATGGCAAATAACAGCGCCACCGCGGTCAGCGCCCGCTCCCCTCCGGACAGGAGTGCTAGGCTCTGCAAGCGCTTCCCTGGCGGCTGGGCCACAATATCCACCCCCGCTCCTGTGCCATCCTCTCCAGGTACGAGCATCAGACGCGCGGTGCCGCCACCAAATAGCGTGGTGAACGACTCGCTGAATGCTGCCGCGACCTTCGCAAACGTCTCGTCGAACCGGCGCTGCATGGTCGCGCGCAATTCCTCAAGAAGCTGTCGTAGCGACGCCGCCGCGCCTTGCACATCCTCAAGCTGCGCACGCAAAAACGCGTGCCGCTCGGCCTCGCGCTCGTATTCGGTAACAGCATCTTCCCCGACATAGCCGACTTTCCGCAGCCGGTCCTTGAGCCGGGCAATCTCTCGCTCGACCGCTTCCTCCTGCCAAGAGCCGTTCGCCGCATCCTCATTGGTGCCGTGCTGCCCATCAAGGAGCGTCTCCGGCTCAGTCACATCCAAATCGTCGCGGATGCGCTGCCGCAGCGCCGCAAGGTCACCACGGGCGCGCTCGGCGGCCAGGCTGCTGGCGGCATGCCCGCGCTCTGCCTCAAGCAACGCGGTTCTCGCTTGCTCCAGCGCCTGCTCAAGCCGGCTCACCTCGGCTTCGGCTTCTTGCACGCTGGCCTCAAGTGTGGCGCCCTCGGCCTGCAACTGATCGCGCACGTGAACACGCTGCTTTCGCTCATCTCCCAGCCGCGAAAGCAGATCGGCAACGGCGGCAATCTCCCGCTCAAGCGCAGCTGTCCGCTCCGCGCGCACGGAGCGCTCCTCTTCAAGGTTCTGCCGCTGCGCCTGAAGGCCGGTTTCCCGCCGCCGCTCCCCGCGAAGACGCTCCTCAAGCGCCGCCAGCCGGCGTTGCTCGTCAGCAAGCGCCTGCTCCTTGGCAGCGATAGCGTCACTATCACGCTGAAGACTGGCCAGCACATGCGCGTGCTCCTGCCGGAGCGCCTCGATCTCCGCCGTCAGGGCCGCTAGTTCCGCATCAATGGTTGCTCGCTCGCGCTCGGCAGTGTCCGCGGCATCGGCAAGGGCCTGAAGTTGCCGCGTCGCGGCCTCTTCTTCAGCGCGAAGCTCGCTCAGCCAGGTCTGGAGGCGGGTGCGCTGCGCCTGCCGCTCCTTGCGCGCGGCGAGCACGGCTGCGCGCTCACCTTCGATGCGCTGGCGCTCTTCGGCAATCCGGCGCGGTACCTCAGTGGCAGCGCGGAGCGTTGCCACCGCGCCATCGTGTTCCTTGCTCAACCGGGCAATTGCGCGCGGCAGCTCTCGCAGCTCTCGCTCCCGGCTGAGGATGCCGCTCTCCCGCACAGCCGATCCGCCCGTCACCGAGCCACCAGACCGCGCGATTTCCCCGCCGAGCGTTACGGCACTCCAGCCAGGTGGCAGGTGCGGCAAGCTCGCGCGCGCGGTCGGGAGATCACCAACTACCAGTGTTCTGCCAAGGAGCGCGGCGACAACCGCGCCCAGCTCCGGCGCATGATGCACGAGCTCGCTGGCAATGCCATGCACGCCAGCGAACGCCAGGGCCGCGGTGGGTTTCGACGCGCGTGGGGCGCGAACGGTATCGAGCGGCTGGAAGGTGGCGCGCCCCGCGTTCGTGCGCTTGAGAAACGCGATTGCTGCCTCGGCATCGCTCCATCGCTCGGTGACGATGTCCTGAAGGTGCGTCCCCAGGGCAACCTCGATGGCAGTCTCGTACGCGGCAGGAACATCTAGGAGCCCAGCGAGTGTGCCTCGGATACCGGACAACTTCCCCGCTTGGCTCGCCTGAAGCGTGGCGCGGACACCGGCATACAGCCCGGTACCGCTCTCGTGGAGACGGCGCAGCGCATCTAGCCGCGCCTGGGCTTCGCTACGCTGGCGCTCAATCGTGGCCAGCGCATCACGTGCGGCGCGCTCACAGGCGGCGGCTTGCTCCGCCTCAATGCGCAGCGCTTCAAGGCGACGGTCGAGCGTCTGCACGCGCTCGCTCGCGGCGGCATCCGCGTCATCACATGCTGCCAGCTCCACGGACAAGCGGTCAATGCGCTCCTGACGGTCGGCCGACGCCTCCAGGATGCGCTCGCGCTCAGCTTGAGCGCTCTCTTGCCGTTGCTCAAGCAGCGCGCGTTGGCGCGTCAGCGTCTCTCGCTCGCGCTCGCGCTCAGTGATGCTCGCACCGATGTGGGCTGCTTGCTTCTCGGCCTCACGCCGGGCATGACGGGCCGCGGCGCCCTCGGCCTGAAGAATGGTGACCGCGGCGCGGGCCGCAGCGAGGTCCTTTTCGGCCGCGGCGATCGCTGAGCGGACGGCTGCAAGCTCCTGCTCCACCGCGTGGGCTTGCTCGTCCAAGCCATGTTGTGTATCGGCCATATCCTGTCGCCGCCGCGTCAATGCAGCGTGCCGTTCCTCGGCCAGTTCCTGCTCATGCGTCACGCGCCGGATCTGCTCGGTCAGCGTCTGAAACCGTGAAGCATGCTCGCTCAGGGTGGCGCGAGCACGCTCCGCCCGGGCGCGGGCTTCAGCCAAAGCGCGGGCGAGGCGGTCCGCTTCATCCTGGCAGGACCGCACGTGGCGATCGTCGTCAGCGGCAGCCGCTTCGAGAGCGGCAAGCCGGGCGCTGACCTGGCGCAGGAGGCGCGCATAATGCGCGCGCTGGATGGCCCGCAGGCGATCCGAGAGCGCTTTCCATTCCTGCGCCTGGCGAGCGGCGCGCTCCAGTATCTTGAGGCGAGGCTCAAGCTCGGTGAGCAGATCGGTGAGGCGCGCGGCATTTGCCTCTGCCTCTGCCAGGCTGCGCTCGGCTTCGGCGGCCTTGAGGCGAAGGCCAGTGAGATCCGCGGCGTGCTCGAACAACCCTCGCCGCTCTTCGGCGCGCTGGCTGAGCGCGGCGTCCACCAGTCCTTGACCGACGACGGTGTAGCTCTGGCCAAGCGATGCGGTCAATTGCTGGATATCTTTGAGCCGCACGCGGCGATTGTTGATGAGGTACTGGTGATCGCCGTTGCGAAACGCCCTGCGGGTGATCGTCACTTCACTGAAGGCGATGGGCAGCCAGCCGCTCGAGTTGTCGAAGGTGACGCAGACTTCGGCCATGCCTGCGGGAGCCCGGCCTTGCCCGCCCGCAAAAATGACATCCTCCGTCTTCTTGCTGCGGAGCGTGGCATGGCTCGTCTCACCGAGCACCCAGCGCACCGCGTCGGAGATGTTCGATTTGCCGCTGCCGTTCGGACCGATGATCGCGGTGATGCCAGGCTCGAACTGGAACACGGTCCGGTTCGCGAAGCTCTTGAACCCATGAAGCTCCAGGCGTGTCAGGCGCGGGGAAGCTGATGCGTGCAGCGTCATTCCTGTAACCACCGCCCACTGCTCGGGTGGGCGTACGTACTCCGTCATAACGGGGGAGGATGGTACCATCGGCTTGGTGAGCCGGACAAATCCGGCACGCTTCGAGCGCGAAAGGGAATGCGATGTCGTTGCGCCTGGCCCTGTCAAGTGGCGCACTCTATCCGCGGGTGCAGACGGAAGATGTCCCATTTGTGGCAGCTCACCTGGGCATTGGCGAGGTGGAGCTGCTGCTGCAAACCGCGGGTGAATACGAGGCCACGTTCATTCGGACCGTGGCAGCCAACGTAGCGAGCGCCGGCGTTCGGGTCCATGCAATCCACACCTTTCAATCCTTGCATCCGTTCTTCACCGCCTACGCACGGCGCACGGAGGAGGCCCGGCAGCGCTTCGGTCAGGCGATCGAGGCGGCGCAGGCGCTCGGTGCGCGGGCTGTGATTTGGCACGGCGCTACTCGGGATGAAGCCAAGGAGGCTGACGGCTGGGAACGCTTTCTCTCGGTCACAGCCGATCTCGCCGAGTGCTGCCATCGTGCCGGCGTCACCCTCGCTATCGAGAACGTGTCATGGTGCTGCGTCGCCACGGTGCGCGAGACGCACGCGCTCGCCGCACGGCTGCCTGAGCTCGGCCCGCCGGGCTCAGTTGGCTTCGCCTTCGATCCCTACCAGGCGGTGGCAGCGGACGCCAACCCGTTCATGGTGCTCGCCGCGATGGAGGGGCATCTGGCCGACGTCCACCTGAGCGACCGGCGGGAGGGCGACCGTTCGCGCCAGCGCTTGCCGCCCGGCGATGGCGACTTGCCCTGGCCGGCGCTCCTCCGTGCCATCGCTAGCTCCGGCTATGCCGGGCCGCTCGTCATCGAGGGTGCATTGGGCGACGATCCGCCGGCGACCATGGCGCGCGTCCGGGCCTGTTTGGAACCGGCGCTGAGATCGCTGAGCACTAGCGCGGATGTGTGTGAGGGAGCATTGCCGCCAGGCGTCCTAGAGGGTATTCGTCTGTTCAACGAAGGGCGCTTTTATGAATGCCATGAGGCGATCGAGCATGAGTGGCACGCCGAGCGCTCACCCGTGCGCACGCTCTACCAGGGCATTTTGCAGATTGGCGTGGGATTCCACCACGCGCGGGGAGGAAATTACCGCGGTGCGGTCGCCCTCTTGCGCGATGGCATTGCCAAGGTGAGCCGCTTTGTCCCGCGGTGCCGAGGCATAGACACGGCACGCCTGGTTGCCGAGAGCCAGGCATGCCTCGATCGCATCGTCGAAATCGGGCCGGATCGCCTGGCCGCGTTCGACTGGTCGGCCGTACCACAGGTGCATCTGGTTTCACCAATGGACGGTCGCGACGAGGAGCACGATCTTGCCAGGCACGAGCCACGGCGTGCCTGGCGGGAGTAACCTGGCGTGAGATCGGGAGCAGGCGCGGCAACTGAACGGTCCTGCGGTTGCCGCGCCTGCTCGCTGAGACCGTGATCAGCCCTGGCGCTGGCGCATGGCGCGCACGCGGTTCAGCACCGTCGCGCCGAGCACAAGGACACTTATGAGCAGGATGAGGAAACCGGGTCCATCCGGGCGCTGCTGGACTCCCGTGCTCGGGAGCGTGCCGACCTCTCCGGTGTCGCCGGAAGGCTCCTTGACCCGGTAGTTGGTGACAAGGATCGTGACCTCGTCGTTCGCACCGATCGTAAATGGAGCGCTCGCGCCGGTCTCCTCCTCGATGATGGTGTAGTCGCCTGGTGGCAGCGCCGTGGTGGCCGCTCCGGCTAGATCGGTAGTCAGATACTGCGGCTGGTCGAGCGCCGCGCCGTCTATCGTGAAGGGAACACCAGCGCCAGCGTCGCAATCGCTGTCCATGGCAGGCAATGCGCCATCGAGCACCTCAATCTCGGTGTCTTTGTCGTCAGTCACCGTGCAAACGCGCTTGACCACGGTGACATTTCCCACCACCCGCAGGTTGACAAAGACAATGGGCTCGGTGCTGGCGGAGATATCGCTGACAATCAGCGGGTTCTCTCGCGGGACAAACCCAGGCGTAGCCGTCTGTGTCTCTTCGGTGATGACGATGTCATCTCCTGGGTGAACGACGATGCTAAAGCTCCCGAGAGCATTCGTCACGAACGGCGCATTGGGATCTTCACTATCCACGCCGTTCACAGTGACGTCGAAAGCAACGCCGCTGGCCGGGACGCAGCCGTCAGGAAGCTCGCCCTCACTGATGGCTAGGCCCGAAAGCTGACCAGGATCGGTCGCGCAGTCGAGCTTGATCACCGGCACGGCAAGCTGATCGGCTTGCGGTGGAGTCGGCGTCGCGGTCGGCTCCGGCGTTGGCGTATTGGTCGGCGTCGCGGTCGGCACCGCGGTTGCGGTGCTTGTTGGATCCTGGGTCGGTGTCTCGGTTGGGGGCACGCGCACATTCACAAAGACGACGGGGCTCGTGCTTGCCGTGGCATTGGAGACCGTGATTGGGTTCTCCACCGGCAGGAAGCCCGGCGTCGCACTGGTCACATCTTCGGAAATCACGAGGCTCGTAGTCCCGAACAGCTCGATGCCGAACGTGCCGTTTTCTCCCGTGACGAATGGGGATTCCGGTGGCTCGAGATCGATGCCGTCGGTCGTTGTCGCATCGAAGGCCACGCCGCTCGCAGGCTGACAACCAGCGGGGATCGTGCCCGCCACGACTGCTGCGCCATCAACGGCTGTGGGAGCTTCCTCGCAATCAAGCTTCACGACGAGCAAGACAAACGACTCCGAGACCGGGAATGTTGGGCTCAGCGTTGCTGTTGCTGTCGGCGTATCGGTCGGCATTGGAGATGGCGTATTCGTCGGCGTGTTGGTCAGTGTCGCCGTTGCAGTCGCTGTTGGTGTCAGCGTTGGCGTCGGGGTATGGGTCGGCGTACTCGTCGCAGTCTCCGTTGGCGTTGCCGTGGCAGTTTCCGTAGGCGTGCGGGTTGGCGTGGTAGTCGGTGTCTCGGTCGGTGTTGCCGTTAGCGTATTCGTCGGCTCCGACGTTTGAGTCGGCGTGCTCGTTAGTGTCGGTTCAGGCGTATTCGTCGAGGTTGCCGTCGGTGTGGGCGTGGCGGTTTCAGTTGGCGTGTTGGTCGGAGTCGCGGTGGGTGTTTTAGTCGGGAGAGGTGGTGCCGTCGAGGTGGGCGTGCTCGTTGGAGTACTGGTGGGCTCCGGCGTCGCCGTCGGTGTGGTGGTGGGCGTGTCGGTAGGCGTGGGCGTAGCGGTTTCCGTGGGTGTTGCCGTTGGCGTATTCGTCGGCGTGTGAGTGGGAGTAGAGGTCAGCGTCGCGGTTGGCGTAGTGGTGGGTGTCTCGGTCGGTGTTGCCGTTGGCGTGTTGGTGGGCGTGTTCGTCGGTGTGGGCGTGGCGGTATTCGTCGGCTCCGGCGTGTGAGTTGGCGTGTTGGTGGGCGTGTTCGTCGGTGTTGCCGTCGGGGTATCGGTTGGCGTGCGAGTCGGAGTATGAGTTGGCGTCTCAGTAGGAGTTGGGGATGGGGTTGCCGTGGGAGACGGAGTAATCGTTGGCGTGTGCGTGGCTGTCGCCGTTGGCGTCTCGGTTGGCGTGGCTGTCGCGGGCGGGTAATTGTGGCAGAAGATGATGTGGCTGATGTCCTGCCCGCTGGCAGTAATGAGGTTCGTGTCACCCATGGTGCCACTGTGGCCATAGTCATAGATGGCGTTAGCATCGATGCCAGACCCGGCCTTGAGGATCACCGCGGTAATGGGTGGGCCGCTGGTTACCGTGAAATAGACGAGGGTATTGCTACTGACCTGATAGCTGATCGTGACAGTGCCGTCGGTCGCCGTGCTCCCATTCAGGTCGTTGTCTTCGATCTTGAATCCAGCGTCATACCCCAATCGGTCCCGGCATGCGAGATCTGCCTGGTTTGGAAATCCGCGCTGCGGCACGATGGTAGGTGTGACGATTGCGGCGGCTTGAAAGTTGGCGCCTTCAGCGTCGCTTATCCCTGAGGCGGTTGGTCCAGATGGAGGAGTGTCTTCCCGTCTTGAGCTCTCGTGGGGCACGTCTGAGCTCTCAATGTTTGCGAGATCGATGGGGGATTCGGTCGCTGGCGTGGTTGGCTCGGACACCGGGATATCTTCCGGGCTCGGGCTCTCCTCGGGTGTGTCCGGATCGGCAGCGACGGCATCGCCGACGGGATAATTCATCAACTCAAGAGACGCAGTCTCGCCGGCGAGGATCTCGATCTCGCCAGCGGCGAGCCCATCATAGCCGGCTGGCGGCACCGTTTGGACCACGCTGGCGAAACCGGGCGGCAAGCCGGCAAGCGCGGCGATTCCGTCGCCATCATCATCACACGTGGTCCACGCCGCGCCGAGCGCGTCGGTCACCTCGTAGCAAGCGAAGGGGAGCGGAGCACGTGTTTCCGCATCGATCAGGGAAATGGTAAGCTCGCCGGACGACGGCTCTTGCGACGCCGCCGGAGACGTCACGGCTGCGACGAGCGCGCCAAGGAGCGCGATCAACGATGCAACGCGCATCGATTTGCCCAAGGTATCCAGCGACATCCTTGCCACCGTCCCTCCCCAACAACCCGTGACGGCACACACGGTTTTGCCTGCCACCCCAGGGGGAGCGAGACCAGGGTAGCCAAAAAGATCTAGCCCAATTGGGCTAGGCTCTCACCGAACAGTATGGGTGTGGGGAGGAACCTGTCAAGTGAACGTATGGGTCCTTTTCTCTGCCTTGGGGAGTCGATCGTCGCAGCTCCGATGGTATTGCGGATAATTGTGTCACTTTCGGGAAGAACTGGGGCGTCGCCTCGGACGGCGGGCCGCCCTGCGGGTCCAGGAGGGCCACCGTGAGGCACGCCCACTGGCAGGTTACTGCGCTTCCCAGCCGATGCCAGGAACCTCGGGGGGAGATATGCAGCCATCCGGGCCGATGCCCGCTTCAACCTGGATGGGATTGGAGAACACCAGCGATTCGTAGTAGGTGGTGTTGGGGATCGCACACGCAAGATGCAGGTTCGGCAAACCGCCGCCATGCACCTCAGCGCGAAGGTTGAACGCCTCCGCGAGGTGAGCGATGCGTAGTCCACCGGTGATTCCGCCTTTGTAGTGGGTGCTCGTCCGCACCATATCAGCCGCGCCTCGCGCAATGAAATCGGCCACATTGTAGTGTGCGCCGTCGCTTGTCTCCGCGGCGAGCACGGGGATCGTCAGAGCGTCGCAGAGGCGCTTATACGCTTCGATATTGAACTCGCGCATCGGCTCTTCGTACCAGAAGTAATCCGCCTCTTCCAGCGCCCGGCCGAGCCAGATCGCCTCGACGAGATCGAACCCCGCTGAGCCATCGTACATAAGCGTGATGTCTGGACCGACATGCGTGCGCAAGTCCTGGCAAAGCCTGGCGTCTTTCCGGTAGTCGCCCCAGGCATGGAGCTTGATCGCGCGAAAACCGGCCTCCAGGCACTGATCCGCAACTTCCAGAAACTCCTCGGTCGTGGCAAAGGTGACGGTGCTGGCGTAGGCCGGAATACGCGTGCGAAAGCCGCCGATGACTTTGTACAGCGGAAGACCCGCCACCTTGCCCGTGATATCCCAGAGGGCAATGTCGGCCAGCCCCAGGGCGTAGATGGGGAACTCCTCAATCCGGTCAACCTCCCACGCCCGCTCCCATAACTCCTCTTTCATGAGCGGATCGTGGCCAATGAGCATCTCGCGAAGGCGCCGCTCAACGAGATCAGCGATGATGCGCCCATGCCAGGCCTTGGCGATCCCGCAGATACCCTCGTCCGTGCGCAGTGTCAGCGTGGCAACGACGTTGGCGACGCCGGAACCAGGCAAGCCCTCGCGCCAGCGGAATGGATGCTTGACCGGTTCCTCACGCACCTCAACCTCGACAGCAGTGATTTTCACGTCGGATCTTCCTCCCCCTGGGCTCCCTAGCCGCGAATGGCGCCTGACAGCAGACCTTGCGTCAAGCGCCGCTGGAACACAAAGAACAGGATGATGGTCGGCAGCGTCGCCAGGACGATACCGGCAAAGAGTGGACCATAGAGCGTGTTGGCCTGGGTGCGGCGGGAAAGCTCCGTCAGCGCGACGGTAACCGTGCGCATCTCATCCGACTTCAGCACCAGCAGGCCGTACAGGAAATCGTTCCAGATCGCGATGAATTGGATGACACCGATCACTACCAGGCCAGGCACGCTCAGCGGCAGAACGATGCGCCAGTAGGTGCCGAACAATCCCGAGCCATCAACCGTTGCCGCGTCGATCAACTCGTCCGGGATGCCGGCGGCGATGTACTGGCGCATCAGGAAGATGCTCAGCGGCGGCGCCCACCATGGCACGATCAGTGGCCAAAACGTATCGATCCAGCCGAGCTTCACCATCAGAAGGTAAAACGGGATGATCGTCGTCTGGCCGTTTGGCATCATCGACGTGGCGAGCACGAAGAGGAAGAGGACATCGCGGCCGGGGAAGCGCCGTTTGGCGAACACATACCCGGCAAGCGAGCAAAAGAAGAGGACGCCGAGCGTCTGCGCGACTGAAACGATAATGCTGTTCCGGAGATAGGTGAGAAACGGGAATTGCTGGAAAATCGCCTGGTAGTTCTCAAAGATCAGGCGCTTGGGCCAGAACCGGGGTGGAATCCGGAACATCTCTCCCCGGTCCATCAGCGAGCCAGAGAGCATGAAGTAAAACGGCATCAAGCACAAGAGTGCCACGACAAGAAGGCCGGCGTACAACATTCCATTGAGGAGCCACCGGCGCCAGCGACGGCGGGGCGCCGCGATGTGCAGTGGGCCGGTGCGTGTGGCTAGCTCGCTTGCCATGGCATGCCTGCGCATCATCGTCTCACCCCTCGCCGCGCCGTCGCACAAGCCATAGCTGCGTGAACACCACCAGCAGCATGAAGGCGGTCAGTAGAAAGCTGAGCGCGGTCGCATCTCCGATCCGCGGCGCTCCGCTGGTGCCAATGCCGATGTTGTAAATGTGCAGCAAGGGAGTCAGCGTGTGGTTGGCCGGGCCGCCCCGGGTGACGACATACGGCTGACTGAACAGCGTGATGACACCGATTGTCGAGGTGATGAGGAGAAAGACCATGACCGGCCTCATCAGAGGGAGCGTGATCTGCCAGAACGTCTGCCAGCCAGAGGCGCCATCAACGCGGGCGGCATCGTACAGGTCTTGCTCGATCGCTTGCAACCCGCCGAGCACGATCAGCGTCGAGAATCCGACCGTGCCCCAGATGGTGAGCGAAATGATAGGAATCTGCGCCAGATCGGGATCCTTCAGCCAGTTATATGGCCCCAACCCAACGTGCGCTAGTAACCCATTCAACCAGCCGTT
The DNA here is from genome assembly GCA_042408955.1 of Thermomicrobiales bacterium. GTDB lineage: Bacteria > Chloroflexota > Chloroflexia > Thermomicrobiales > UBA6265 > CALGSZ01. The sequence goes on from JBHOQQ010000099.1 coordinate 23,014, forward strand.
CGCCGTTCCGAAGAGGAGCCGCCAGACGATGCCGACAACGACGAGCGAAGTGACCACCGGGATAAAGAGAATCGTCCGGAACACGCCGCGGAACCGGAGAAACGGCAGGTTCAAAATCGCGCCGAAGATGAGCGGGAGCAAGACGCCGAGGGGGACGAGCACCAGCAGATACCGAACGATGTTGGCGAACACTTGGTGGGTCACAGAGTCATGTAAGACAAACCGGTAATTGTCCAGCCCGACCCAGCGCGCCTCGGTGATGCCATCCCACCGCTTGAAGCTCAGGGCGAATGCCCAGCCGATGGGATAGGCGAAGAAGATAGCAAACAGCACGAAAAACGGGGCGATGCAGAGATACTCCGGCCAGTGCCGCGCAATCTCCGCAAGGCGACCCCGCGCGCGGGGACGTGGGCGGTCGATTGGTGTGGCGTGAAGTCGCTCGATGTGCTGCACAGCACGTTCACCTTCGGGTAGCTTGTAGCCTCTGAGAGCAGGGAGCCTGAGAGCGATCAGCTGTCAGCCCTCAGGCATCAGCCGATAGCCAGGAGTAATCAGCAGTCCGCAATGAGCCGTCAGGTGTCAGCCGACAGCCGATAGCCGTTAGGGGCGCGATCAATCGTGCCTCGCCGATTGCTGACCGGGCGCGCTGAATCGCGCCCCTACACAACCCAACGGCTTGATACCTGACGGCTGATAGCTCACATCTCATAGCTCGGAGCTCGGAGCGCGGAGCTCGAAGTTCGGAACTCCCCCGACCCCAGATTCTTGCCTCCTTACCCTTGGTAGCGCTTATTGAGCTCACGGACGCGGTCGCCGACCTGCTTCATGCCGGTGGGAATATCCACCTCGCCGTTGAGCATGGGGATCATCGCTGCGCCCACCTCGGTCATAGCCTCTCCGAAGACAGGTTGTTTGTACCAGGTGCCGACATATTGCTCAACCGCCTTGGTCCAGACATCGTTGAAGGCGAAATCGCCAAAGGCGGGGCTGCGGACAGCGCTCCACGCCTCGCTTTGCAGGTAGGGAAGGTAAGGCGGCAGAATGCCCCAATCCCCGCACGCAGCTGCGCCCTCCATCGAGCCAAGCGCAAACTCCATGAACAGCTTGACCTCATCTGGATGCTTGGTATAGATCGTCGAGGCAATCGCTGCGCCGCCGAAATTCGCGGTGCGGGAGACGCCGCCAGCGATGCTGGGCAGGAGTGCGACGCGCCAGTAGCCCTTGCCCGATTGCTCATCGGTCACGTTGGGCTCAATGCCGAAATTGCGGAACCAGACGGGCAATGGGCAGGCAGCGACCTGGCCGGCAGCGATGGCCGCGAAGAAGTTCTCCTCCACCGGCACCTCATCAATCGAGATATCGGCGTCGTAGACCTTCTTGACAAGCTCCATCGCGGCGATCCCCTTCTCGTCGTCCAGGGTCACCTGGGTGCCATCGGCGTTGGTGACCGCGCCGCCAAGCTGGAAGAGGAAATACCCCCAGAGGACGGCGGTCCAGAAATCGCCGGTGGTCGGAAGATTGAACGACGCGGCGCCGGTCTTACCCTTGATCTCTTTGGCAGCGTCGATGTAGTCGTCCCACGTCCACTCATCAGGGATGGTCACGCCGGCTTGGTCGAGGAGGTCCTGCCGGTAGTAGATGCCGACGGTAGCGATATCGCCAGGGAAGGCAGCGTACTTGCCGGTCGCGGCGATAAAGCATTCCTGCGTCTTGCCGGGTGCAAGCTCGTCTTTGTGCTTGGTGACGATATCGGTGACGTCGAGGAGGACGCCACTCTTGCCGAGCTCCTGAACCGCGTCAATTTCCGGCCAAAAGATGTCCGGTGTCCCTTCTCCCTGGGCGGCGAGCGTAGCCCGGAACACCGCCATATCGTTGTTGCCCATCATGTTCAGCGTGATGTTGGGGTACTTCTCCTCAAAGAGCGGCTTGACGCGGTCGAAGGGATGATTGAGATGGACAAAAACGTCGAGGGTGATTTGCTCCTGGGCAAGCGTCCGGAGCACGGCGCTGCGTGCCCGCGGCGCGGCCTGCGCGACAGCCTGTGGGCCAAGCGCAAGGAGACCAGCGATGCCGGCTCCGGCGCGAAGAACCTGCCTCCGAGCGTACCGATCGGACGTCATCTCTCTCCTCCTCTCTAGGGGTGACTTTCCAGGTGACCCTGTCGCACCAACGCTTGCGACGCTCGTTTGTCAATGCGTCCGGCTCTTCTCCGACTCGTGAACGCGCGGCAACGTCGTCGTTCTCCCTCCTGACTTGATCCGTCTTCCCATCGTTCTGCCCTACGACCCGATGCGAACCAGCCATTCCCGCTCGGCTGGCGGGCGGGAAAGAATTTCGCGGGCGGCATCCACGGAATACCGCACGTGGGTCGCCATCTCGGTGGCTGCATCGTCAGCCCGGCCATCGGCAATGGCCTCGGCAATACGCCGGTGATGCTCGGCCGCTACTGGCAACGAGCCAGCAAGCCGGACGATGAGCGAGATGGCATCACTTTGCAGCTCACGCACAGCGCTCATGATGACTGCCAAGTAGGGATTGTTTGCTGCCTCGGCGATGGCTCGATGAAACGCGTGATCCGCCATGCCAAATGCGGACACGTCGTCAGTCGCCGCGGCGGCCGCTGTCTCTTCAGCATGCTTGCGAATGATGGCGATATGCGCCTCGTTCCGCCGCAAGGCGGCGAGCCGGGCGGAAGTTGTCTCCAACGGCTCACGCACCTCGAACAGGCGGAGCACCGAGTCTTCGTCAGGCGTGGCTGACAGCGTGAGGGCACGAGAGATCGAGGGGATGGGGTTCAGCGCGACATAGGTGCCACTACCCTGGCGTGATTCCACCATGCCAAGCGATGCCAGCACCTTGATCGCCTCGCGAATGACCGCCCGGCTGACGCCGAACGACTCGCTCAATGCCTGCTCGGTTGGGAGCTTTTGGCCAGGCAGGAGCTCCCCCGCCCGAATGCGATCGCAGATCTGGCGGACGACTTGCTCGTAGGAGCGGACAACGGTGACCGATTGAAAACGCATGATCTCCTCAATGGCGAAACATCAGGTTGTCTGACGATTAGGCCAATCGTAATCCTGGATACGCGGACTGTCAAGAGCCTGACCACTGCCTACGATGCCGCACTCAGGAAAGTGTGCCACCGGGAGCGCACCAGCTGGCGCGCCTCGCCATGGCAGCGGCGTGAGGAAGCAAAGCTGGTCCAAGCGTTATGCATCATCCAAAGTGGGGGAGTGGGGAGCGTGGCATCGCGCGAGGAGCAGGCTGTCGGCCTGCGCGCATAGAGCAAGCTTGCCCGCGGCCAGGCAAGCCGGTTTGGCCGCGGGACAAAGATGCACGTGCTGGTCTGCGTTCGCCGGTGCAAAGTGGCGTCCTCGGGGAGCCAAGCGCCGGCCGCATCGCGAGTGTCAGGTGGTGCGGTCGCCCTTGCTGCGCAGGCGGCGTATGGAAGAGAACATTGCCTGCTTGCGGACCTCCTCGGTAAATGCGGTGGCCGCGTCCATGTCGGCGAGCGTTGCCGCGTTTTCAAGCTCGAAAAGAATCTGGCTCGTTTGCGGCGCGGCGCTCAAGCAGTCCATGGACCGCGCAAGCATGGCGCGCGCCTCGGCACTGCGTCCTTTGCGGTCGAGCCTGATCGCTTCCCGCTTCGCTGCCGCGGCGCGCTGCAGGGCAGCCTCCTCCACGACTTGCTCATTGACCGGAGTTGCGGTCACCGCTTGCGGATCAGCAACGACCAGCGGGGGCAAGGCTCGCTCCACGCTCCGGCGCGCATCGGCGGCCGGAGCGGTCCACTCCGCGCGTAGCGTCGCCAGGTGGCTCGTGCCCAGGGCACCAGGGCGGGTCGTGACGGCAAAGACGAGGCAGATCGTCTCAGACGCTGAGATGTCGCGCAGCGACACGTCGATCCGCTTGCCCTGCCGCTCGCTCGGGAACGCGCTGATCAGGTGAGCGCGGACGCCGGACGGCAGCGTCAGCGACAGCGTGAGGCCGGTCGCGACGACTGTCAGCAGTTCACCGAGCTCCCGCTCGAAGAAGCCGCGCAGCTCGCTCGGGTGACCAATGAATTGGAAGTTGCCACCGCCCGCCTCGGCCATGCCGGCGAGGAGATCCTCATCGAAGTCGAGACCGACGCCGAGCGTGGTGGTCGCGATGCCGCGCCGGCGAAGCTCGTGCGCGTGCTTCGTCAGCTCTTCAGTGCTGGTCATGCCAACGTTGGCCAGGCCATCGGTCAGGAGCAGCGTTCGGCGGATGCGGACGCGATCGTTGCCTGCGCCCATCTCGCGCGTCAGCTCCTCGCAGCCGGTCAGCCAGCCGCCTGCCAGATTGGTCGAGCCGCCAGAATCGATCCCGTGCAGCGCGAGCCGCATCGCCGCCTTGACGCGGGGCGTCGTTGCCGCAAGCGTCTGCAGCGTCGCAACCTCATGGTCGTAGATGACGAGCGCCGCGCGGTCGTCGTCGCTCAGGTGCTCGAGGGCGACGGAGACAGCCTCCTTGACCAGCGCGAGCTTGTCGCCGGCCATCGAGCCGGAGCGGTCGAGAACGAAGGCGACGTCAATAGGGGCACGGCGAGTGGACTGCTCGCCGCTCGGCGGCGGCGCGACGATCCGGATGAGCAGCGCTACTTCGTCGCCTGTCGCCGCGACGAGCGGTCGGTCCCACGCCGCGGTGATTGAGAGCGGGAATGGTGAACCAGTTGTGGCCATCGCGTTTCTCCTGTCTGCTACGGTTGCTGCAACGGATGCCCGGTGGCGAGTGCCCGGCCCGCCGTTCCGGGACGCGATCGCATCGGTGGCGTGGACTCCTTTGCTTAGCCGAACACCTTGCGTGCCCAGCGGATCAACCAGTCAATCCGGTCATGTTTCCGGTGATACACCTCCTCGCGGATCAGCAACTCGGCATCGTCGCTCAAGCGCACTCGCCGCCATGGCCCTTCGGCTTCCTCGGTTTGGGCACGCTCTGTCTCGGAGGTCGCCGTGAGGTGGCGGCTGGCAATGACGCTTGGCGGGATATCGTGGAGGGTGAATGGCATGCTCGCTGGCAGCGGTGCCGGGTCGGTATCACCGGCGCCGAATGCCCGCGAGCGAAGACGCGCGAGATAGGCAGCGGCGCTATCAAGCTCCGGTGCCGTCTCGGTTGCTGGCCCGGCTTCCGGCTCGCCGGTGACGAGCCGATGCACCTCGTCATCATCCAGACCGGCCAGCCGCCGGCGAATCTCCTTGAGCGGGAGATAGGCGGCCTTGAGCTGACCGATGAGGCGAAGCCGGTCCAAATGGGCCTGTGTGTAGTAGGACCGGGCGCCAGCAATGTGCGCTGGGGGCAGCAAGCCCTCGGCGATGTAGTAGCGCACCGTGCGTACCGAGACGCCAGCCTCCCCCGCGAGCTCGGCGAGCCCGTATTGGCGGGTTGTCTGGTTGCCCGTAGCACCGACGTTTCTCATGGCCCGCATCTTATCAGTCGTACGTAGTACTGTCAAGATGTAGGCAGTGGTAGAATCCGCCCTTGATATGCGGAGTCTTGAAACACAACGGGAGCCAGCGAATGGAGGATGGGCAAACAACTCCCCTTGGTGGGCGTTTGCCGCTTGATGGGGTGCGCGTTATTGACCTGACGCGGGTGATGACCGGCCCGTATGCCACGATGATGCTGGGCGATTTGGGCGCCGATGTCATCAAGGTTGAGATGCCGGGTCGTGGCGATGATACGCGGTCGTGGGGCCCGCCCTTCATTGACGGCGAGTCGGTCTATTACCTCTCGGTCAACCGCAACAAGCGATCCATCGCACTTGATCTCAAGCGTGAGGGGGGGAGGGAGGCGCTCTGGCGATTGATCGCTGGGGCGGATGTCTTTATTGAAAACTTCTCTCCTGGCACGGCTGCACGCCTCGGGTTTGGACACGAGGAGGTGCGCCGGCGCTATCCCCACCTGATCTACGCATCTATCTCCGGCTTCGGCCAAACAGGACCGGGGAGCGGCCGCACGGCCTATGATCTGATCGTCCAGGGCATGAGCGGCATGATGAGCATCACCGGGCCAGAAGGCGGACCACCAACGCGGCTGGGGGTACCAATTGCCGACATCGGAGCGGGGATGTTCGCCGCCTACGCGATCGTCGCGGCGCTGTTCCGGCGCGAGCAGACCGGGCAGGGGCAGTATGTCGATGTCTCGATGCTCGGCGGGCAGGTGGCGCTGCTGACCTATCAGGCGGGCACCTATTTCGCGACAGGGCAGATTCCGCGTCCGCTCGGCAATGCCCATCCCATCGTCGCTCCGTATGACACGTTTGCCACGGCCGATGGCTACGTCAATATTGCCGTCGGCAACGATGGGCTCTGGCAGCGTTTCTGCGCGGCGATGGATCTTGAGATCTACGCTAACGACCCGCGGTTCGCTACGAACGCCGGGCGGATTACGAACAAACCGGCGCTCTACCAGATCATGACGCGCCGGCTGTCCGAGTTGCCGACGGCTGAGGTCGTGGCGCGGCTGGACGCGCATGGGGTGCCATGCGGGCCGATCAACGACATCGCCCAAGTGTTCGCTGATCCACAGGTGCAGCATCTCCGGTTACGCCGCGAGGTGATGCATCCGACCCTTGGCTGCATTAGCCTGACGGGCTTCCCCTACGCATTTTCTGAGAGCGAGCTCGATGTGCGCTTGCCACCGCCGCTCCTGGGCCAGCATACGGAAGAGATTCTGGCCGAGGCGGGCTACTCCGCCGCGGAGATTGCGCAGTTGATCGCCTCGGGCGCGGCCGCTGGCCACCCGCCGTCGAGCGGGTGATGGGTTCGCGCCGCACGGCGCGAATGAGCGCGAGCGCTGGCGGAATGGCATCGCCGGCCGGCGCCTACGCCATGGCTGCCGTGAAACGCTCGGCGGCGAAGGGGCGCAGATCGACGCCGGGATCCTGGCCGAGTACAAGACGCGCGATCACCGCGCCGGAGACGGGACCAAGCTGAAGGCCAGACGGACCATGCCCGGTGCAGAGATAGACGTTCTCGTAGCCGGGGGCGCGGCCAAGGATCGGCAAGCCATCGGCGCTCAGCGGACGTAGGCCGACGCGGATCTCCGCAAGCGTCGCGCTGGCCAGGCCAGGGGCAACGCCCAGTCCGGCGTCCAGCACCTCCCGCACGCCGCCAGCCGTCACCCGAACGTCGAAGCCCGATCCGGTCTCGCGCGTGGCACCCATGACGACGCGATGCGGCCGGAAGGTCAGCAGGTAGTGCTCGTGGAATCCAGTGACGATCGGCCAATCGCCGGCCGGTGCGCCGGGAACGTCGAGATGGAGGATCTGGCCACGCTGGGGGTCGACGGGAAGGCGCAGGCCGAGCGTTTCCCCAACCTGACGTGACCAGGCGCCACCCGCTATGACGAGCGAGCCTGCCGCCACCGTCTGCCCATCGAGTCGTACGCCGGTGACGCGGTTGCCATTGACGAGAGGATGGGCGTCGGCGGTGAGCGCCACAGCGCCACGCCGCTCGCCGGCACGGCGGAGCGCATCGCGTAGGAGGCGGCCATTGACGCGCGCCGCCTCGGCGACATGGATAGCTCCAGGGAGATCGGCGAGCGGTGGAAAGAGCTGGCGCGCGCCGGCGCCGTCCAGCAGGGTCACCTGGCCGAGGTTGCCGATGCCCTGCTCACGCCGCTCATTCAGCAGCCGTAGCACCTCTGGTAGCTGAGCCGCCTCGCTCTCGTCCCGCGCAATGACGAGCTGGCCGCAAACCTCGTAGCCTGTGTCCGTTTCGCCATCTTCAGCGAGCTCCTGCAACAGGACCGGATAGTCGGCCGTGGCGGCACGAGCCAGGGCAAAGAAGGCCGGCAGCGGGCGAAAGCTCGTGCCGGGCGAGATGATGCCCGCACCAGCCGCCGTCGCCTGGCCAGGATCCGCGCGATCGATCACCATCACCTGCATTCCGGCGCGGAGCAAGCGATAGGCCGTGCTCCAGCCTAGCAGCCCTCCACCGATAACCACGGTATCCCAGGAGCGCGTCTGCGTCATCGTCCTTCTCCCTACGCGGCACGCACGAATATGATCCTGCGCGGATTATCCGCGAGGCACCGCGAGGCGTGGGAGCGCCGATGCGCGGAGGTGCTCAGGTTGCTGGGCCGGCTGCCCGGATCTCCGCGGAGACGTCGTGCGCGAATTGCGAAAAGTTCTCGGCGAACATATGGGCCAGGGCTTTCGCTTGCGCATCGTAGGCCTCGGGCTCTGACCAGGTGGAGCGGGGATCAAGGATGTTCTCTGGTACGTTGGGGCAGCGAACCGGCACGGCGAAACCAAAGACGGGGTCCTGACGAGTGGGGATGTCGTTGAGGGCTCCTATCAGGGCAGCCTCGATCATCGCTCGGGTGTACCCGATGGGGATGCGCTGGCCCACGCCGTAGGGCCCTCCGGTCCAGCCGGTATTGACGAGCCAGACACTCGCCTGATGCTGGGCAATGCGTTCCCCAAGCAGGTTGGCATAAATGGTGGGCGGGAGAGCCATGAACGGTGCGCCGAAACAGGTGCTGAAGGTGGCGACCGGTTTGGTGATGCCCTCCTCTGTGCCGGCAACTTTGGCCGTGTAGCCGGAAAGGAAGTGATACATCGCCTGCTCGGGGGTCAGCCGGGCTATGGGGGGCATCACGCCAAAGGCATCGGCGGTCAGCATCATGATGTTCGCGGGATGCCCGCCGCGGCCATCGCGGGTGGCGTTGCGCACGTGGCTGATGGGATAGGCGGCGCGGGTATTTTCGGTCAGTGAAGCGTCGTTGAAATCGACGCGCCCGGTGACGCTGTCATAGCCGACGTTTTCGAGGATCGTGCCGAACTGGCGTGCGGCTTCGTAAATCTCTGGCTCGTCCTGCGCGGACAGGCGGATGACCTTCGCATAACAGCCGCCTTCGAAATTGAAGATGCCGTCGTCGCTCCAGCCGTGCTCGTCGTCGCCGATGAGGATCCGCTTCGGATCGCTGGAGAGACTCGTCTTGCCAGTCCCGGACAGGCCAAAGAAGATCGCCACATCGCCGCGCTCTTTGCCCATGTTGGCCGAGCAGTGCATCGAGAGCACATTTTGCTGGGGCAAGAAATAGTTCATGGCCGTAAAGATCGCTTTCTTAATCTCCCCCGCGTACTCGGTGCCACCAATCAGCACCGTCCTTGCTCCGAAATTCAGGACAATGAAGATCTCGGTCCGGGTGCCATCGATCTCCGGGATGGCGTGAAATCCGGGTGCGTGAATGATCGTGAATTGGGGAACCATCTCAGCAAGCTGCTCTTCTTTCGGCTGGATGAAGAGGGTATGAGCAAAGAGGTTGTGCCAGGCAGTTTCAGAGATCACCCGGATGGGCATCTGATAACGGGGATCAGCACCGACGAAGCAATCGCGGACGAAGAGCGTGCGGCCTTGGAGGTAGGCCAGGAGGCGCCGCCGCAGTCCCTCGTAGTGCTCACTTGAGATCGGGCGATTGACTGGTCCCCACCAAATCTTGTCCCTGCTTGAAGGCTCCTCGACAAGAAAACGGTCATTCGGCGACCGGCCGGTGTGATGGCCGGTGCGGACCACCAATGGGCCACGATGAGCCAGGCCGCCCTCCTGCCGGAGAATGGCCTGCTCGTAGAGCTTCGGTGTGGTCAGATTCCAAAAGACGTTCCCCGTGTTGGTAATACCGTGGTGCGAGAGCCCATAACGGCTCTGGCGATTTGGCCGCGATTCCATCTGCCTCCCCTTTCCACAGGATAACCAGTGCTCATGTTTGCCATGGCGCAGCAGGAACGACGCGCTGAAGCGTGCTTCCCTTCACTGCCCGCGAAAAACCGGCTTGCGCTTCTCGGCAAACGCGGCAAGACCTTCTCGATAGTCAGCGGTCGCATCCAGCGGCTCCCGCCATGCCTGGACAGCCCGGTGCGCCGCTGGCTCGGGCAGGCCAGCCGATTCGGTGAGCGCGCGCTTGAGCGCCTGGATAGCAAGCGGCGCATTGGCGGCAATCTCTGTCGCAAGCTGATGCGCTGCCTGGAGCACCTGCTCGGGTGGAACCACGCGCTCGACGAGCCCCAGACGCAGCGCCTCGTGAGCCATCACCGGCCGCCCGGTGTAGAGCAGATCGCGTGCTGCGCCTAGTCCGATCAGCCGCGGCAAGCGGACGACTCCTCCCGCGCCCGGAAATACGCCAACCTTGACTTCCGGATAGCCGAAGATGGCGTCCTCTCCCGCGACGCGCAGGTCGCAGGCGATCGCCAGCTCGGCGCCTCCCGCCAGCGCATAGCCCCGTACCGCAGCAATAACGGGTACAGGAACATCAGCGATCGCATCCGCCACCGCATTGACCGCCGCCGTGTGATCCGTGAGTTCCTCAGGTGCCAGCGATTGCCGCTCGATGAGGTCGGCGCCAGCGCAGAATGCCCGTTCTCCAGCCCCTGTCAGCACGAGGGCACGAAGGCCGTTGGTCGCGGCCAGATCCGCAAGCGCCGCCCGTAGCTGGCGAAGCAGCGCACGATTGAGAGCGTTGCGTGCCTCCGGCCGGTTCAGCGTGACCGTGGCGATGAATCCATCCATCTGAACAATCACGAGGGGTTCTGTCATTCCGCGTTTCTCTCCCACGTCATGCGTTCCCTATGACGTGGGAGGATGGTAGCACCGCCCTGCTCTGTGGCGCCGTGACGTCCACTCTGGCCAATGAGGACACCTGGGTGAGTTCCATGCGGTCAGCCAGGCTGTGCGTTCACCTACAATGCAAGAAGGTAGACGGAACGAAGGGGAGGGTAGTGATGGGACGGCATCTATCCCCGCGGCTTCGCCAGCCTGGCGCTGGCATGATCGCGATCGTCGTTGTTGCCGTGACTCTTGGTCTGGTGCGCCTCGGCGCCCATGCCCAGACGCCGCCTGCCACGCCGAACGCTGCTTCGCCAGCACCGCACGCATCGCCAGGAGCCGTGGTGCCGCTCGTCAATGGGGGCTTCGAAGAGGGCAACCAAGGCTGGTACGTTGAGAGTGGGGCAGGAGCCGTGGCGAGGAACGCGCATAGCGGAAGCTGGGCGATGCGCTTGCCAGCGACGGGGGGATTCACCGATCAGCGCGTCGCGCTGGAGCCTGGCGTCGCCTACGCCCTCAGCGCCTGGGGAAAGCTCAGCGCAAGTGGCGATCTTGGCTATGTTGGCGTCATTTATCGTGATGAAACGGGTCAGCGGCTTCTGGAGCAAGAGCCGCCACCGCTCCGGTACACGGCGACGGTCTACCAGCAGCAGACGCTCGTCTTTGCGCCGGGCCCGGATGTCGCCACGGTCAATGTCTACGCGTTCAAGCGCGAAGGACCGGCGGAGTTTTTTGTCGATGATATTGCGCTCACTGTCAGCTTGCCGGGCACGCCGGTGGCTACTCCTTTGCCGCCTACGCCGACAGCTTCGCCCACCTTGACTCCCTCACCAACGCCAACCCAGACGGCTACGCTGCCACCGACTCAAACACCCACACCCGTTCCAACCGAGACACCAACGGCAACGTCCGCGCCAACCTTCACACCAACTCCCTCGCCAGCGCCGACCCACACCCCGGTACCTTCGCCAACTCCGACGCACACGCCAACTCCCTCGCCAACAGCCACACCATCGCCAACCAGTGCGCCAACAGCGACACCACGCCCGACGCTCACCCCTAGCCCGATGGCGACGCTGACCCCGACTGCGACTCCGTCGCCGGCACCGGTCGCAACAGCAACTCCGGTGGCGGAAGCAGCAGATCTCCCGATGTTCCGAGGCGGCCCGTCCCGGCCCGGCACTGCTCCCGGTCCCGGACCGGCCCAGCCAGAGTTCCGCTGGTGCGTCTCCATCCCCGAAGGAGTGACATCATCCGCGGCGGTCGTCGGTGAGC
>JBHOQQ010000115.1:0-14218 GCA_042408955.1 Thermomicrobiales bacterium
AAGCTTGGCCTCATTGATGGGCATGAAGGCCCTCCTTGAGGCTCAGTCCGCCGGCTCGTGCCGCGGCGCGACCGGCGTTCTCGGTAGAGGCGATAGCACGCTTACTCCCGGACGAACCAGTTCATCTCGACATCTTCCCAGACCGGCTCACCCTGGCAATGCTCCATGAGCCGGCGGTACCAGGCATCCTGTGCGGGGCTGGCGGCTAGCGCACGGTACGTCGGTTCGTCCTGAGCGAGCGCAATGAAAACCACCTCGTCAGAGCGTCCCTTTGGCTGACCGAAGAGGCTGACAAATGCTCCGGGAATCGTTGGCCGAATGGTGCGCTCCCACTCGTCCTGTAACTGGAGAATGGCAGTGTCATGACCTGGCTTCACACGCACGTGACCGATGGTGCCAAACATGTCCGTCTCCTTGGGACTCCTGGACGCAGCTACAGCATCCAGCGCTCCAACCAAAGCCACGCAGGCTGTAACCGGAAGATGCCCTGGCAGCGACGAAAAGACATCGGGCAAATGACGGAGCCTGACTACGGAATTTGCGACCGACCCTCGCCGGGTGTGATCCAACAGGCAGGCATACCCGTATGTATGACGTGAACTCGTTCAGCGCCTGGCACGGGCGTGTGAGTCGAAACAAAGGGGAACACAATGTCCGGAACTGAGAACGAGGCGATTGGCCGGCAATTCTTTGCGGAGCAAGACCGGTTACGTGGTGGACCAGCTCCAGATCTCTGTGCCGTGGGCTACACCGCTGAGATCAACGGGTTCCCAAGCATGGATCTTGACGGCCACCACGGCATGGCGCTCGGGTTCTACGGCGCGTTCCCCGATCTCCGGCATACGATTGAGGAGGTGGTGGCCAACGACGCGCGGGTAGCCGTGCGTTTCCGCATCACCGGGACCCATCACGGCGATTTTATGGGACATACTGCAACTGCTCAGCCTGTCAACGTGGTGGCTACGGCGATCCTGACCATCCAAAACGGCAAAGTCACGAACCTGAAGGGAGTCTTTGACCTGCAAGGGCTGCTTCAGCAGATCGGCGCGACACCGGGCTAGCGCGCATTGAACACGGTGTGCACAGGTGTCGTGCCCGGGAGCGGCAAGCGATCCTTCGCTTGGAATGATCCCCAGGGTGAGGAGGAGGGAGACGCAATGCAGCCATCGGCTGACCTTCACGATGTGATGCTCCGTTTCTTTCAAGCTGCCGCCGCGGGCGACACCGCATTCATTGATGGCTCTTATTCACAGGAGCCCGGCACCCTTCAAATCGGGACTGATCCGAGCGAATGGTGGCGAGGCTGGGCAACGATCACCGGCATCTGGCGCAGCCAGATCGAAGCGTTAGGCGGAGGCATGCCGGTCGTTGTGCGCACCGTTGAGGCGTGGCAAGAAGGAGACGTCGGCTGGGCGGCAGCGAACGGCGTGATCCGGGTTGCCGGGCAGCCAGAGGTGCCGCTCCGGTTTACCGGCGTGTTCCACCGCGAGGATGGCGCTTGGAAAATGGTGCAGGGGCATGGCTCGATCGGCGTGCCAAACGAGGAAGTCGCCTTTGGGGAGATTCCAACCTAGGCGTGTGCGCGCCGTCAGACCAGGCGCTCGCGGACAGCGATTGTCGCGGCCTCGGTCCGGGTGTTGACGCCGAGCTTGGCGAAGATATTCGCCACGTGCGTCTGCACAGTTCGATGCCCGATAAACAGGAGCTGCGCGATCTCCCGGTCGGTGTGGCCGGCGACGAGATGGCGGAGCACATCGCACTCGCGCGGCGTCAGGTGGTACGCCACATCGTTGCAAGCGGCGTGACGGGCCGGGATCTCAGCCAGCAGCGCCCGTGCCTCGGCAATGGACTGATCGAGAGGCAGAGACTGGCCTGCTTCCCTGGCAGCGTCGAACACGGGCGGATCCAAACGGGTGCGAACGGTGGCGAGCACACGCTCAGCGTGCACGTGGTGCGCGAGGAATTGGACGCCGATCGCTTCGACGAGGCCCCACGCCGCGCCCAGCAACCGAGCGGCTCGCTCATCCTGGCCCATCGCCGAGGCGACGCTGGCCGCGCCTGCCAGTGTGCCGGCAATGCCGCGTCCGTCGCTGCAGGCAATCCAGGTGGTCAGCGCCTCCTCGTAGAGACGTGCGGCTCGTACGGGATTGCCTTGTGCGCAGGCTGCCGCGGCGAGCGTGCCGAGTGCCTGCGCGATGCCCCAAAGGTAGCCTGCCGCTCGCCACTGGCTCAGGGCCGCTTCGGTCAGTGCCATGGCACGGGTGGAATCTCCTTGCAGGAGTGCAACGTCTCCGAGATTGGCCAGGGGAAGGACACGCCAGTGCTCCATCTCCCCCAACGTCTCGCAGCGCTCCATCACCATGCGTGCTGCGTCGTAGAGCGCAGTTGCTTGGTCAAGATCGTGCTGCCACTCGGCGGAGATTCCAAGGCCGATCAGCGCTCGTGCCTCGCCGAAGCGATAGCCATGTGCTTGCGCGATAGCAAGCCCCTCCTCGTTGAATGCAGCGGCTTTCACAAAATCGCTCAGCAACTGCGCCAGTGCCGAGGCAGTGAAGAGCGCATCCACCTGCAACTCGGGTGACGCGGCACCGCGCCGGGCCAGCGCGGTCTCCAGCCACCGCAATCCCTCGGCGGGATCGCCCCGGGCATAGGCCATCGAGAGCAACGTGCCCGCGAGCCGGAGCACGGCTTCGCTGTGGTTTGTTTCGAGTGCCCAAGTGACGGCGGCTCGCAGGTTGGGCAACTCGGCGGCCAGCCGGTCGACCCAAGTTGCGGACCCGGCAACGATCAGCCGCAGTTCCGCCTGCTCAGCAAGGGAGAGGTAATAGCGCGCATGCGCGGTTCGCATCGCCTCCTCCTCCCCGCTGGCCGCCAGGTGCTCAAGTCCAAACTCGCGGATCGTTTCGAGCAGGCTGTAGCGTGGCTCCTCCGCGTCTCCTTCCGGCGCGCGGACGAGACTCTGCTCGACGAGCGCAGCAAGCCTGTCAAGAATCGGGGTTGGGGGTTGGGGGTTGGGGATTGGGGCAGGATGCTCTCCCCAGCCCCCAACTCCCAACCTCTCGCCCCCACAGATGGCTTCTGCTGCCTCTAAGGTAAAGCCGCCTTCGAAGACGCAGAGACGGCGGAAGAGCGCTTGCTCCTCAGGCGTCAGCAGGTCATAGGACCAGGCGATCGCATCGCGCATCGTTTGCAGCCGGGCTGGGACATCTCGTGGTCCGCCGGTGAGGAGGGGCAATCGTCGGGCAAGCCGTGGGAGCAGCGCGGTGGCCGGGAAGAGGGCCGTGCGCGCGGCCGCCAATTCGATGGCGAGGGGAAGACCATCCAAGCGCCGGCAGATGGCAGCGACGGCGCGCGCGTTGGCAGCGGTGAGCGTGAAGTTTACCTTGACCGCCTGCGCGCGCTCGACGAAGAGGCGGACAGAGCCATACTCCTCGACGGTCTCCAAGGGCAGAAGATGGTCCGGATCGGGAACCGGCAGCGGGGGAACAGCGATATCGCGCCCATTCGAGAGATGGAGGACCGCACGGCTCGTGACGAGAATCTTGAGCCGCGGGCACGCGGTGACGAGGCTCGCGACGACGGAGGCCGCGGGCAAAAGATGTTCGAAATTATCGAGGACTAGCAGGAGCGCCTTGTCGCGCAGGTGACCGGTGAGCCGCTCCAGTAGGCGCTGCCGGCTCACTTCGCGGACACCCAAGGCCCTGGCGATCGCCGGTAGGACCAGATCAGGGTCGCGGATCTGCGCGAGGGGGACGAAGACCGCGCCATCCGGAAAGACATTGCCGGCGGTCCAGGCAACCTCGATGGCGAGTCGCGTCTTACCGACGCCGCCAGGACCAGTCAGCGTCAGGATAGCAGTATCGTCGCGCAGGAGCAGGTGCTGGGCGGTGGCAAGCTCCTGCTCACGGCCGATGAGTGCCGTTCGTGGCCGCGGGAAGGTTGCGATGCGGGATGCGGGTAACGGAGGGGGCATGACGGGAACCACCTGCGCGCTAGGGGATGAGCACGTTCGTTACCTGCTCTTACGCTACACCCGAGTGTCCCATTCCACAAGAGCGCACGATGTGTTTGTCCTCATGGAACAGCTAAACAGCATCGTGAACACAACATCGTGAACCGGCCCGTGCTGGTGCGGCCAGGTGATCATGCTCGATGGACGGTCCCGTCGTCTGCAGATCGTGCACGGGTGGCACCCGGCGCTGTCCTCCCATTCGCGGAAGCGCGGGAGTACGCGGTGCGGCCTGGTCTAGCGGCAGGGTGATTGGCGCCGGTGCACGGCACTCATCTATCGTCATTCCAAGCGGAGCGAGGAATCTCTGGCGTTGATGTCACATCCTCGCGTGAGGCCGGGTGCAGGCATGCGGAGCGCGGCTGCGTGACCGAGACGAGTAGAGATTCCTCGCTGCGCTCGGAATGAAGGGAATGCGGCGGCGCACCAATGCCTGACGGCTGACGGCGCTTCACACGAGATTCCTCGGCTTCGCCACTCCCGCGCTGGCGCGAACGGAATGACAGTGTTGGGTTCGGAATGACGAATGTGCGTTGCCTCAGAATGACGGGGTGTTGGGGGCTGCCGCGTTCATCCGCCGCCCCACCGGTGAGTGTCACCCGCGGGGTAATGAGCGGGGCGGAGGGCGAGCACCCACCCGCGAGTTCAGTGCACCGGAATCCGGGGACCGGCGCGTGAGGGGGTGGCTTGCGCCGGGGTGGACGCTGCGGAGTGCGCGATTGCGACTGAGGGGATCTTCACGAATCAATGAGGGCACAGGCGGTGCCAGCGTTTCCTGGCAAGATCGCGGTTCTGGGTCCACGGGCAAGATGAGGCCGGCTCCTGGATAATCCGCGGTCCAAGGAGCGTCAAAGGCACTGGCGTGGATCGTGGATGAGGTAGGGAGGTAGAGGTCGTGTCAGGGACTGATGTCAATGCACACGCTGTCGCGCGGCAGTATCGCTTTGAGCTACTCACGTGGCCGGAGATCAACGAGGCGGTAGCGCAGAACAAGGTGGTCGTGCTGCCAGTCGGCTCGGTGGAGCAACATGGGCATCATTTGCCGCTCGACGTGGATATGAAGCTGGCTTCGTCGGTCTGTCTGGAAGCAGGACGGCGAGCGCCGGAGCTGATGCTGGTCATGCCGGCGGTTTCCTATGGCTATTGCCATCATGTGATGGACTTTCCGGGCACGATTACGATCTCGCCTTCGACCTTCGTGAACCTGCTGGTGGATATCGCGCGCTCGGTGGCCTATCACGGATTCAAGCGGATCATGCTGGTCAACGGGCACGGCTCGAACCACCCGCTCGTGGAGCAGGCCGGGCGGCTGACCAATCTGCAAACGGACGCGGAGTGCTGCACCCTGTCCTGGTGGCAGCTCGTCGCCGATTACTGGAACCGCGAGGTGCGGGAGTCGGGCCGGGGCGGCTGCGCGCATGCCTGCGAGCTTGAGACATCCATGTATCTGCACGTTGATGAGGCCGGTGTGCGCAAGGACCGGATCCGGGGGGCGATCCCGGATTACATGCGGGATGTGCCGGAAGATCAGCAGTGGCAGTGGGTCGATCTGACCCTCGGCGCCGGACCAGCGGGGATCATCAGCTGGACATCGAGCTACACGGAAACGGGGTCATTCGGCGCACCGGAGCTCGCCACGGCGGAGAAGGGTCACCGCGTGTTCGAGCACGCGGTCGAGCAACTGATCGGCTTGATTCGCTGGTTCAAGGAGCGGCCAACACCCCCGCGGCGCGAGCACCATGCGACGGCACCGACCTTTGCGTTGCCGTTTGGCTGGGACACGTAGGTAAGTGCTACGTGCTGAGTGCTGAGACGACGGGCAGGCCGTGCTCGGCGGCGATACTCTCGCGCCAGGAGCCTATCCGGCGGAATTTGTTGTAGCGCAGATCCAAGAGATGGGCGATTCCCTGCGCCGCGACGAGGGCCGAGAGCTCGGTCAGGTGGCGGTTGACGGCTTCTCCGACGGCTTGGATCACATCGCGAGGGCGCTCGTGAGCGGGGGCAGGCTCTGGCACGACCTCATCAACCATGCCGAAGCGGTGGAGGTCGGTGGCGGTGATGCGCATCGTTTCCGCTGCTTGCTCGGCTTTCGCCGCGTCTTTCCAAAGAATCGCGGCGCATGCCTCGGGCGAGGCGACCGCGTAGATGGCATTTTCCAGCATCACGATACGATCGGCGATGCCGATGGCGAGCGCGCCGCCGCTGCCTCCCTCACCGATGATGACAGCGACGACGGGCGTTTGCAGGCTCGCTATAGTCAGCAAACTTTCCGCGATGGCGGTCGCTTGCCCACGCTCTTCGGAGCCAATGCCTGGCTCGGCGCCCGGGGTATCAATGAAGGTGATGACTGGGAGGCAGAATTTTCCGGCGTGGCGAAGGAGGCGCTCGGCCTTGCGATAGCCCTCGGGGCGGGGCATGCCGAAGTTGCGCCGCAAATTCTCTTGCGTGTTGGCGCCTTTTTGGTGACCGAGCACCATGACGGTCCGGCCGGAGAAGCTGGCCAAGCCTCCGACGAGCGCCCGGTCATCACCGAAGACGCGGTCGCCGTGCAGCTCGATGAAATCGGTCATGAGCTCGGCGACGTAATCGAGCGTATGCGGGCGCTCCGGGTGCCGAGCGAGCTTGACGCGCTCCCAAGCTGAGCGGGTGCGGGAATCGGCTGGGATGATGGTTTGGGGTGAGCTAGTCATCGCCGGTCTCACTCCCTGGAGCAAACAGATCGGTGCCTGCGAGATGCGGCAGAGAGCCCGGCTCGCCACTCGGTGACTGGGTCGCGCGAGCCACGTTGCTCGCGAGGTCATTGGCGGCAGCGCGCCCATAATGATCCAAGAGCCGGAGCAGCGTTGGGCGGAGTGCCGGCCGCTCGACGATGAGATCAATCATGCCATGATCGAGCAGAAATTCTGCCGTTTGGAAACCATCGGGAAGTTTTTGCTTGGTTATCTGCTCGATGACGCGTGGGCCCGCGAAACCGATCAGCGCGCCCGGCTCGGCGAGGATGATATCCGCGATCGTCGCGTAGCTCGCGGTGACGCCGCCGTAGCAGGGGTCAGTGAGCAAGGAAATATGCGGGATGCGAGCGTGTCCGAGGCGGGCCAAGGCGGCGACGGTCTTCGCCATCTGCATGAGGGAAAAGAGCCCTTCGTGCATGCGGGCGCCGCCTGAGGCATTGATGGTCAGGAGCGGCAGGCGCGTGTCCCGGCATCGCTCGATGGCGCGGACGAGCTTTTCCCCGAAGACCGAGCCCATGCTTGCGCCGAGAAACTCGAAGTCGCAGACGGCCAAGGCGAGCGGGCGGCCATCGATGGTGGCACGGCCGGTGACGAGCGCTTCTGTCTCACCGCTCTTCTGCTGGGTGGAACGGTGCTTCTGGCGATACGGGCCGGTGCCGTCGGCAAATTCGAGGGGGTCGTCGGGTTGAAGCGAGGCGTCCCACTCGGTAAAAGAGCCTGGATCGACAAGCTGGGCGATACGCTCGCGAGCGCGCAACCGGAAGTGATAGCCGCACTTTGGGCAGACGCGCAGGTTATGCGTAAGCTCCTTGGCGTAGAGTAGCTCCTTACATTTGACGCACTTGACCCAAAGGTCTTCAGGGATATGCTGATCCGGCCGCTCGTCGGCGGTCGTGAGCGGTTGAAATTTGCCTCCGCGGTGAAAGAATCCGCGCATCGCCGGCCCCTACGGGACTTGCGGTGAGGAGGTCGTGAGCGCGATCCACAGCGACAGGACGGGCTGAGGAAAACCTACCGGCGACGCGCTCCCCACCGGCGCGCAGCCGGGTGCGTGCTGAGGATACGCGAGGCGAAGCGTACGTTCAAGGGGCTGGGGGCGAGGAAGGGGTCAGGAGTCGGGGGTCGGGGGTCGGTTGAGGGGCTAGGGGCTGGGGGCTGGGGGTTGGGGAAGGTTCGAGCTTCGAGCTACGAGCTATCAGCCGTCGGCGATTCAGCCGTTAGGTGTCGTAGGGGCGCGATTCATCGCGCCCATGCTGTTCACATGCGGCCGGCGGCCTCGCTCGGGCGGGCTCGCTGGAGGGCGACGCATTGCCACAGCAGGCGCACAACGCGCACCACCGCGGCAGCATCGCGCGGGGCGAACGTCCCCGCGCTGAGACGACAAAGCCGGCGAAAGCCGGCTGGTCTGTTGGGATGAGCGATTCCTCGCTTCGCACTCCCGCGCTATCGCGAACGGAATGACGATGCCGTCATCACGCCTCCCGACGGGCGTACCAATGGCGTGTTGAGCCCCCTTGAGGGGGCTTCGTCTGCTTGGTGAGCCGTGTCCCGAGCAAAGCGAGGGCGCGGGGGCTTTCGCCCCGCGGGACAGGGGGATCACTGCTGGGCTGATGATTACCGGCGCAATGGGAGAAAGGGCCATGCTCTGTCGCCGATCGCGCGGGGCTGGAGCGCGGGCCTCAAGACCCGCGCTCAACTCACAAAGCCCCCTGAAGGGGGCTGACGAGAGTATCGTCTGTGGCGAACGAGCCGGCTTTCGCTGGCTTTGTATGCTCAGCGCGGGGGCTTGAGCCCCGCGCGATGGGGCCATGCTGTGTCCCAAGCGAAGCGAGGGAGCGGGACTTTAGGCCGCGCTCCCGGCCCGCGCGATGCTGTCTGACGCATGTGGGCTGGGCGGGAGCGCGGCATCGTCGCCGAACTCCTTTCCCAGCTCCCAGCATTGGGAGAGGGGTCAGGAGTGATGGCCTGCGCTCCCACTGGCGGATCGTGCCGCGAGCTCAGCCGAGAAGATCGAGGAGCTCGGGGCAGACCTGGCTGAGCTCGTTGCCGAGTTGATCGATTTGTCCGCCCTGGCCAAGGACCTGCTGATCTAGCTCGCTAAGATTGTTCAGGACGACGAGTTGCATGGCGGTATCGCCGGATTCGAGTGCGCCGGCGAAGCTGCTCAGGCCCTCGCCGATCTGCTGAAGATAGCTGACGAGCGCATCATTGAACTCCTGCGCGGCTGGTGGTGTTGGCTCAGCAGCCTGGTCCTCAGCGAAGGTGGAGAACGACTCGGCTGCTTGCCGCACGGCATCAACGTCGACGGTGTCCGGGTTATCCAAGCCAAGATTCGAGATGATGCCTTGCGCTTGCTGGAAGCGCTGAATTGTCGCGTTCCACCACGCTTCCAGGCCCGCGCACTCGCCGGTCTCCACGGCAGCAGGGGTAGCCGGGGGAACAGCGGGGGTCGCCACTGCGGACGGCGCCATGGTGAGGTCGGCGATGGTCAACATGCGGTCTGACTGGGGCGCGTAGACGACGCCGGTGAGCGTCACGCCGTTGAGTACCTCAAAGCCGACGGCCCCGGAGACTGAATCGCCGGGCGCGAGCTCACCATATTGAAGATCGGGAAGGAGCGAGGTGTCACGATACACGCTGGTGCTCCTCATCAGGAAGCCATCGGCATCGACCAGGTAATAGGCGCCGGGATTCACCTCGAGTGGGCGGACACCCGTGTTGGTGATCGTGAGCGTGACGAGCACGTAGTGATTGCCGCGCTGCGGAGGTGAGCCGGCATCGTAGTCAGTGAACGGATCCGTGATCGTAGTCACCGTGACGTCGGCAACGTCGGAGCCATCGTTGCCCCGTACGTGGACAGGCGTACCCTGCGCTGGCAACGTGGCGCCCAATCCCGCCAGCGTGATCAACCGGCCGGATTGGGGAATGTAGACGACGGCCGTGAGCGTTGCGCCATTGAGAGCCTGAAAGCCGACCGAGCCGGAGATCTCCGTGCCGGGAGCGAGATCGTTTTGATACTCCAGAAGCTGGATGGATGAATCCGAGGGGAGATAGAGCGAGCCACCATCGTACACGAAGCCATCCGTGTCGATGAGCGCGAATGCGTTCGGATCGACTTCCATCGGGCGAGAGCCGGTGTTGCTGATGGTAACGGTCAGGACGACAAAGTGACTGCCCCGCTGCGGCGGAGCATTTGGGTCATAGTTCTGGAAAGGATCGACAAGATCTTGGGTGGTAATCTGGCCGATCTCACCGCCATCTTGACCGATGATCGTGACCGTGGCGCCGAGCACTGGACGCTCGGGTTCTTGTGCGTGGTTGATCGAAGGGTGAGGAAGGGAAACAGCCACCAGGAGCAGCGAAACGATGACAGCGAACCGTGCGCGACGCATCGAAGCCTCCTCGTCTGGGCATGGCTCAACGCCGTCGCGAGACCGCGGCACGCTGAGCAGCGATTACCAACCCGCCTGCCACGGGAACGGTAGTGACGCGTACCGTACACCGAAATTCGATGGGCCACAAGTAGCCCGACGCGCAGATGACCAAGATTCCCCAAGTTTGTCCCAAGAGGCCCGCTCAATCTCCTCCTCTTTTAATGCGCCCGCGATGCAGGCAGGTGCACACGGTGGGGCAAGCGATGCACCGCGAGGCATTGAAGGGAGATCTGACAAGGACAGTCGTGGGTGCTGGTGGTTGAAGGACGTGGCAATGGGACGGAGGAGATGCGCGGCGGCTGGCTGTGGCCGGTTTGTGGCGCGGGATGCGCTGTGGTGCGAGCGGCATGAGCCGCTCGATGGCAAGGAAAACATGGCTGAGGACGAGGGGCGGGTACGGGACCCCACGCGATCCCTGACCGCGTGGGAACCCGAGCGGAGCCGGGAGGAATTCCGACGCCGACTGGCCCGCGGCGACTATCGGCGCCTCCTCGATGATGATCTTCAAGCGGTGATCGCGCAGGCAGCCGCGGAGCGCGGGCTGGCGGGCGAGATCGGCGCGCTGCGCGTAGTGCTCGCCCGGCTGCTGCTGGAGGAGGACGATCTGACGAAGCTGGTGGCAGGGGTAGCGCGGCTTGCGAGCGCGGCGACGCAGGCGGCGCGGGCACAACGCGCGATCGCGGGAGAGACCGGGCAGGGGCTGACGGAGGCGATCAACCGGTTTCTCGCGGAGCTAGATGGGGGCTAGAGAGGGGGTCAGGAGTCTGGGGTTAAGGGTCGGTGTGGGGGTTGGGGGCGAGGGAAGGTTCGAGTTACGAGCTACGAGCGACGAGCGACGAGCTTTCAGCCGTCAGGTGTCAGCGTTCAGCCGATAGCCGATAGCCGGTAGCCGATAGGGGTGCGATGCATCGCGCCCGACTCGTCCACATCCGTCTGACGGCATCGCGCGGGGTGTGAGCGCAGGGCGAACGTCCCCTCCCCGCAACATGCTCGGGACATGACTCAGCCTCATCGCGCGGGGCACAAACGTATCCAGCGATTCGTTGCGAGGCAACGCCTGCTCTCGCGCGGGGCTAAAGACCCCGCGCTCAACCCACAAAGCCCCCTAAAGGGGGCTGAATTAGACACTGGTCGTGGCAACACCAGCCGGCTTGAGTCGGCTTTGTATGCTCAGCGCGGGGACGTTCGCCCGCACGAAGGGGCTGAGCGGACAACCTGACCGAGATGATCGACGGAACTCCTGTGACCCAACGCGATAGCCAGCATCGCCCGTCCGGCGTCGGGCATTCGCGCGTCCCGGCGCACTAGGGCTGGCCGCGCTGCAACGCAACCCTACGATTTCTGACTGGGCGCAACGCATCGCTCCCCTACGGACGGCTCATGGCTGGTGGCTGATCGCTCACAGCTCGCCGCTCAAAGCTCGTAGCTCGAAGCTCGTATCTTCCCCAGCCCCTAACCCCCAGCCCCCACACCGACCCCCGACCCCCGACCCCTGACCCCCTATCATGCGGACTGAGGTGAGTGATGACAGAGACCGAGTTACGCGAGCGGCTGCGGCGCTTGCGGCCCGCGCCGGCGGATGAGATGCGGCCGCCATCGGCCTACGAGGCGGTCACGCGGCAGATGGTAGAGGCGCTTGCGGAGGATTTGCGCGAGATCAAAGGAAGGCTGAACGGGTTGTTGTGGATGGTGGCGAGCGCCATTGTGCTCGACGTGGCGTTGCGGCTGGCAGGAGCAGGATCGTAGGAGGGACGCAGCCTGAGAGAGTCATCGGGCGAGAAGAGGAGCAGGAGCTCCGGCCGCGCCCGCGCTGACGCGGATGCCGGTGTCGTGCCGCTCGACCTCCAGCACGAGCTATCCGACATCGGCGGCTTTTCCCGGCTCGTGCTGGAGCGCTATCCGCTTCGGGAGTACCAGCTTGAGCCGGCGCGGGCGATCGTCGAAAGCGTCGTCCGCGGGCTGGGGAGGCAGTTCGCCGTGGTCTTCAGCCGGCAGGCCGGGAAGGACGAGCTGCTGGCGCAGGTGCTGGCGTATCTGCTGCACCGCTTTCGGACCAAAGGGGGGAGCGTGGTGCTGGCAGCGCCAACCTTTCGCCCGCAGGCGATGATTAGCCGCGACCGGCTGCTGGACCGGCTGGCGAACCCGATCTCCGGGCGCTGGGTGCACGCGCGTGATGGCTATATCGTCGAGGTCGGCAAGGCGTCGGTGCGCTTCCTCTCGGCACAGCCCGGCGCCAACGCGCGGGGCCAGACGGCCGATTTGCTGCTGGTGGCGAACGAGGCGCAGGACATCAAGCCGGAGGTGTGGGACGCCGTCTTCGACCCAATGGCAGCAAGCACCAACGCCACGACGGTCTTTCTTGGAACGGTCTGGAGCCGGGATACGCTGCTGGCGCGGCAGTTGCGGCACTTAGAGGCGTTGGAACGGCAGGACGGCGTGAAGCGGGTGTGGCGGGTGCCCTGGGAGCAGGTAGCGCTCGTCTTGCCGAAGTACGGCGAGCGGGTGCGCGCGCGGATGGCGCAGCTCGGGGCGGCGCACCCGTTCATCCGCACGGAATATTGCTTGGAGGAGCTTGAGGCGGAAGGCGGGCTCTTTCCGCCGCAGCGGCTGGCGCAGATGCAAGGGGATCACCCGCGCCGGCACCGGGCCGAGCCAGGCAAGCGGTATGCGCTGCTCATTGATGTCGCGGGTGAGGAGGAGGCCGGGACGGGGCCGCTGGCCTTCGCGAGCGCGCGCCGGCGGGACAGCACGGCGCTGACCGTCGTCGAAATTCAGCTTCGCGCTTCAGGCTCCGAGCTCCGAGAGAGCAGAGGTTTCCCCGAACAAAGCTCGAAGCTGCAAGCTCTGCCGGTGTACCGGGTCGTGGACCGGATGGCGTGGACGGGGGAGAAGCACACGGCGCTGTACGCGCGGATTATCGATCTGGCGCGGGAGGTCTGGAAGGCGAGCGCCGTGGTGGTGGACGCGACAGGGATCGGGGCGGGGTTGGCCTCGTTCCTGGTGGCTGAGCTCGGCGAGCGGCGAGCCGGGCAGCGGGCGGTTACGGTCATCCCGTTCATTTTCACCGCGGCAAGCAAGAGCGCGCTCGGCTGGGACTTCCTGGCGCTGATCGATTCCGGCCGGTTCAAGGAGTACGCGGACGACTCGGCGGCGGGGACGCCGGAGGGGCGGCTGACGGCGCTCTATTGGGAGCAGCTCCGGGCGACGACCTACGAGACGGTTGCGGGGCCGGGAAAGCTGTTGCGGTGGGGCGTGCCGGAGGGGCGCGGGCACGACGACCTGGTGATGAGCGCAGCGCTGGCGGCGGTGCTGGACAGCGTGGACTGGCGGCCGCGCCGAGCGGTCGGAGTTGGGGGCTAGGACTCGGGGGTTGGGGGCTGGGGAGGAGTCAGGGGTCGGGAGTCGGGGGTCGGGGGTCAGGGATCGTCGGGGCGCGATTCATCGCGCCCGGTTGTGGTTGGGAGGGATTCGGGCCCGCTTGCAGGGGTCAGGAGGAGTGAGCATCGCGCCCGTTCGAGGAGCCGGGGAACACGAAGAGAGCGAGCGAGGAGCGAATGGCAAGCGAAGGAGCAGGGCACGTGGTGCTGAAAGGGAGTCAGGAGGCAGGTGTCGTGAGCGAGGGAGAGCAGGAGCAGGCGCAGCAGGTGGAGCAGGTGGAGCAGGGATCGGCTGGGGATGATCTGGCGATGGTGCGTGAGGTGATCCTGCGGGCGCATCCGGACGTGGTGCCGGAGCTGGTGCGGGGGTCGAGCGTGGCGGAGTTGATGGCGAGCATCGAGCCTGCGCGCGCTGCGTTCCAGGCGGTGATGGAGCGGACGAAGGGTTCGCAGGTGGGAGGTGAGGACAGGGGGCAGGAGCAGGTGCAGGCGGTGCCGAAGGTTCCGGCGGGGGGCGGGATGGCTCCGGTGAACGTGGACGAGCTGCCGACTTCGGAGAAGATCAAGCGGGGGATTGCGTGGGTGCGTCGGTAAGGGGGGCGAGCCGTGACTGCGGAGCGAAGCGGAGCAGTGACGGCGAAGCTTCAACAGGGAAGGGAGAGTAGG
>JBHOQQ010000120.1:0-11804 GCA_042408955.1 Thermomicrobiales bacterium
GACGCGCGTCCGCCTTCCATCATTCCCAAGTGTCGCCAGCCCAACGCGCTACGGCGCCAGCACACGAGGCATCCACGCGGGCCGCTGCGCCTCGTAGGCCGCGATTTTTGCTTCGTGACGCAGTGTCAGGCCGATGTCATCCAGACCTTCGAGCAGTCGGTAGCGAGTGAAGTCATCCAGCGGAAACGCGACATCGAGTCCCAGTTCTGGACAAGTCAGCCTCCGCTGCTCGATATCAATCGTTACCTGCAACCCCGGCTCATCCATCGCCGCTCGCAGCAGCAGCTCCCCGGTTGCAGAATCAACGACGACAGGGACCAATCCGGATTTCGTGGCATTGTTGCGAAAGATGTCGCCAAATCGTGGCGAGATCACTGCGCGGAAGCCATAGTCCATCAACGCCCACACGGCATGCTCTCGGGATGAGCCGGTGCCAAAATTCGGCCCAGCCACCAGAATGGTGCCGCCTTGGTATTCCGGGCGATTGAGCACGAAGTCTGGATCCTGCCGCCAGGTAGAAAACAACCCCTCGCCAAATCCGGTCCGCTCGACGCGTTTGAGCCACACGGCAGGAATGATCTGGTCAGTATCCACGTCACTACGATCGAGGGGAACCACCTTCCCTGTGATCGTGCGCACTGGTTGCATCGTCGCTTTGCTCCCCTATTTCGGGAGCCAAGGGTTAGGAACAGCGTGTCTCCCTCGACCCCGGCCCCTAGCCCCAGCCCGTCAATTGAGATCGGCCGGGGTAGCAAACGTACCTACGATGGCCGTGGCTGCCGCGACGGCGGGCGACACCAAGTGCGTCCGGCCGCCCTTGCCCTGGCGTCCTTCAAAATTCCGGTTGCTCGTCGAGGCGCAGCGCTCTCCGGGCCGCAACTGATCGGGGTTCATCCCCAGGCACATGGAGCACCCAGACGCGCGCCATTCGAAACCCGCTTCTTGGAAAATCCGGTCTAGGCCCTCCGCCTCTGCCTGCGCCTTCACTCGCATGGAACCAGGCACGACCAGAGCCCGGATACCCGGATGAACCTTCCGCCCGGCGACGATCGAGGCGGCCAAGCGCAAGTCCTCGATGCGGCTATTCGTGCACGAGCCAATGAAAATGACATCCACCGGAATATCGCGGATGGCTATGCCGGGCTTCAGCCCCATGTATTCGAGGGCGCGCTCCGCCGCTTTGCGCGCAGTCGGGTCGCTGATCTCGTTTGGGTCTGGCACGCGGCCATCGATCGAAACCACCTGTCCAGGATTCGTCCCCCACGTTACGTGCGGGCGAATTTGTGAGCCATCGATCACCACCTCGGTGTCGAACACGGCATCGTCGTCGGTCACCAAGGAGCGCCAGTCATCGAGCGCCTGCTCCCAGAGCTTCCCCTTCGGTGCGTGGGGCCGCCCCTCGATGTACGCAAAGGTGACATCGTCCGGTGCGATCATCCCAGCTTTGGCCCCGGCTTCGATCGACATATTGCAGACGGTCATACGGCCCTCCATCGAGAGGGAGCGAATCACCGGGCCGCGATATTCGATAATGTGCCCAATGCCACCCCCGGTTCCGATGGTACCGATGATCGCGAGAATGACGTCTTTGGCCGTCACTCCCGGCTGCAACTCACCGTTGACAGTAATGGCCATCGTCTTCGGCATTTGTTGAGGCAGCGTCTGCGTGGCGAGGACGTGCTCCACCTCGCTTGTGCCGATCCCAAAGGCCAGCGCGCCAAACGCGCCATGCGTTGATGTGTGGCTATCGCCGCAAACGATGGTCATGCCCGGCAGGGTTAATCCCAGCTCCGGACCGATGACATGCACGATGCCCTGACCCGGATCGCCCATCGGATAGAGGCGAATACCGAATTCACGGCAGTTCTTCGTCAATACCGCGACTTGCTTCGCCGATATCGGATCAACAATCGGCTGATCAATGCCGATCGTCGGCACATTGTGGTCCGCCGTCGCAACCGTGAGGTCTCTCCGCCGGACTTGCCGGTTGGCGAGTCGCAGCCCATCGAATGCCTGGGGAGATGTGACCTCATGGACCAGGTGCAAATCGATATAGAGCAGATCAGGCTCACCCTCCGCGCGGTGGACGACGTGCCGCTCCCAAACCTTTTGGCTCAACGTCCTTGGTGTCACCGACATGCTTCGTCCAGTTCCCTCCATTCTCGAAGGAAGCGCGCTTCCCGCTACCTCCGAACGGTCGCAGGCAATGTTGACGAGCATCCAGACCGAGCTGCTACGTCCACCGCGACACCGCTGAGCCCGCCAGAACGGTAGATGGCTGGTGTAGCTCGATCTTGCTCAGCGCATCGAGATACGCTCGCGCGCTTGCCTCAACGATGTCAGTCGCCAGCCCGTGACCGGTGTACAGCTCGCCATCCTTTGCGCGGACACGGACGTGCACCTGGCCTTGTGCATCCTCTCCGGGTGTCACGGCTTCGACGTGATAGTACTCCAGCTCGGTCTCAATGCCGGTCGCGGCGTCGATCGCCTTGAAAAGCGCGTCAACCGGTCCGTTTCCTTCGGCCTCGGCAACGAGCTGCTGCTCACCATGAGCAAGCACCACCGACGCGCTGGCCGGCTCGCCACTGGCGATGTCAACCCGCCACTGAACGAGGCGGAAGGTGTCATCATCGAGATCGAGCTGATTCTTGACGAGCGCAATGAGATCGGCGGCAGTGACCTTCTTTTTCTTGTCAGCCAGTTCAAGGAAGCGCTGGTATGCCGCTTGCAGTTGATCGTCGTCGAGCTTAATACCGAGCTCGGCGAGTGCCGCGCGGAATCCCGCCCGGCCGGAGTGCTTGCCAACGACGAGACGGGTGCCTTCCCAGCCGACATCCCGAGGATTCATGATCTCATACGTTGTGCGCTCTTTCAGCATGCCATCTTGGTGGATGCCTGCCTCGTGCGCGAAGGCGTTGGCGCCGACGATCGCCTTGTTGACCTGCACCTGTAGCCCGGTGATGCCGCTCACTAGCCGGCTGGTCGGCACGATGCGCTCTTTGCGGATGTTGGTGTAGGCGCCCTGGAATTGGTCGGCTCGCGTCGCCAGCGCCATGACGACCTCTTCAAGCGCAGTATTCCCGGCCCGCTCGCCGATGCCGTTGACAGTAACCTCAACCTGCCGTGCGCCCGCGCGGACTGCCGCCAAGGTATTCGCCGTCCCCATGCCCAGGTCGTTATGGCAATGGACGGAGATCACCACGTCATCGATGCCAGGGATACGTTGTTGCAGGTAGGTGATCAGCGCGGCATATTCATCCGGCGTTGTGTAGCCGACGGTATCCGGAACGTTGATCGTCGTTGCGCCTGCTTCAATGGCGCGGCGGAAAACCTCGACCAGGTAATCCCAGTCGGAGCGTGTCGCATCCTCTGCCGAGAACTCAACATCCTCAACAAACGTCCGGGCGAAAGCAACCATTTCACCAACGCGGTCGAGCACCTCCTCCCGGCTCATCCGCAGCTTGTGCTTGAGATGGATGTCTGACGTCGCGATAAAGGTGTGGATTCGGGGATGCTCCGCTGGCTCGACTGCTCGCGCGCATTGTTCGATATCTTGCCGGTTTGCCCGCGCCAACCCAGCGACTTTGGCGCCTTTCACGCGCCCGGCGATCAACTTGACGGCTTCGAAGTCGCCTGGAGAGGCTGCCGGGAACCCAGCTTCAATAATATCGACGCCCAGGGCAACGAGTGCATCCGCAACTTCAAGCTTTTCCTCAACGGTCATCGTTGCGCCGGGCGACTGCTCACCATCGCGCAGCGTTGTATCAAAGACCCAGATACGCCGCGCCGATACGGCCGGCTCCTTGTCACTCATGGCCAACCTCCATCGTGCGCATCAGGCTGGCGCGGTGAAACCCATTGAAGTCTGTCACGAAGCACCGAGGCGGGCACCACCGCTGCCTGGCCTGGCATTGGAAGACCTACTGGCTTGCAACCGCTTTCGGATGCAAGAACGGCATCATTTCGCGTAGTTGCTTGCCAACTTGCTCGATCAGGGTATTGGCGTGCGCTTCGCGCAGCCGCATGAAATTCTTTCGACCGGATCGGTTCTCCTCGATCCAGCCTCTGGCCCACGAGCCATCCTGGATCGCTTGCAACAGCTCCTTCATCGTCTGCTTGACATGGTCGTCAATGATCTTCGGACCTGCTGTGTAGTCTCCATATTCCGCCGTATCGCTGACGGAATACCGCATGTAGGACAGGCCGCCGACATAGAACAGATCAACGATCAGTTTGAGCTCGTGCAGGCACTCGAAGTAGGCGATCTCCGGCTGGTAGCCTGCTTCAACCAGCGTATTGAACGCGGCCTCGACGAGATGCGACACGCCCCCGCAGAGTACCGCCTGCTCGCCAAACAGATCGGTTTCCGTTTCCTCCTTGAACGTCGTCTCAAGGACGCCGGCGCGCGTCGAGCCGAGGCCCTTCGCGTACGCCAGCGCTACCTCCTTTGCTTTGCCAGAGGCATCCTGATGAATGGCGAGCAATGCGGGAACGCCGACGCCTTCCTGGTACAGCTCCCTCAGTCGGTGCCCCGGACTCTTCGGCGCGATCATGGAGACGTCAACATCCGCGGGGGGAACAATCTGCCCGAAGTGAATATTGAAGCCATGGGCAAACATCAGCGTCTTGCCAGCGGAAAGATGCGGCGCGATCGATTCGTCGTAGACCACCTTTTGCGTCTGATCTGGGATCACCACCATGATGACATCAGCCGCTTCGGCAGCCTCCGCGACCGACATCACCTGAAAGCCGTCAGCGCGTGCCCGGTCTCGGCTCTTGCTGCCTTCGTGAAGTCCCACGATCACGCTCAGACCGGAATCGCGGAGATTTTGCGCGTGCGCGTGACCTTGGCTCCCATAGCCAATCACCGCAATCGTCTTGCCAAGCAATGGCTGCAAGCTTGCATCACGATCGTAGTAAATCGTCGCGGGCACCAGCACACTCCCTCATCAGTTCCTGGGAAACCCCATGGAGCACGAAAACCGTGAACACCTTTCTTGTAAACGATACCCGATTGAGGCTCGAAGAGCGAGGCAGCTTCGCGCACTCAATCGGCGGCAAACGTCTCTGACCGCTCAGCAAGCGCCGCGCCCTTGCCCGCTAATGGCTGGCCACCGCGGGTCATCGCGATCGCCCCGGTCCTGACCAGCTCGCGGATGCCAAATGGGCGCAGCATCGCCAGTAAGCTGTCAATCTTTTCCTCAGAGCCAACCATTTCCAGGATCAACGTATTCGGGCTTGCGTCGATGACGCGCGCATCGTAGATCTGGGCGATCAGCAAGATCTCCTGGCGATGCTGCGGCTTTGCCGCCACTTTGATCATCGCCATTTCATGCGATATCACCGGCAGATCCGTGACGTCCGTCACCTTCAGCACTTCGAGCAGCTTGTAGAGCTGCTTGCCTGCCTGCTCGACCTCCAGATCATCTCCCATAACGACAAGCGTGATGCGGGACACCCCTGGCTGCTCCGAGTGCCCAACAGTGATCGAGTCAATGTTGAATGATCGCCGCCTGAGCAGCGACACGACCCGGTTGAGCACCCCTGGATGATCTTCGACAAGAACCACAAGCGTATGTGGGCGTTTCATCGTCTGCTTGCTCCCCAAGATGCTGCCTTCTCGCGCGGGCCAGAACTAGTGATCCTCGAACCGGTGAAGGAGCATGTCGGAATTACTCGCTCCCGGTGGCACGATTGGCCAGACGTTCGCCTCCGGCTCGATCACGAAGTCGATGATGACCGTGCCTTCGATGCTGCGCGCTTTCTCGATCGCTGGCTCAATCTCCTCGTCCTTCCGGACGCGCAGGCCGGTTAATCCGTAGGCATCCGCGAGCTTGAGCAGATCCGGGCCATTGATTTGGACTTCCGAATAGTTCTTGTTATGGAACAGATCTTGCCACTGCCGCACCATGCCAAGATAGCCATTGTTGATGACGGCGATCTTGATGTTCAGCTTCTCCTGAACGATGGTCGCTAGCTCGTTCATCGACATCTGGAAGCCACCATCACCGACGATCGCCCACACTTCGAGATCGGGCCGCCCAATCTTGGCTCCGATCGCCGCGGGAATTCCGTAACCCATGGTGCCGAGTCCGCCCGAGGTCAGCCAGCGGTTTGGATGCTCCAACCCGAGGAATTGCGCTGCCCACATTTGATGCTGACCGACGTCGGTCGTGTAGATCGCCTCACCTTTCGTTGCCTTCGCGATCGCCTTGATGATCGAATACGGCTCCGGCCAATCGGGCCGCTGGTCGAGCGCTGCCTGAAGCACGCGGTTGCGCTGGGAATCGATCCACGCGAGCCACTCCGGATGAGACCTCCGCTGCACCTCGGGAATGAGCAGCTTCAGCGCCTCACGAGCATCACCAACCACGGGAACGTCGGTCCGCACGTTCTTGCCGATCTCAGCTGGGTCAATATCAACATGAATGATCTTGGCGTTCGGCGCGAATCCTGACACCTTGCCTGTTGCCCGGTCATCGAACCGTGCGCCAATATTGATCAGCAAGTCGCACTCCTCCAGCGCCTTGTTGACGTGCCGGTGGCCGTGCATTCCCATCAGGCCAAGCGCGAGCGGGTGCGATTCGGGGAACGAACCTTGGCCCAGCAGTGTGAAGATCACGGGAATACCGGTTCGCTCCACGAAGAGCGCAAAGACATCTTCCGCACCGCTCAGCAAGATGCCGTGTCCGGCCATGATGAGCGGGCGTTGAGCAGCGTTGATTAGCTCCGCTGCCAGCCGTACCTGCCGCATGTTCGGGACAACCGTCGGTTGATAGCCCCGCCGGTGCGGTGTCGGCGCGGGTTCATAGCGCGTCCTGGCCAGGAAAAGATTCTTCGGGATATCAACCAGCACCGGGCCCGGCCTACCACTGCGGGCGAGGTAAAACGCTTCTTTGATCGTGGGGGCGATATCCTCAACACGTTGCACGAGGTAGTTGTGCTTCGTAATGGGCAGGGTGATGCCGGTGATGTCCGTCTCTTGGAACGCGTCGCGCCCAATCATCGGCTGGACGACCTGCCCTGTGATCGCCACGAGCGGCACGGAGTCCAACTGAGCGTTGGCGATCCCGGTGACTAGGTTCGTCGCTCCAGGACCAGACGTGGCGATGCACACGCCAACCTTCCCTGTCGCCCGCGCATACCCATCCGCGGCAAGGGCCGCCCACTGCTCGAACCGGACCAGCACGTGGTGGAACCCTGCTCTTGGCAGGGCGTCATATAAAGGAATCACGGCCCCGCCTGGGTACCCGAACACGACCTCGACACCCTCAGCCTCCAGCGCCTTGCACGTGATCTCCGCGCCGGTCAGCACTTGACGCTCACTTTTCTCGTCGCTCCCTGTCTCGACTTGGTGACCATTGAGCGTTGTACCCGCCGTTGCCTGCTCGGCAGTCGCTGTTGTTGCCATCGTCTCGCCCCCGTCGTTGTGCTGTCTCGCCAGCATTGTGCTTCATGCGAACCATCAAAAAGGCCTCCCGGGTGGTCGGGAGGCCTTGAATCGTTTCTACCTTTGGTTGTACACATTCGCCTACGCGCTACTCCGGCCCCCACGACCGCATACGCTCCCCTTCGGGAGCGTAATAAGTACGAGGGTAATAATGGAGATGGCGCGCAACATCACCGCACAGTTTCCATCACGCACAGGAACCTAAGACACGTCAATGTGTCTTGCTGCATCATACGCGGGTGGAGTGAACGCTGTCAACCCTATTTCGCGGGAAATGAGTGGCAATCCTCGTGGGTACCCTTCCAGATGCTTGCCGCCTGTTGACACCAGAGCGGCAAACCCGCTAGCTTGCACGAAAGCCGCCGTACTCCTGAGCTTACCGCGACGCTCAGCGCCTCGGCGGCTTTATCGCAAAGGAGTGTGCATATGACGTCGGCTCCATCTCGCTCGTCGTTGCTTCCCGACACGCTCGTCTCCACGGATTGGTTGCACGAGCATCTCGGCGCCCCTGGTCTGGCAATCGTTGATATCCGCGGTTATGTCAAATCCTACGATTTAGGCGGCGGCCACCAGCACGCGGACTACCTCCCCGCCCATGATGAATACGACGCCGGTCATATCCCCGGCGCGGTCTATGTGGATTGGACACAGGACATCATCGACCCGCAAAACCCGGTCAAAGTCCAGATCGCGCCGCCAGACCGGTTTGCCGAGGCAATGGGCGCACGCGGCATCGGCAACGACACGGATGTGGTGATTGTTGATCACACCGGCGGCCACTTTGCCACACGCCTATGGTGGGCGCTGCGCTACTACGGGCACGACCGCGCAGCGGTGCTCGACGGCGGGTTCAACAAGTGGCAGCGTGAGGGTCGGCCGCTCACCACCGAGGTTCCCCAGCCACGGCGCGCTACGTTTACCCCGCACCCGCGCCCTGAGCTACGAGTCGAGGTTGATGAGGTCGTTCAAATGATCGGTAAGCCAGGGACGCTCCTTGTCGATGCCCGCGATGAAGCAACCTACCGGGGCGAGGTCTGGCGCGGCAGCCGCAAGGGGCACATTCCAACCGCGGTGAGTATCCCGGCCAAATCCCTCGTCAATGACGATGGCACGTGGAAGCCAGTCGAGGAATTGCAGCGGATCTTGCAGAAAGGCGGAGTGCAACCGGGCGAGCGGGTGGTGGCCTACTGCAACGGCGGCGTCACCGCGACCGCGGTGCTCTTCGCGTTGCACCGCACCGGCCACGACCAATTTGCCAACTACGATGGCTCCTGGAACGAGTGGGGCGAGCGCCCTGACCTGCCGGCAGAGACGGATGGCGGGAATCTCCCCACGGCATGATCTGCTTTCGGCTAAGCGCACAGCCGAGCATGGACCACACCGATGAGTGAGGGTAATCGCGACACGAGTGCGGCTTGGGCGTTCCACAACGCGACCAAGTACGTGCGGGTCTTGGATACCTTGGGACGCGAGCGTATCCTGATGGGCCAGCCGCCCCATCTTCGCCCAGCGCTTGGCGAGCAGGACCCGGCCCTGGAGCCCCTGCCCTATAAGCGCTATCTCTCACTTCAGCCGATCCCACTCCCGCATGACGGATTTTCGAGCTCGCTCCCCGCGCTTGATGCGATCGCCGCGACCGGCAACCTTCCCGTTGAGCAGGCTGTGCCGGACCTGACCGCGCTTGCGCGCATCTGCCTGCGCTCCAACGGTCTGCTCAAGCGCTGGCGCGCCCCGAACGGGCGGGAAATCGAATTTCGGGCCGCCGGCTGCACCGGTGCCCGCTACCATCTTGAGCTGTACGTGGTCTGCGGGCGGCTCCCTGCCTCACCGAGCCGACCCGGCCAAGCGCTCGAAGCTGGTCTCTACCACTACGCCCCAGAGGATCACAGCCTGCGCCTGCTCCGAGCCGGAGATTACCGTCGCATCGTGGTCAATGCCACTGGTGAGGAGCCCGCCGTGGCGAGGGCGCCGGTCATCGTCATCATCACCAGCACCTTCTGGCGAAATGCCTGGCGCTACCAGGAGCGGACCTATCGCCATGTCTCCTGGGATGCAGGAACCGTCCTCGCCAACCTCCTAGCGGTCACTGCCGACCACCACTTGCCAGCGCGCGTCGTTCTTGGTTTCGCCGACCGGGAGATCAATGCCTTGCTCGACATTGACGGGCGGCGCGAAGCCGCTGTCTGCCTGGTAGCGGTGGGACGCTCAAGCGAAACTGCTGCCAGCGCACCTCCCTTGGCGCCGCTCAACTTGCCAACGCAGTCGCTTTCATCGCGTGAGATCGAATTTCCCGCGATCGCAGCGATGCACGGGGAATCTTCGCTTGAATCGGGCGATGCAGCCCGCGCCTGGCGCACGTACCCGCCAATGCGTGCGTTGCCGTCCGCAAGCGGGCCGCTCACTTCACTCCAACCCATTGATACGGCCCGCATCCCTTCAGATGGCATCGACGAGGTGATCGCCCGGCGGCGCTCGAATCGCCATTACACGGCAAACCTTTCCCTCCCGTTCGACGCTTTCTCGACCGTTCTGGACCGGTCCGCCCGAGCGGCGGCGATGGATTGCCTTGATCCTGCGCAACCGTCGCTGCACGACCGGTACCTCATCGTCAACAATGTGGAACGTCTTGTGCCCGGGCTCTACCTCCTACGCCCGGATCAACGGGCGGTCGAGTTGTTGAGCGCCGGAGATTACCGGAGCGCCGCGATGCGAGTCGCTTGCAATCAAGAATATGCGGCGGCTGCCCAGGTCAACGCCTACGCCCTGACCGACCTGCAGCCCGTGCTTGCCCACTTCGGCAACCGTGGCTACCGGGTTGCGCAACTGGAAGCGGCGCTTTTTGGCGCCAGGCTGCAGTTGGCAGCGCACGCGCTCGGGCTCGGCGCTGTTGGCTCAACATCCATTGATGATGAAGTGACCGCGCTCTTCTCGCCGCACGCGGCCGGGAAGAGTTTTATGTTTGTTGCAGTCTTCGGGATCAAGCGCCGCGCGTCGGCAGCCGAGATCGCGGATACGAGCCGCTTCCTGCAACCTGAGGCCGAGCAGTCACGTGACTGAGGCGTCATCGCACTCCATCAAGCACCTGCGGCCTATCCAGGTGCTTCACGGTCCGGTGCGTTGCCTCTCCTGCTCGGGCATCGAGCACACGGCATCCTGCCCCTTACGTAGGGAACTAGCCTCACTCCCTCGCGTTGCCCGGGACACGGTTCACCACGTTGGTAAGCCCCTCAAAGGGCTAAAAGGATGTTGTACGCGAAAACCAGCCGACTTTAGCTGGCTTCGTAAACGCAGCGCGGGTCTTTAGCCCCGCGCGAAATGCAGCACCGAAGTCATCAGGCTTGGGAATCCACATCTGCATGCAAGCACAACTGGGGTGAACGCTTTGAACGCCTGGTGTGTGAGTCTCAGCGCAACCCCACGTAGGACAGCGCATCGGCAGCCCGTTCCCCAAGCTGATCCAGGGTCTTGGTATAGACCTTCTCTGTCGTGGTCGTGAGGTCGAATTCCGCCTCCCAAGCCTCTTCCAGCACGTCCGCTGGGACACGTGCGCATAACTCCCGAGTGACGTGCGCGCAGACGAACACGTCATCAAGGTAGCCAACCGGGCCGTAAATCTCTTCCGGGCTAACGTCGTAAGGGGCAACGATGTAGGCCAGTGCCGCGCAGATCAACAGCCGTGCTTCGCGTGAAACTCGTCCATCCTCAAGAAGGTTGGTGAGAAACCGGAAGTAGTCAGGCGCTAACAGCACCACGTCGTCGAACTCGCCGCGATAGTGTTCCAAGCTCTCCTTGAGTAATTCGAAGAATCCTCGGTAGCTCGTGTTTCTCCCGCGCATCGTTGTCACCTCTCCGCGTACGGGCAGAGTTGCCGGAACTCGCACGCCTCACAGTGAGGTCCCGGCGAGGGCGGAAAGTGGCGATTCGCAATGCCCTCGACCACCCGGTCGAGCGTCTCCCTGACTTCTTGGCGCCCGCGATCATCCCATGGAAATCGCTCGACCACATCATCGGCGAGCAGATGGACTGTCAGATGACCAACTGATCCACCGAGCCGGTCTTCGCAGGCAAGAGCGTAAAGCCGCAATTGAAGGTCAGCATGCGTCACTGCCAGGCCACCGCGTGCCCGAGTCTTGAAATCAACGATCTCTAAGCGGCCATCATCTGCCTCGCGGATCAGATCCACTCGCCCGCTCAAAAGCGCGGAGCCCACCTCCTCGGTGAAGGTGAGTTCCACTGCCCGGATGCGCGAGAAACTGGAACGGTGGTGCCGGACGTAACGCGCGACATACGTCCGCGCCGTTGCTTTCATCCGGTCCTCCACATCTTTGGACCGCGAACCGAACGAGATCCAATG
>JBHOQQ010000122.1:0-12392 GCA_042408955.1 Thermomicrobiales bacterium
TGGCCCAGTTGCGTTTCCCGGGCCTTACGATCGACTCTCAAGGATTCGTGACACGTCGCTGCTGCTCGGCGGGCCGCCTCCAGCAACGCCAATATCGGCGCCCGGCGCGCCCTCTCCCGCTACGACCAATCCCCTGCGCCGCAAGTCGATGAGCACGTGCAACAGCTTGCTCTCCTCGACCGGCAGCAGATCAACCAGCTCGCCCCATGAGCGCACTCCTGCCTGAAGCGCGATCACGATGCGCCGTTCAACATCGTTGTAGGGGGCGATCGTCACATCAACGCGTGCGCTGACCGCCAGCGGCGCATCGGGCGCGGGTAACTGGGCGCGCAGCTTGCTCAAGCGTTCCACGCGCTGCATGGCCTCAACCAGGGCTCGCTGCGCATCGACCGGCACCGATGGTCCCCTTGCCGGAGCCGCTATACCGGAAGTCCACACGAAGGCACCTTCCCCGGCTGTCAACACTCTTGCGAGCACCGATACCGCCTGCTCGTGCGCGCAGGCGGCGATCTGGGCCGGTTGCACCCATCCCTTTGAGACCAAAATCTCCCCGAGGGAGCGCACTCCTCCCTCCGCCTCCTGCACGCGCAGCGCTTCATGAAGCTGCCGGTCGCTGATCAGGCCGCGCTGGCGGAGCATCCTGCCAAGCCGCAGCGGCAGCCGCGTGGACGTCACCAGAGCGAGCTTGCCCGCATCGAGGTGCAGGCAAACGTCATCCCCGCCCGCAGTAAGGCGAAGCCTCCCGCTCGCTCTCCGCCGCGTCAGCAGATTGAGAATTCCCAGGACGTCGAAGTCGCCTAGCTCTCCGGCGACGCTCACCTGCTCAGCCCTCCCGCGGCCCGCTCATCCCGCGACTCGTACCGAGATTCATAGTAGCCGGAGATAATGCGCCGCTTCGCCCTGAGCATCCCCCACCAGTCACGGTTCACCTCACGAATCACATCTCCTTGGTGTCCGTACATGAGCCAATTGACGATCCGTCGAGACGTCCGTACTGATCGATGCTTGGCACGACCTGGTCATACCATACGCGCTCCCCCAGGCATACCATCCGGGTAGATAGAGGATGAGTACTACTCCGGACACGTACAGCGTGCCGCGACGAATGGAGCATGCCAGATGTCACCGTTGTCGCCACCAACCATCCCGCGCAAAGGTGGGTACGACCAGCAGCGCGCGAACCTGCTGCTCCGCTCGCTGACCGAACAGCGACGCCTCCTAGACGTTGCAGAGGCATGCGTTCGTGAGCTCAAGCGTGGAGAGTCGTTTGCAGGCCATCAGGAGATGATCTTGACGCTCACGCTTCTGGCACGTCTGCGCGAGCGAAACCGGCTGGCTTAGCCTGAACGGTTCATCGACTCCAGCCTGGTGCGCGGACCTCAAGCCCGGTGCAATGCTGGAGCAGCGGTGCACTTGCTGCGGCCGTGTCCTCCGGCATCACCTTTCGAGCCACTCGCGCCTCACGACCTGCGATCACCGATAGGGGCTCGATGGTCGCTCACAACTCTTCGCTCCCGAGCAGTCCGGCCCTCAGCGCGTAGCGCACCAGCTCCGCCCGGTTAGTCAGACCGAGCTTTTGCATAGCGCGGTGCCGGTACGTTTCGACCGTCTTCGGTGACAGGCACAAGATGTCCGCGGCTTGCTGCGCGGTATAGCCCTCCGCGGTGAGCTTCACCACCTCGCGCTCCCGGTCCGACAGCACCTCGCCTAAATCGAGTTCCTCACCAGAGCGAACCCGCCCAAGATATCCACGAAGCAGCGTCTTGGTTGCCGCGGGATCGAGAAACACTTCACCGCGCGCGACGGTGCGAATCGCATCAAGCAGATCGGTATGTGCGCTTGATTTGCGGACATATCCTGATCCGCCCGCCTCCAAGACCGGTAGCAAATAGCGTTCTTCGGCGTG
This sequence comes from Thermomicrobiales bacterium, assembly GCA_042408955.1. Taxonomy (GTDB): domain Bacteria; phylum Chloroflexota; class Chloroflexia; order Thermomicrobiales; family UBA6265; genus CALGSZ01. The sequence goes on from JBHOQQ010000122.1 coordinate 1,907, forward strand.
GACTGTCAGCACGAGGACGCGAGTCGGCAGGCCAAGAGCGGTGATCTGCCGAATCGCCTCTAATCCGCCGCCAGGCATCGAGAGATCAGCGACAACGACGTGGGGGCGCGTCTGCCGTGTCACTTCCACGGCCGATTGGCCATCAGCCGCTTCCCCAATCACGCGAAGGTCTGGCTGGCTATCCAGCAATGCACGCAAACCTGCTCGCACGACACCATGATCGTCAGCGAGCACCACGGTAATCGGCTCGGTGGCGCCGAGCTCGCTACGACTATCGCTCATCAAGCCATCCCTGGAGTGTTCATGTCAGCGTCCAGTGGGATGAACGCGAAGACCTCGGTCCCTTGGCCGGGCGCCGACCAGATGCGGAATCGGCCCCCCACGAGCGCCACGCGCTCCTCCATGCCGAAAATGCCGAGCCCCAAACCGCGTCCATCGCTGGACGCTACGTTGTCCGGATCAAAGCCCTTGCCATCATCGCGAATCGAGATCGAGACGTCCGTCGCCGTCCGGTCGACATCAAGCCAAACATGGCGCGCTTCGGCATGCTTGGCCACATTCGTGAGGGCTTCCTGTGCCACCCGGTAGAGCACCAGCTCCACCTCGGCTGGCAACCGCCCGCGCAAGCCACGCGCCTGGTAGTCCACCGGAATCTTGAGTTGCTCCGAGAACCGCTGCGCAAGCTCACCGAGCGCGGCGGAGAGCCCAAGATCATCCAGCGCAGGTGGCCGCAGCTCCAGCGCCAAGCGTCGCACGCCTTCGAGCGCCTCGACGGTCATTTGCTCCATCGTCGCTGCCAATTCCTGAATGCTCTTATCGGGAGACGCCTTGAGAGTGGTCAGTCGCAGGAGTTGAGCGAACAGCACCTGCGCCGTGTCATCGTGAAGCTCCCGAGCAATCCGGCGACGTTCGTCCTCTTGGGCGCGAATGACTTGGGAAGCGAGCGAGCGGAGTTCCTCCCGGTCGCGGGCAAGCTCATCGAGGGTCGAGTTGAACGTCTCTGCCAGGTGCGCCACTTGTGGATCAGTAAACGACGAGGGCGCGGCGCGCACGCTCAGATCGCCCTGGCGTACGGCCAGCGCCGCCGCCTCCAGAGTAGCGAGCGGACGAAACGCGGCACGCAAGACCACGTAATTCACCACCACGCTCAACACGATGCCGATAACGACGAACGTAAAGGCAAGCGCCATAAACGTCCGCCCCTCGGTGCTGCGCGCGGTTTCGCTCGTGATCCAGGTACCCGCGATGGCACCAAGCACCACGATCGAGGCATTGGCGATCAGCACCTTTTGTAGAATCGGCAAGCCGCCACGCCGTCGAGCCGCCTTGGGGCGAGCACTTGGCAGTGCTGATGCTAGCGCGTTCATGCCTATCCCCACTCGTGTCCACTCGTCTCCGGCCACCCATCATGACCAAGTATGCGATAGCTCATTTGATCGAAGCGAACCGGGCCGGCCCAGCAAAGCAGCATCCACGCTACCCGCGCCGGAGTCTGAGCCTCTGGTACTATCTGTTCGTTATGGGAGCCGGAGGTGTTTGATGGCAAGTCTCTATTCGTTCGATATCGTCTCGACGTTTGACGAGCAAGAGCTCAAAAATGCGATCGATCAAGCGCGCCGCGAGATCCAGCAGCGCTTCGACCTTAAGGATACCAAGACGGAGATCGTGCTTGGCGAGCAAAACATCACCATTACGACTGATTCCGAGTTTACACTCAAGCAGGTCACCGATCTGCTAGAGTCGAAGGCGGTGCGCCGCGGGCTTTCGCTGAAGATCTTCGATTACGGCAAGATCGAGCAGGCCGCATCAGGCCGTGTGCGCCAGGTCATTACGCTCAGGCAGGGGATTCCCGAGGATCTCGCGCGGAAGATCAGCAAGCGGATCCGCGATGAGTTCAAGAAGGTAACCCCGCAGATTCAAGGGGACGCTATTCGCGTTCAAGGCAAAAGCAAAGACGATCTGCAGGCTGTCATTCAAGCGCTTCGCTCAGAAGATTTTCCTGTCGCGCTGCAATTCGTCAATTACCGCTAGAGGTGCCCTATCGTGCCACGTGACCGTGCGTTTCATATTGTGACGCTTGGATGCTCCAAGAACCGTGTGGACTCGGATGGCATGGACGCCCTGCTCCGGAGCCAGGGCATGATGCCGGTGCCGAAACCTGATGATGCCGATGTGGTGATCGTCAATACCTGTGGCTTCCTTGGCGCCGCCCGAGCAGAGTCAGTGAGCGTGATTCAAGAGCTTCTCGATCACCGCCGCGACGGCCAGCGCCTGATTGCCGCTGGTTGCATGCCTGCGCTGCGGGACTACCGGAACGACCTGCCAGCGGGCGTGGACTACGTCCTGACCACGCGCGAATGGCACCGGATCGGTGACGTGGTCGCGGAACTCTTCGGTGAGACACCCGCGCCAGAGACCGCGGGCTGCGAGGGCATGCTCACCACGTTCACGCGCGCGGAAGCCGGGCCGTCCGCCTACGTGAAGATTGCCGACGGCTGCGATCACAATTGCGCCTTCTGCACGATCCCCAGCATCAAGGGCCGGCAAGTAAGCAAGCGCCCCGTGCACATCTTGCAAGAGATCGTCGATCTCGTGTCCCGTGGAACGAAGGAAATCGTGCTCGTTGCGCAGGACACGATCCGCTATGGCGCTGACCTCGGCATGAAGCATGGTCTTCCCCAGCTTCTGGAGTCGATCGTGGAGGGCGTGCCGGATCTTCGCTGGCTGCGCATGCTGTATATCTACCCCAGCCCGCTCACCCTCCGTCTGGTTGATGTCATGGCGCGGCATGAGCCACTCCTTCCGTACCTCGACATGCCACTCCAGCACGCCGATCCCGAGATCCTGCGCCGGATGAACCGGCCGAGTGATCCCGACATGACCAGGCGGTTGATCGACTACGCGCGCGAAAAGCTCCCGGACCTCGTGATGCGCACCACGTTTATCGTCGGCTTCCCGGGCGAAACGGATGCCCACTTCCGGCGCCTGCTTGATTTTGTCGAGCAAGAGGAATTCGATCACGTAGGCGTGTTCACATACTCCCCGGAGCCAGGGACACGCGCGGCAACCTTAGATCAGCCTGTCCCGCTGGAAGTCGCGGAAGAGCGGCGAGCGGCGATCATGGAAGCGCAGCAGGGCATTTCGCTCAAGAAAAACCGCGCCTTGGTCGGCCAGAACCTTGAGGTGTTGATCGAAGCGGTTGGCGAGATGGAAGACGAGCTCGGGATGGTTGAGCCGATCTCGGTCGGCCGGGCCCGGCGTCACGCGCCCGAGGTCGACGGCTTGGTCTTTGTCCCAGGCGCTCTACCGGTCGGTGAGATCGTCACGCTGACGATTGAGGAGGCGATGCCGTACGATCTTTGGGCATCTCCTCCCGAGGGGACGAGCCAGGCCAGGCAGAACGGTTTCGGCTCCACCGCGCACGCACGGCAGCGACTCGCCGGAGCAGCCCGCCGCCGGCCGAGGAGCCGGCCGGAACGACGCGCGCGGGCTCGGCCGGTACCGATGGCCACACCCGCTGGAACATAACCCACTGCTCAGGGGCGCGGCCGATTGCTCGCTCCAAGACTTGGACAACGGTTTCCAAGCCATGGGCAATATCGGCCTCCACATCGTCCGTTTTTTCGACCACGAATGCGGGCTCGATCGAGAGCGCGTGATGGCTGCCTTGCCGCGTCGTGAACATCGGCACGATCATCGCTCCCGTATCGCGCGCGATCCGCACCGCACCGGGCGGCAGCGTGGTCTGATCGCCAAAAAACCGGACGGGCTTGCCGTTGAGGAAGAAATCGCGATCGGTCAGAAATACCGCGATCTCGCCGCGGCGCAGCGCTTGGATGACCTTCCTGACCCCGGACGGACTCGCTTCGACGATGGGCATGGCGTGAGACCGGCGGAGAAAGGTGACGGCATCGAACAGGAAGCGGCTCGTCGTGCGTCCGGTAACCGTGGTGAGACGATAGCCACGCTGATGGAGCGCCTGGCCAACAAAATCAAAAGCGCCAAGATGGGCAGTGATCAGCACCACCCCGTTGCCCCTGGCGAGTGCCGAATCCAGAATTGACCAATCGCCATCCACCACCTGAACCCGGCGCTTGATCGCATCCGGCGACAAGTGCGGCACGAGCAGGAGATCGCGGAAATTCTCGGCGTTGACGCGAAACACGCTGCGGGCCGCGCGATTCAACTCATCAGTGGTCGCGGACGGGCCGAGAACATGCCGGAGGTTGTCAAGCACGTTGTCCCGGTACTTCTTTGCGTGCCGGAAAGTGAGATCGCCCCCACGGCGGGCGAGCCAGTCGCGCGCCTGCTCTGGCAGCAAGCGCATCGTCCACGAAAGCGCAATGGCGGTAAACACCGCCAGCCAATACACGATCTCTCGTCGCTCTTCGCGGCGAAACTCAACCCGTGGCAGGTGCGATCGCAATGGCTCCCGCGATGGCGCGGGGCGATCAGCGGTCTGATCAATGTCTCGGAGGCGCGTCGCCGGCGCGCGCGTAATCTTCGTTGCCAATACGCATCCTTTCGTCCTGCTGCAAAACTGCAAGCGCAGGTCTCAGCAGCACGCGGGAATCATCCTCGAACTACGCCCTTGCGCTCAAGTTCCATTGGTTACCGGCCAGAGGTCCAAAAGGAGTCGGCAGGCCCAAACAATCGCTAGGTAGATGCCTGAGATGCCTGATCAGGGAGTTGAGGGCGTCGATGGAGACCGGCGCTCTGGTCGCACGTCGGCACTTGCGGCGACATCTGGTCGCTGGGACTGCGGTAATGGCCGGCCCCACAGCGCGACCGCATCCACGATCACTGGGATACCACGCACGATGGTCAATGCGACTGCCAGCCAGACGATTCCCCAGCCGATCCAGCGCACAATGGCCAGACCGTAGACGTCGCCAATCAAGGAGCCAGCGGCATCATGGTGCCGGTACGCCTCAAGTCCCGTGAGAAACACGAAGCCGGCGGCCTTGGCATAGCCGAACAGCGCGCGCATGAACCGGCCAGCAGTGAGCCAGCGCGTGAGCGCCGACCGCATCATGTTCCGCTCACCGAACGCGGTCATGCCTTCCGCGTACGAGAGCGAACGCAGCGCGTCGACAACAGTGCCGCGGGTAATCACCAGGAACGGGACCCAAAGAGGAATCAAGCCGAGGTCGGCGAAGGCGACCCAGAGGACCGTCTCGACGATGCGATCGCCTGCGATATCGAACACGGCGCCGAACTGAGACGTTTCGTTGCGCCGGCGCGCGACCCAGCCGTCGAAGCCATCAAGCGCAAAAGTGATCGCGACGAGTGCCATGCACACAGTAATGATCGCAACATTACCACGATAGATCAGCGCGACGGCAAGAAAAAGGAGTGCAATTCGACCGATTGTGATCAGATTTGCCATGCGATCCTGCCCGCGCCGGCTAGCGAATCAGGACTCATCCCAGCGCCACGGTGGCACCGATCCGGATTATCCGGGAGGCGCATCCTTCCCTCAACCACGGGCCGCGCCACTTACCAAAGGAGTCCGATCAATGCCATCCAGGCAAGCACGTGGATCAGAATCGAGGAGCCAAGCAAGAACTGAGCGGCAAACCGGTCCCACCGGGCAAGGAACGTGCCCGCGATCACGTTCATCACGGTCAGCATCGCCGCCATCAGCGGTACACGCCAGACCGTGGCCGGTGTTCCCCACCGGTCAGGGTTGCCTGCCGCATTGATGTGGATGGCGATCCACGCTGGCAGAGCGTCGTTGCGCAGACTGATGACCAAGGCCATGACGAGCAGGCTGAGGGCTGAGCCCCCGAGGATTCCGAGCACCAGGCGGTCTTGCGCGATCAGCACGGCACTTACCGCCGCCGGCACCCGCAGGGTTGGACCAGACTGGGACCGCGCACGACGACGCGTCCTTGAAGCGCCTCGATGGGAACGATAGTGTGGCACTGGCGGGTGGAGAGCCTCAGTTCCGGCCGCGAATTCAGCATCGTCCGGCTCATCGAACGCTGAGCGCTCTGCCCAGCGGCTATCAGGCGATGCAGCACTGCGGCGCCTGACGCGCGCCCCGGTATCCCCGGTACGCCCGAGACCGCGGTCGCTGGCTTCACGCCGGGCACCGCCCCGGAGGGAGTCACGGAGGTCCGGCCATTGCCGATCTCGGCCGCCCCAAGGAGCATCGTCTTCGATCGGAGCGCGCCGGCTTGTGCCTGACCGGCGCCGGGTGCGCTCCGGTGCCGCGCTCTGCTGCTCGTCCCATGCCTCATCTTCCCATGGCGGCACGTCGTCCGACGCGGAGGGCGCGGCATCCCGTTGCCGGTGATCGCGCACGCGAGACGGCCAAGCTGTCAGGCCAATCTCCTCGTCCGCGTCCCAGTCGGTGGGCCGGTCTGTGCGGTCCCGGAACGACATGATATGCAGGTCCCTATCTCAACCGCCGCCCGAAGGGCACACTCATAGCACCACGGCGGTGGCGCGTGTCCCTCTCAGGATAGCACGATTGGGGGACCGGCGGCGCGGGCCTCGAAGCGGCGCGTTGAGCGGCAGCGCTCACGGCCCTGCGACCGGCGACCCGGCACCTGGACTTGCCTCTGGCTCGCCTACCGGGGAAGCCTCAACCGTTGGCGTGGGCGTTGGCGTCGGTGGGGCATCCGGCGGCGGCTCGAACTCGCGCAGTGCCGGTGTCGGCGTTGGCGCAATGTCGGCCTTGATAGCCGTTGCAGCGCGCTTCTCAGCGAGCCAGGCGTCGAAGCGCTTGGTCCTCAGCGTGCTGATCATATCGTCGGTCAGCGGCCGGTCCTGCTCATGCGCGAAGACCTTGACGATATGCCAGCCGAACTCAGTCTCGAACGGTGTGCTCACCTGTCCGGGCTGTAAGGAGAAAGCGACGTCCTCAAACGGCTTCACCATGACACCACGCGGGAACCAGCCGAGATCCCCTCCATTTGGCGCCGTGGTCTCATCAACGGAGTTATCCCGGGCGATCTGGGCGAAATCGGCATCGGGCGATTGCAGTTGCTGATAAAGTTGATCGGCCAGATCCTTTGTCGCAACTAGGATGTGCGCCGCATGCACCTGCTCGGCACTCTGGCCGATCTGGTTTGCGATGTATTCTCGAACCTTTTGCCGCGCGACCGCGGGCCGGACGATCCACCGCTCGTAATCCGCCTGCGACAGATGCGCGTCGTCGAACAGCCGGTCCTTGAACGAGCGGAAACCCGCTTCGGCTGTTTGGCGCGCCTGCTCTGGGTTGGGAGTTGGCGATACCTCTGGCGAGGCAATTGGCGACGCAGGCGGCGAAGCTTCAGGAGTGCCAGCGGCGCTGGGTGAGCCTTCAATCGCTGGCGAGGCTGCCGCGACTGGTGTCGCTTCGGTCGCTGGCGTTCCCTGCCCGGCTGGCGAGCCCTCCGGCGTCCCCTCCACCGGGCTGGCCTCGGCGAGAGCCGTCGCTGTGAGCGCGGCAAGCTCGGCTTGGGCCGTCTCCGTGGCCCAGGCAGCGCGGGTGGGAATCAGCGTCGGGGTGGGAGTTGGCGTGTAAATCGGCGCGTTCGCTGGCTCAAACTGCTGATCGATGTAATCTCGGACATCTTGGTCGGTGACGGTCAATCCCAACTCACCGATGTTCTTGAGGATGACCTGGTCATCGATCATCCGAGAAAGGGTGGCATCTTCGACCGACGTCGATCCCCAAACCCGCCGCGCCTCGTCGCGCAGTTGCGCCGCGAACATCGGGTTTTGCGCCCCGAACAACTCCGCCTGCTGGAGAAGCTCGAAGGCGCGCACCTTCCAGTAGTCCCTTCGCTTGATCTTCGTGCCATCGACCTGCGCCAGCGTCTGATTCGGCTTGATCAGATATTCCCAGGTAGCGAAGCCGGCGAGAATGACCACGCACAGTGCGGCCGCGATCCCCATTCCCCAATAGAGCATTCGCTGCCGCCGTGCCTCGCGCTCGCGCCTCGATACGCGCCGTCGGCGCTGCGGCGCCGTCGCCGCCTGCTGACGAAAGGGCAACCGGTGCCGCCATGCGGCCAGACCTGATTGACGGACTTGCTGGGTCTCGCCGCGCGCAGCGGAGCGCTGGCCACGTGTAGGGCGAGCCCCGCCTCGCTGCGGCGGGCGCTTCTCGCGCGGACGTTCGGTCATGACCGCGGTCTCCTCAGCAAAACAGCCGACCCCTTGCCAGTGGAGCGCGCAAACTCCTCATCCGGAACCGGTCGTTATTGGCCTGTGATCGCGCCGCGTCGCGAGATACGCGGCGCTATTTTCAGCGGAGATATGAGCTTGGACGCATCGTTGTGGACAGGATGGAGCAGCCACGCGCTCGCCCGCGCCGGCTAGCTGCGCCCGGTGCCAGCGACAAACGGCAACAGCGCCACGTGACGGGCGCGCTTGATGGCGACCGTGAGCGACCGCTGATGCTTCGCGCAGGTGCCCATCTTCCGGCGCGGCTCGATCTTCGCCCGCTCCGACAGATGGCGGCGAAGGCGAGCCACGTCCTTGTAATCAACCTCGTCGATGTTATCGGCGCAGAACACACAAACCTTCCGTCGCCCGCCGAACCGGCCGCCAGCCGCTGGCCTGCGCGCCCGAGCATCCCGTGCCGGACGCTCAGCTTGGGCTCCAGCAGCGAACCGGCGAGGCGCCTCGCCGCCCTCCTGGGTCTCAGCTTGCTGCTCTTGAATCTGGTCGCTCTCGCTCATCCTCGATTCTCTCCACACATCCCCGGCAGGCTTCACGAGCCCACCATCATGCTCACGACCGGACTGCCTCGTTTCGCAACGTGGAAGACCTGCGGCCCGAAGGTCACGCGGCGATCACCCCGGTTAGAACGGAACATCGTCAAAATCGGTGCCTTCAAGCGCCTCGCCCTCGGCCGGCTTACCCACCCCAGCGCCCGGTCCAGTTCCTGCCATCGGCCCAGTGTCAGCCCGGCTACCGAGGAGTTGGACTTCCTCGGCGCGGACCTCGAGCGATGTCCGCGTTTGCCCCTGCTGATCCTGGTACTCGCGAGCCTCCAGCGTCCCGAGGACGAAGACTTGCTTCCCCTTGACGAGATAGCCGCTTTGGGTCAGCGAATCGAGCGTCTCGGCAAGGCGCCCCCAGCCGGTCACCCGGAACCAGGTAGTGCGCTCCTGCTGCTGGCCGCTTTGATCGGTGAAACGCCGGCTGACGGCCATCGTGAACTGCACGTTCATGGCACCATTGGGGGTATAGCGCGTTTCCGGATCGCGTCCCAGATTGCCGACGAGGATCACCTTGCAGACGCCCGCCATTTATGCCTCCTCGGATGCTTCGCTCGCTCCGCCTGGCTCCTCCGTGCCCGATTCGGCAGCGGCCTCTTCCTGTGCGACGGGCTCACCAGCGCTCTCAGTTGCCGCCTCAGGGCTTGGAGCGGCTTGAGCGGGAACCGTCTCAGCCGCCCCCTCAGCCACCTTCGGGGTGTAGGTGACAATCAGATACCGAATGATCCGCTCATTGAGCTTGAGATCACGCTCAACCTCAATCACGCGGCTCGGATCGATACGGAAATGATACAAGGTATAAAAGCCGTCCCGCACGTCACGGCCACCGTGGCGGATCGGGTACGCCAGCCGGCGCCTCCCCCAGGGTGACTCCCGGCTCATGTCGATCAACGTGCCACCGGCATTGGTGACGTAGCTCACGACCTGGTTGAGGACGCCAGTCAGCTCTTCCTCGGAGACATCCGGGGTGACGATCGTCATCAGCTCATAATACCGAGCAGGGCGATACGGTGTGCGCAATGCGGACTCCTCTCTCTGGGTATGCCCCTCACCCCGGTGCCGGGCTTGCGCAACCCGCCGCGGTCAAGGAGCAGAAAGGCACTATACACAAAGGGCCATCGCTCGACGGCCCCGGAGAGTATAGCACGAAACCCACCAACACCCGGCCGCCAGGCAGGTTGCCTAGCCCCTGCATCCCGCTGCGCGCAGCCGTGTTGCCACCGCCACCTGCAACCGGCCGCAGATCCCTCACTGGCGGGCCGTCGCTAATCAGCAAGCGTCAATCCCAAAAGACCCGCAAGCTCTCGCAACGTCTCTTGCGCCTCAGTCACATCGTCATCTTCCGGGGCCTCAAGAATCGCCTGGCCGATCTCACGGAGCGCACCGATCGCCGCTGGCGTGTCCAAATCGTCGTCCATCGCGTTGAGAAAACGCTCGCGCAGCGCCGAGACATCGAGCACTTCCTCGATGCCAAAGCTTGGGAATGCCGCCGCCTCGTTCAGATCCTCCGCCAAGCGAGCCCACTCATCGAGCTCGTCATCCCGGTATTCCCAAGCATCACGATAATGGTGCGAGAAGAGGTAGAGCCGCAGCGCATCCGCGCTGTAGTCGCTCAGCACATCGCGCACGAGAACGAGATTGCCCAGCGACTTGCTCATCTTCTCACCTTGGTACCGGACCATGCCGACGTGTACCCAATAGCGCGCAAACGGCTTCATGCCCGTCGCGCACTCACTCTGGGCGATTTCACATTCATGGTGAGGGAA
>JBHOQQ010000127.1:0-11423 GCA_042408955.1 Thermomicrobiales bacterium
GGCGCGAACTGGCCACTGAACCACTCCACGATTGGAGGATGGTCGCGGAGCCAGAGATCTTCGTCGGCCGCTGCGCGCACGACTGCTGCGAATTCTTGACGGAAGCCGTCGAGGTCTTCGCCTGGAACCAGACCAGCACGGCCCTCGGCAATCAACGATTCCGGGACCGATGAGGGCCAGGTGCCCGCGTGAACGATCCCGATGTTGATCGGAATCTTGTTGGCGATGCTGGCATACAGCGGGTGCGTGATGGTGGCGTTGCGCTTGGACTCAAACGCCAGGAGTGCTTGGTGGACAACGAAGAACTTCTCGATGGCGCTGACCCCTTCATTCCGCACGCAGGCATGAGCCGATTTTCCTTGGATGCGCAGCCGGAATACGAGTGACCCACCCTGTGCCGGGATGACCGCGAGATTCGTGGGTTCCGTGATGATTGCAGCGTCGGCAGTATAGCCACGGAGAATCGCTGCGAGGGTGCCCGCCCCGCCATCCTCTTCGCTAATCACACTCTGGACGATCACATCACCAGCGAGGGGCACGCCCGCATCCCTCACGGCGGCCAAGGCGAAGAGATTGGTCGCGAGCCCGGCCTTCATGTCGCAGGCTCCACGGCCGTACACCCGGCCATCGTCGATTGTGCCCGAGAAGGGATCGTGCCGCCAGCGGCTGGGATCTCCGGGACCGACGGTATCAATATGCGCGTTCAGGATCAGGGAGCGGCCGCCACCGGCGCCGCGAGCGATGCCGACCACGTTCGGCCGGTTGGCAAGACAGGTGAACTCACCGACGTGCACAGCGTAGGGAGCGAGCTCGGCCGGGTTTGGCTCCCACGTGTCAACAGCTAATCCAAGCTCTGCCATTTTCGCGGCAACGGCATGCTGTGCCTCACCCTCGTTGCCGGTGACGCTAGGGATGCGCACGAGGTGCTGAATGAACGACACTTGCTCGTCCCAGCGGTGATTGAGCGCGTCAGTGATTCGTCCGGTCCAGTCGCGGTGATGAGACTCTGGCGTCACGATCAACCTCCAGGTGCGGCAGATGCTTGCTCGGCAAGTCCCGGCTCACCGACGGATAACCCATTCAACGTCGTCAGCGCGACAAGGTCAGCGCGCATGCCTTCTGCTTGGAATTGCTTCCAGGTCACGCAAAATGCCTCATAGAGGCGGCGCCGCTCCGCGTACTCCTGGCCAAGCAGATTGAGGAGACCGTGCCGGGGGTCGTCCGGTGGCGGCCGCAAGGCGGATGAGATGACGGAGGGAAGGTGTTCCGGCGTGGCCATGGCGAGCGTCCGGCCGAGCTGCCGATCTTGCTCCTCCGCGAGTTGCGCCAGTTCGTCATGGATCAGCTTGATGCGCACGTCTGCGTCGTGAAGCTGACCAAGGACTTCCTGGATAGCTCGAACGCGCTCGATCTGGCGCTCCCCTGCGGTGCCAAACACGGGACGGAAAAGCTCGATGGTATAGCGCAAGCGCTTGGCAGCGATGCGGAGGTCGTGCAGCGCCTCGGTCGCTGCTTGATCCTCGACGATGGGCGTGAACGAATAGAACTCTCCGATGCGCACGGCGAGAATTTTGCGCGCGTTCTCGGCCACAGGCTTCTCGGGACGGATGCCCTTGACGCGCCAGGCGCGGCTCACGGCGCCTCCTCCTGGTCATGAGCAATCTGCCACGGTGGCATAGCGCTGCGTCCGAAGCGCCTGACTGTCTCTGCTGGGAGTGGCCCGTTCATGACACGCTGGAGAAAGGCAATCATCTGTGCCCTGGCGGCCTCACGCTCGCGGGTCACTCGCTTGATGAGGCGGTCAATACCGGGATGATCGCCAGGCGACGCGGCGTCCCGTGTCCGGTAGAGGTGCTCAAGGAGCACATCCCGGTCGCGTACGGCGCCAAGCTCGCTGGTGATTTGCTTGGCAAGCTGGTGGAGCGGGCGGTACCACGAGGTGGGAAAACATGCCTCTGCCACATCCATTGCTGCTCGCAGGCGCCGCGAGGCGACGCGGACATCGTGAACCCCTTCCGGATCTGTGCCTTCGATTGCCACAGGCACGGCGCGCCAGACTGCTCCCCAGCGTTCGGCGATAAGATCACGCATAACCGCTCGATAGGGCAGCGTCGGATCATAGGTGTAGTTGGATCGGCCAGCCATTAGATCTCCCCAGCAAACACGGCCAGTAACAAGCCGAGGCGGATGCCGCTCCGAGCGCCCTCGATCTGGCGCGGGCGAACCCAGTCGGATAGTGCCCCGACGATCGCGATGCCGGCCGGCAACACGCGCGCCCGTTCGAGCGGAATCGCCAGCTTCTCCGCGAGCACAGCTGCTGGGGTGGTAGTCAGTGAGTCCAACACGCGGTCGACGTCGCGTGGTTCAGCTGGCCCTCCATAAGGAAGGAGCCGCATGAAATACTCGCCAGTGCCCCCCAGCACGATCAGACGGTCCCTTGCATTGGTTGGAACTCCGGTGTCATCCAGGCGCCGCGCGGCTTCCCGGCGACATTCTGCGAGTTCCGGGGCTGTCGGCGGATCGTGATGCACCCGCTGGTCAGTGAGCCGGCCCGAGCCGAGCGGAAGCGAGCGAAACCAGGTCATGTTGCCATCATCAGCGGCAATGACCTCGGTGCTGCCACCGCCGACGTCAGCGACCAGGACGCGGCCGGTCAGGTCGGCTTCATTAGCGAGGCCGCGGAATGTGAGGTGCGCCTCTTCGGCGCCGCTGATCGCCCGAATTTCAATCCCTGTCTCCCTGGCCACGCGGTCGAGAAACGCGCTACCGTTGGTAGCGATGCGCACCGCCTCGGTAGCCACAGCGACGATACGTCCCGCGCCGGCCGCACGAGCCTCGGCAGCGAAACGGGTTAGGGTGCTCAATGCTGCGGCCATGCGGTCATCAGCGAGCTGCCCGGTGGTGTCGACACCGGCTCCGAGCCGCACCGTCTCCGACCGGGAGAGTATCTCCTCGATGCGCCCATTTGGCTGCTGGCAAGCGACAGTCATCTTTATCGAGTTTGAGCCAAGGTCAATCGCGGCGACGACCTGAGGTAATGCTGATGGTTCGTTCACTGCTTTGCCAGATTTTCCGCGTGTCACCAATGCCCTCGTACTGGTGTAGCGCCGGCGTTAGAAGCCACCATATCATAGACGACGCTGGGTACCATTGCTGAGCGTAACGCATGTTGGTGAGCTGCCTGAAGGAGCATGAGGCCATGAGCGATTCGCTTTCCGTGGAGGCACGCGTGAAGCGTGCCGCAAAGGCAGAGAAGCGCCTAATTGCGCAGGAAGCGCGCGCCGAGCGGAGGCTGCTTCGCGCTCGGCAACGTCTCGCAGCCGCCGAGACGCAGCTTGAACGCGTGTTGCGCCGCATTGAGCGCCGCCGCCAGCGTGTTTTGGGATCCGAAGCAACCTTGCGCGCCTGTCAACAAGCGCGTACGATTGGTCCGGCGGTGGCTACGACGGAGGGAGGGACCAGGTTCGAAGACGACCAGAAGCCAGGCGAGCACCCTAGCGGGCCGCCGGTTGATCCTGCGTAGACGTAGCTCCAAGGAGTGAGAGCACGGCCGGAGCGCCGACGGCGATGTCGGACGCGATGTGTCCGTTTGCATCCACCAGAACCGCGGACGGCGTGCCTCCAGCACCGTACGACCGGCCGACCTGAAAGCCTTGGTCCAAGAGCGTCGTCGAGGTCAGGCCCAGCTCTCGGTTCGCCTCCGCCGTGCCGGTCGAGACGATGAGCAGCTTCGGCGCTTCATGAGGCGGCGACGCTTCCCACTGGCGCAAATCGTCCGCCATGCGGCGGCAAAAACCACAGCCAGGATTCCAAAACAGCACCACAGTCGCGCTTCCCAGGAATGCTTCCAGGCTGACAGTATTGCCTTCCAAGTCTGGCAACGAGATAGGAGGGGCCGGATCGCCGATCTTCGGCGGTTTCACCTGGGCAGGAGCGCGCTCCGCGCTTGGCAACACTGCCCGCTGGCTGGCCGCCGGCGCGTGGCCGCCGTTGGTGGCCGGACGGGTCCCGGAGGCGCTCGCTACCGCAAGGGTGTTCGTCGTGCGGGTTACAAGCTGCCGAATAGCCTCCGCGCCGCCTGCCACCGAGCTACCGATCGTGCCATCAGCATTGACCAGCACTGCGGATGGCGTGCCGAAAGCTTGGTAGGACTGGGCCACTTCCCGGTCCCTTTGCAATAGCACGTGAACGAGGCCATGCTCGCGTGCCTTGGCGCGGTTCGCCTCGGCAGCGCCGCGGCTGACCACCGCAATGGTTAGGTGAGCGGCGTGTTCGCGCTGCCACCGCGCGATGTCCGGCATCAGCGCGTTGCAGGGACCACAGCCGGGGTCCGCGAAGATGAGCAGCACCGGCTTGCCAGCGGCCCTCAGGGAGTCGAGCGTTATTGTCTCGCCAAACAGACCCTCAAGCTTGAACGCGGGCGCCGAAGTACCCTTGGGTAAGCCGGCCGCCGGCCGCTTGGCTGTCGCTAGAGCGGCGGTCGAGGGTTTACCCTGGATCTCGCTGACCATCGTTTCCAGTGCATCTAATCGCAGGAGAAGACGTCCATTTTGTCCAAGCAGGTGAACCAGAAGCCAGCCTTCGGCGATGATTGCAAGGATCGCCACGGCGCCGATAATCGTCGCCGCTAGCTCCCATGCGGTAAGTCGCCCGAGCCAGGCGAAGAGGCTGTATCCGGCATCCTCGTTGCTGAAGGAGAAGAGGTCCCGCCCGGTAGTGGCGACAAAGAGCGCGACGAGCGCCAGCACAGCGTTGCGGATCAGTGTTGGCCATCCCGCAGGCTCGGAATGGAGTTGTCCAAAGCAATGGCAGTCGGGATGCTTGCCACGGGCCATGCTTCTGGCGATTGCCGCAAGAAAAGCTAGGAGCAGTACAGAAGCGCCGATGCCGCCGTACCAAGCGGTAGCTTTGAAAAGGAGCAGCACGGCAACGACAAGCTCGGCGATGGGCAGCAGAATTGCGACGGGCAATGCAATGCGGACCGGCACGCCGAAGTCGATTACCGCCTGGCGCGATCCCTGACGGTCCAGAAGCTTGGCGATGCCAGCGACCACGAAGACGCCCGCGAGTATGAGGCGAGCGAGGACCAAGGCCGTGTCCATGACGAGTACTCCCGCTGAAGGCTAAGACCGTGGACGCCAATCGCTACAACGTGAATTCCAACGCGTCTCCCGCCCCTATGCTGTTGTATTCCCCGCATTCTACCATCGAGCTTCCGCGCTCAAGACGATGCACGGCTATGGCGGTCAGACGTGAGCCCGTGTAGACTCGGACGCAGGCGGCAGGCTCCGCCGGTTTTGCGGCACGTGTTCGCGTGTTTTTGAAAGGCGCGAAATATCCGGAGTTATCAAGGTTCCTGCATGGCGAAATCTTCGACCCGTCCGGAGCGCCAGCCAGGGCGGGCACGTCAATCTGGGGGAGGCAATGGGGGCCCTGCCGAGCGTACGGCTGCAGCGGCAGTGGCGCCGTGGCAGCGCCCAGCAGGGGTTTCTCCGGCGGCGTTGCCGGGCGTTGTAGTTCGGGCATTTGGCAAATTCTTTGCGGTCCAGCTGCGCGATGAGCCGCGCCAGCTCTTGTGTACGGTCAAGGGTTCGTTGAAGCGCCAGCGGTTGCGGACCGATTTGGTCGCGGTCGGTGATCGTGTTTGGGTGCTCGATGTTGGCGAAGGCGAGGGCCTCATTGAGGCGGTCGAGCCACGGACTCGCGTGCTCGCGCGGCCCGCGCGGCATGGGGAAGAGGTCGAGCAAGTCATCCTGGCCAACCCGGACCAGGCTTTGTTTCTCTTTGCCGTGCGGGAGCCTGAGCCGCACCGGAGGATGCTGGACCGATTTCTGATTCTTGCTGAGGCGGCGGGCTTGCCAGCCATGATTGGCGTAAACAAGATCGATTTGGACCAGCCTGGCGAGGATGGCAGGCCCCTCTCCCGCGCGATTTTTGGGGATTATGAGGCAATCTATCCGGTCTTCTACATGAGCGCACGCACCGGCGAGGGAATACCTCAATTGTGGGAGGCGCTCAAGGGGAAGGTGACGGTCGTTGCAGGTCCTTCAGGCGTTGGGAAATCGAGCTTGCTCAACGCGCTCGATCCCGCGGGGCAACGCAAAGTCGGTGAAATCTCGCCAGCGACAGGAAAGGGCCGTCACACGACGACCGCAACACAGTTGTATCGCATTGGTCCTGATACCTACGTCGCCGACACGCCTGGAATCCGGTCGCTCGCGATGCGAGGCGTACCCCCAGAGCAATTGGATCGCTGCTTCCCAGAGTTTCGGCCCTACCTTGGTGCCTGCTTTTATCCAGATTGCACGCACCTCCATGAGCCAGGCTGCGCGGTCAAGGAGGCCCTGGAGACGGGTGCGATCCAGCGCGAGCGCTACGAGAGCTATGCGGCGCTGCGGCGAGGCGAGCCAGATGAGGATTAGATCTGGATCACGGAGCACTCACTCCGCGAGGGGTGGGCCTGGCCGAATAGACGGCGCCACAGCCTCGCCGAGCAACCGGATCGTCTCCTCGTCGGCGGCGTCCAGTGTTTGGACGACGAAATACTCGATTCCGGCATCGGCCAATTCTTGGTAGTATGGCCGGACAAGCTCCGGAGTGCCGTAGATCCGCGTCAAACCCTGCTCCTCCGTCAAACCCTCCGGGTAGTACCGCCGAAGCTTCTTCAACGCCGCGTGCTCCGTTTCCGCGAGCATGAGCCAGGTCGTGAAATGGGTTCGTACGATGTCATGAAAGGGGCGGCCGATTGCTTGGCAGTGATCGCGTAAAACTTGAAGCTTTCGCCGCACGTCGTTTGGCGAACGGACCGCTCCCGTGTTGCGGCCAGGGCCAAAATTGCAGGCGTCGCCGTAGCCGGCAACGTGCCGCAGGGTGGTCCGTTCGCCGCCCCCGGCAATTAGGATCGGCGGCCGGGGACGTTGTTTGGGCGGAGGGGCGATATGACCTCCTTCGGTCCAAACGTGCTGTCCCTTGAAGGTGAAGGGCTGCGGCCCCCAGACGCCGGTAACCACGGCGATAGTCTCTTCCAGCAGGGCCTGGCGCTCGCGCACCGAAGGAAATGCGAGCCCGAGCTGTCCGAATTCTTCCGCGTTCCAGCCGATCCCCAAGCCAAGAATGACGCGCCCGTTGCTGATCCAGTCTAGATCCGCGGCGAGCCGAGCAAGCATGACCGGATGGCGATACGCAACGCAGTTGACGACCGAGCCCAAGCGAACGCGCGTTGTTGTCATCGCAATCGCGGAAAGATGGAGCCACGGCTCGGTCGCGTAGCCAGGATGATCGCCAATGAAAAACGCATCGAGCCCAACGGCCTCGGCAAGCTGGCCTGCACGAATCACACTCTGGCTCGGATGAGGATCATCTGGACGCGCGAATACCTGCAAGCCAAACCCGACACGTCCCTGGAGACGCTGCCGCCAAGCCTCGGCGGGGGAAATCGATGCCGGTTGAACGTCATGCGAATCACTCATGGCGGTGTCATCCCCTTGCCTTCACGCGGGTCAGAGCGGATTTCCGCAACGAAATCGCGAAATTGGCGCGAGCCGCGTTGATAGGCTCGCGCAAGCTGATTTTCGAACGCGTCGGTCCGAAGGGCAAAGCGCTTTCCGTTCGCACCATAGAGTGCGATCCACCAGGCGGCTTCGGCTGCATGCGCGGCGACCTCTTCCTCAAGCTCGACACCATTGTCCAAGGTGGTGCAGGTGGTCCGCACGTAACACGCTTGACCACTGAAGGCGCGATCGAGGTGGGTTGCCTCGTGAACGAGCAGCGCAGCGAGGACGTCGGCGCGGGTGCTGCGGACATAGTGGCGATCGACCATGATCATGCTGTCGTGCCAGCCGGTGCGAGGTGAGCCGCGTACCCTGGCAAACGCCGAGTTGTAGGGAAGCTCTGTGACGCCGACGCAGGCTCTATTACGCTCGATGACCGCGTACAGGCGTTGTCCCTCGGTCGTGGCGCGCATCAGGCCAAAGGCTTGACGGAGGGCGGGCCGGAACACCTGGGGAACGTCTGGGCAAATGGGACCGTCTCCGGCCGGCTCTAGAGGAGGCAAGGCGGGATTTTCGCCGGCAGACGCGACCGCCACTTCGAGCACGGCGTCAAACCAGACGCGGCTTTGCGGAACGGTAAGATCGAATGGCAAAGGGCTGCTAAGATCAGCAAACCGGTTTGCCCAGCCAGCGACCGCAAGCCCAGCAAAGCTGAGCAAGATAAGCCGGCGAATCCATGAGATCCGCCGCTGGTGCGCGTTAACCGGGGCCTTGGCTGCCATGATTCTCTCGGCGCTGCCGGCAAGGCAATGTGTTCATGTGCAGAGTATGCCCTATGGCGATGGTGGAAGGAGGTGTTGCCGCATGAACACGGTGCCGGGGAGTTGACGCGCCGTCCATTTTCGAGGATATCACTCGCAAGCACGGAGAGCCGGCGGCAGATTCGCCTCAGGTGGGAGGTTGCAGGGTGGAGAAGGTCAAGGTTGGCATCATTGGCTCGCAATTCGTTGCCCATCTGCACGCCGAGGCATTCGCGCACGTTCCGAACGCGGAGGTTGTCGCAGTCGCCTCACCGAATCGCGAGCACGTGACGGCCTTTGCCGAGCGCTTCGGTATTCCGAAGGCACTGACGGATTACCATGATCTGTTGAACATTGATGAGATTGATCTGATCACCATCGCCGTTCCGAACGATCTGCATGCCCGCGTTTGCATCGATGCCGCGCAGGCAGGCAAGCATGTTGTCTGCGAAAAGCCGCTCTGCCTGACGCTGGAGGAAGCGGACGCCATGATCGCGGCGTGCCGGTCCGCTGGCGTGAAATTGATGTACGCCGAGGAGTTGTGCTTCGCCCCGAAATACGTTCGAGCCAAGCGCCTGGTTGAGGAGGGTGCGCTCGGTGAGGTCTTCCTCGTCAAGCAGAGCGAAGAGCACTACGGTCCGCATTCGCCATGGTTTTGGGATGTCCGCCGGTCTGGCGGTGGCGTGCTGCTGGACATGGGGTGCCACTCGATTGCCTTTTGCCGCTGGGTACTCGGCAATCGCCCAATTACGCAGGTATTCGCGTCGCTAGGAACGTATGTGCATGGCGACAAGACGATTGGCGAGGACCACGCCATTTGCCTTTTGCGCTTCGAAGGTGGAGCAGTGGGACTCTGTGAGAACTCGTGGGCGAAGGCTGGCGGCGTGGATGACCGCGCCGAGATCTACGGCTCCCATGGCAACACGAGAGCAGACCTCCTCCGCGGCTCCTCACTCACGACCTATAGCGAAACGGGGTACGGCTACGCGGTGGAAAAGGCGACGACTACCCGTGGGTGGACCTTCACGATGTTCGAGGAAACGTGGAACTATGGTTTCCCCCAAGAAATGCAGCATTTCGTGAACTGTGTTGCGCGGGATGAGCAGCCGATGCTGACCGGAGAAGATGGCAAAGTGGTGCTGGAAGCGATCCTGGCCGCGTACCAATCCGCTGGCACCGGGCGGGAAATTACTCTGCCGTGGACGCCTCCCGCGTACCACCGTCCCATCGAACTGTGGAAAGGACCGTTGCCGGACTAATGCAGCCGATGCGACTGAGCGAGGCGTAAGGAGCGGGCCATGGGGAACACCTACCATATCGGCATTGACCTGGGCGGCACGAATATCAAGTTTGCCGTCATCGACCGCACGGGCCATATCGTGCAGCGCCTGGTTGTGCCGACCCATGCGCACGAAGGGCACGATGCCGTGATCGGTCGTATGATGACCCATGCCAAGGAGTTAATGGCGCAGGTGCCCGGTGATGGAACGGTGGCCTCCATCGGCGTCGCCGTGCCTGGTGTCATTGACATGGATGCCGGGGTGACGAAGTTCCTCACGAACTTTCCCGGCCACTGGCCAGATGTGCCAGTCGGGCCCCGGATCAGCGAGGCGACCGGCCTGCCGGCGTACCTCATCAACGACGTGCGCGCCTTCACGCTGGCCGAATTGACACTTGGCGCGGCAAAGGGTGTCACGACGGGTTTGTGCTTCGCGATCGGCACCGGCATTGGCGGAGGGGTCATCGCTCATGGCAAGGTGAACTTTGGCCTTGGCGGGGCGGGAGGTGAGCTTGGCCACATCATCGTGGATCCCGCCGGACCGCGCTGCAATTGTGGCAATCGCGGCTGCGCCGAAGCGTTCGCTAGTGGTCCGGCGATCGTGGGAGAAGCTTTGCGACGTATCGTGCAAGGAGCCACCACCAGGCTGCGGGTTGCCATCGCCGACGATCTCAATCGAATGACGCCCTCGATCATCGAGCAAGAGGCCGAAAGCGGGGATGCCGTCGCAATCGAAATCTTAGAAACGGCTGGCTTCTATCTCGGGATTGCCGTCGCGAGTGCGATCGCGGCGCTGGCTCCCGAGGTGGTCATCATTGGGGGAGGGAATGTCAAGCCGGGCGGGGTGTTCTGGCGGGCTATTGAGGAGACGGCGCGCGGCCATTCCCACGTGACGGAAATTGAGCGGATCGCCTTCAAGCCACCGGAACTCGGCTATGACGCCGGGATGGTGGGGGCAGCGTTGTGGGGGATGCAGTCTGCCGGCTATACGGTTTCGGCCGTGTGATGCGGTCGTGCAAGGATGAAGAAGAGGACATGACTCAGCCAGTTCGCGCACTGATTTTCGACATGGATGGCCTGCTCGTGAATAGCGAACCGCTCGCTGCCCGGGCGATGGCAGATTTTCTCGCCTCCTTCGGCCATCAGCCCCGCCCCGAGGTGGTAGCGAGACTTCTCGGGCGACGTCTGCGCGAAGCGATCGCGATTGTACGGGAGGCGTACGGCCTTGCGCCCAGCGTTGACGAGCTGACCCGTGTGTACGGCGCGATGCGCCTGGCCGCGCTCCGTGGCAGTGTGCAGCCGATGCCAGGTGCACGGGAAATCATCGCGCTTGGGCGGCAATTGGGTTTGCGTCTTGCGCTGGCAACGTCGGGCACGCGTGAGCATGTTGATGTGTCGTTAGGCGAAACCGGCCTCGCTGCACAATTTGACGCTGAGGTGACTGGTGATGATGTGCAGCGTGGCAAGCCGGCGCCCGACCTGTTCCTCCTAGCCGCGCAAAGGCTCGGGGTGCCTCCATCAGACTGCGTCGTCTTGGAGGATGCGCCGCTTGGGGTTGAAGCCGCGAAGGCGGCGGGAATGCGCGTCATTGCCGTACCAAACGAGCGAACATCGTCCTTACCGTTTCCTGTGCCGCCGGACATCACCGTGCCGAATCTTCAAGCAGCGATCGCATGGCTGCTCAGCCAGGCATTCGACCGTCCAGCCGAAGCGCCAGTGGCGGCGTCCTAATCGGGTGCACGGCGGACGGTGCCGTAGCAAGGCAGGCGGTGCGCTACCATAGTGCAAGAACGGTGGGGAGCGCTCAGCGGATGCTGGAGGAGAGCGAATGACGGTACGAGTGTATTTGCAGGC
>JBHOQQ010000129.1:0-44763 GCA_042408955.1 Thermomicrobiales bacterium
CTCTTGATCGCATCGAGCACGTCACGCAGGCTGTACGTTATACCCGGTTTGCCGCGTTCATGCATCTCCATTTTGGCATGCTCGCCCATCATACTTGGGATGTCCGAAAAGTGCCTCTGGCTGCTGGCAAGATCGCCACGGAAGCCGGCACGAGCTTGCGGGACTGTGCTTCCGCGACAACGGTGAGCCTGCGCTCGGCTGTTTCGTTTCTGCCTGGGAGCGCCAGGATCTATGAGTCCTGAGGTACATCTTCGAAGGCGTCGATGCGCCACTCATCGCCTTGCTGCACCAGGATGAAGCGAGTTGGCCCGGCGGGCTCCCGGTCAAGCGGATCGTCTCCGACAACGATCACGGCGATCCGCCCGTCCGGCAGACGCTCAGGCTGACCGAAGGAGAGGATGACGATCCTGGCCTCAGGCGGCAAGGGGCGAGTCCGGGCGAATTGGTTATAGATCTCAGCGGTGATCGGCCCAGGCTGGCCCGTAATCGCTTCGACGAGTTGCAGCACATATGCCCGGACATACCGGTCGCAGTAGAGGGCGAGGACGCGCCAAAAATCTCCGGCATTGCTGCAGGCAATCAACTCGCGGATGGCGGCGCGCACGGCAGCTTCCGTCGCCGGGTCCACCGCTCCGGGCGTGGCCACGGGTGATGCCACTTCGACGGCCGCAACTGGTGTCGCTACCAGCGCTTGGAGATCGTCCAGCGAACGCGGCGGAACGGCACACTCCTCGGGCGCGGGCACATCCGGCGCCGGCGTGGCTTCCTGGGCGTTTCCACGTGCAACCTGCCACGAGAGCAACGCCAGCACGAGCAAGATGCTAAGCAAGCATGTCACTTCAGCCCGGCACCGCTGTGCCAGGTGTGTCCGCGGTGAATGCATGGTCACTCCCTACGCGGCAGCCCGCGCTGATACGAGCGGCTCTTCTGGCAAGAGCCGCCGGTCGATCCGGAGCGCCATTACACCACCGAGCACGGCCAGCATGCCAGAGCCGATGAACGCCAGGGTATAGGTGCCAAGCGCATCCTGTGCCGCGCCCCCGATGTAGGCCATCAGCGCCGCGCCGATCTGATGGGCACAAAAGACCCAGCCGTAGATCGTCCCAACGTTGCGGCGGCCGAACAGATCAGCGCAGAGCGCGACTGTTGGCGGCACGGTTGCGATGTAATCCAGTCCAAAGACGATCGCAAACGCGGTCAGGCCACCGACGCCCAGATCCGTAATGAAGGGCAGCAGAAACAGGGAGATTCCCCGAAAGGTGTAATAGCAGGCGAGTAGCTTGCGTGGATCAACCCGGTCAGTGAGGTAGCCCGAGACGAGCGTCCCGGCAAAGTTCATCGCCCCCATCACCGCCAGCACGCTCGCCGCGGTGACCTCGGCGTAGCCATGGTCAACCGCGTGCGGGATGAAGTGAGTGCCGACGATGCCAACCGACGTCGCGCCGCAGACAAAAAAGCTCCCGGCCAGCAGCCAAAACTCCGGTACGCGGATCGCTCGCTGGAGCGTGGCGAGTGGACTGCCTGGCCGTGTGGCTGACGTGGCCATGCCCGGCGCCGTTCCATAGGGTTGCAGTCCGATATCGGAGGGGAGATCGCGCATCAGGAGCAGCACCGGGATGATGAGCACGGCCAGGACGGCAGCCGAGATGACGGAGGCTTCGCGCCAGCCCATGGTGACGACCATCCAGCTCAAGATAGGCAGAAAAACGAGCTGCCCAGCGGAGGTTCCCGCACCGAGCATGCCCTGGACCAGACCGCGCCGGGCGACAAACCACCGATTGGCGACCGTCGCCCCAAGAATCGCCGCCATCCCTGTGCCGATGCCGGTCAACACGCCCCAGAGCGCAACCATCTGCCAGAGCTGTTGCATCGCCGCCGAGGCGCCAACACTGCCGCCGATAAGGACCAGACAGGCCAGCAGGACGCGCCGTGGACCGAAGCGGTCCATGAGCGCGCCACCGAGCGGGGCAGCCACGGCTGTACACAGTAGCCCAATGGAGATTGCGAAGGAAATTTCCGAGCGGCTCCAGCCGAGGTCGCGCTCCAACGGCTTGATCAGCACTCCTGGCGCCGAGCGAATGCCGAAGATGAGTAACGAGGCGAGCACCGTGATAGCGACGACGATCCAGCCGTAATAAATGCGCGCCGTAATTGCAGACTGCACAGGGTAACTCCTTTGAGCAGGCCAAACGCGCCGCTCGCGCGGCGCGTCCTATGCACATATAACCGCCCACGAGCGCCCGCGTGAGATCGTGTGCGCGCGGCCAATGAGAGCGGATGATGCACGGGAATGAGTGTTGCTCACCTGCGATCGACAATTCGCTCCGACAACGCGCCGGCTTCCGCCGCCTTATGGGATTGCGTTAGTCTTGAGGCTCGCACGGAAGGCAGCAGCGTGAATGGGAGAGACTCCCCAGCTTCGCCTTGGCATAACCGCGGCAAGGCGCTGACACGTGTCTTACATGCCACCGGCTAGTGTTTGACCGCGCCGAGGGTCAGTCCCCGGATGATGTATCGCCCGGTGAGGAGCGCAACGATCAGCGGTGGAACCATTACTACCAGGCCCTGCGCCGCGATATCCCAGTACCGGACGCCGGTGGTTGTGACGCCGCCAGCAATCTGGACGGGGAGCGTCTTTGCCTTGTCGAACGAAAGGGTGAAGGCAAAGAGGAACTCATTCCAGGCAAAGACGAACGCGAAGAGGAACGCGACCACGAGGCCCGGCAGCGTCAGCGGGAGGGCAATCCGGAAAAAGGCACCGAGCCGGGTACTGCCATCGACCATCGCTGCTTCTTCTAACTCGACCGGCAGATCGCGGAAATAATCACGCAAGAGCCAGACGACGAGCGGGAGGTTCATCCCAGTGTAGACGAGAATCAGCGACCCAATAGTGTCCAGGATCTCGAGCTTGTTGAAGAGGATGAAATAGGGGACAACCAGGGCAATCGGAGGAAACATCCGCTGGGAGATGATCCAGAAGGCGATATCCTTGTTCTTCCAGCGATAGAAGCGGAAGCGCGAGAGAGCATAGGCGGCCGACGTTCCAAGAAGGATCGCGAGCACTCCCGAGCTCAGCGCTGCGATCAAGCTGTTCCGTGCCAAGCGGCCAACGTCGCCCATTCCCTGGACTTCGAATCCTTCGCCACTGCCGAAGATATCTCGGTATGGCTGTATGGTCGGCTCGAAATCGAGTCCGGGGATAAACGTCGGCTTGCCAGCGGTGGTGTCGGCCGGTGACTTCAGCGAGGTCACCGCCGTCCAATAGAGAGGAAACACCGTGAAGAGTGCCCAAACAATGAGCAGGGCGAAGAAGACGACGCGCAGGCTCCGGCTTCGGAGAAGCTCCACCTTACGCCTCCTGTTCTTGCCGCTGCACGACGCGCAGGAAGACGAAGAAGACGATCGTCATGATGATGACCAAAGCCCAGGCGCTCGCAGCGGTATAGCCGAGATCAAAGTTTCGATATCCGCGGACATAGGCATGAAAGGTCAGGAGCTCTGTCGCCGTGCCGGGCCCGCCACCGGTCAGAATGTAGACCGTATCGACGACCTTGAACGCGTCGATGGAGCGCAGCGCGATAAGCGCGACCATGTATGGCGCCAGAAGCGGGAAGGTGATGTCACGGAGGAGCGAGCCAAGCGACGCCCCATCGACGACTGCGGCTTCATATAAATCCGCCGGGAGTGACTCCAATGCGGCAAGAACGCCGAGGGCAACGAAGGGTGTCCACTGCCAGATGTCAACAATAATGAGCGCGGCCATAGCGGAGTGCTGGCCCGCCAGCCAGCGTACCTTCTCGATACCCAGGGCATCCAAGAAGTAGTTGACTGGTCCGCGCTGATACTCGAAGAGCATCCGCCAGGTATACGAGACCGCGATCGGTGGCAGCAGCATCGGCAGCGTGAACAAGAGCCGGAACCAATTCTTACCACGGATCGCGGACTGTAGCGCCAGCGCGATCACGGTGCCGAGGGCAAGCTCCACAGCCGCCACAATGGCGACGTACTCTATTGTTAGCTTGAAGGCGTTCCAGAAGCGGTCCTGGTGGATCAAGCGGTCAATGTTATGCAAGCCAACCCACGAAAGATCTCCCCGCTGCCACCGGCCAAAAAGCATGAAGAGGGAGAAGAGGAGTGGGAAGATGCCGAGCAGCAAGAGATAGGCCACCGCCGGGACAAGGAACACGAACTTTATATGCCGGTCCAGGTGGCGGCCCCTCGCAACGACGGGAGTGCGCGCGGTCTGGGCGATAACAGAGTTGGCCAATTCTGCCCCTCAACCGTGCCCCCTCTCCCGCATGGGAGAGGGGTGGTGCTACGTGCGTGTTGGCCTCAGCGCAACGACAGCATCATGATCCTGCCCGTGCGGTTCTCTCGATGTGAGACGCCGCACGGGCATCACCTGCCTACGCCATACCAAGGTGAGCGCGGTACGCGGCGATTTGGCTCTCGCGGCCGAGATCTTCCGTAATATTGTTGAACTCGGCGGCGCATTCGTCCATCGCTTCCTGCGGGCTCAGCTCACCGGCAACAGCCTTGAGAACATCAAGCTCAAGTTGCTCCTGATAGCGAGACGCGCCCGGAATGCGCGGGTCAAAGACCGCATTCGGGTGGTTCGTCACGGCTAGGATCGTCTCAACATAGAGCTTGGCTTCGCTTTCTGTCCACCCGGCCGCTACCCAAGGCGCCAAGTTCGTGCTGTGGGAGATCCGCCATGGCTGATAGCCGGAGTTCGGGGAAGCGACGTCAATCGCGCTGATCGGCGGGCTAGCATGGAACTTGATCCAGGCCCAGGCCGCCTCGGGATTCTTCGACTGCGAGGTAATGTAGTAGGACCAGCCATTGAAGGCATGGGTTGGCACGCGGTGGATCTCACCGGCCGGCATCTCGACCCAGCTCTTCGTCTGCCAGTCATAGTAGCGAGTGACGCCGGGCACCATCGAGAATCCCAGCTTGTCCTTCACCACCGAGTCAGGAGCCACCGAGGCCGGACCGGTGTCGCCCCAGTCGAACGACATGAGCGCGTGGCCATGGGTGATCTCGGTGATGACATCACCGCGGATCGTGTCGAGGCCAGGCTTCATCGCATCCTTGATGATCTGGACGTACTCAGTCAACCCTTGGACGAACCCTTCGGTATTGACGAGCGGATTCATGTCCGGATCGAAGAGATAGATACCCTGGGCTGGAGCCTTGTCGCGTGGCACGACCGTGTAGGCAGCCGTCCACGGATAGGCGTACCAGAATGCCTGGGCGCCGCGCGTGACGCTGGTAATGAAGCCGTACTTGTCTCCCGCCACGCTCGGGTCCCAATCCTTGCCCGTGAAGAATTTGGCAACCTCATAGAATTCGGTGAGCGTCTGCGGGGGATTCGGCAGATCCTTGCCGGTCTCCGCCTTGTACTGCTCTTGCCACTTCGGATCGCTCAGCACGTCCTTTCGGTAGAACATGCTGTGGTTATCGTTGTCGATGATAAACGCGTAGATCTTGCCGCCCCAGGAGTCCTTCAGCTTGATGCCGTCCGGGATATCGTCCCAGGCAAGATTTTCGTCCGCTTGGTCCTTGGCGATAAAGTCGTCGAAGGGGATCACGTAGTCGAGATTGACGAAGTCAGCAACCCAGGTGTTCGACAGCAAGAGAATGTCGAAATCGCCACTGCCGGTCTGTGCAACCTGCTGTGCCTTCGGGTAGAGATCGGCAAAAGGCGCGGTAATGACCTCAATCTTCGCCCCGGTCAGTTGCTCGAACTGCGGCGCATGCGCCTTGACCGGCCCCTCAATGAAGGGATTCCCAGCGAAGGTAAAGATGCGGAGCGTAACGCCATCGAGCCGTGGCAACGGGGCAACTTGTGGCTCTTGCGCCCCAGCGAGGCGGATCCCCGCCCGCCATGAGGCTGTTGCCATGACGGCGCCGATGCCGCCCTTGAGAACGGTACGCCGGGTCAACCTCAACGGTGGCTGATACCATCGCTCGCGCGTGCTCATCGCTCTCTGCCTCCTTTGGCGAGATCCACGATCCCCCTCTCTGGGCGGACCACACGTCAGGACAACCAACTCGGTTGTGCGTTCGCAGGTGAATCATGCATTTACTGGCGAACGATGTCAAGGGCAGCCAGACCGCTCGATCAGCCGCGCCTCGTCGCTGTCAGACCCCGCTCCTCGCACCACGCCAGGTAATCGGCCTCGATGTGCTCCGCCCAGACCGGGACGTCGATCTGGCCCGAGGTATAGACCCCTTCGGCTAGGCGCTGCTTGCCGAAGACATCCCGCTGGCGAATGTCCTCGGAATAGGTGACGACCTCCTCCGCTAGGTGCGGCGGGATGAAGGTGACGCCGCTCGGCGTGCCCAGCACTACATCACCCGGGAGCACTGTTGCCCGGCCGATTCGAATCGGGATATTGACGCCAATCAGCGTCACCTCGGCAATTGCGCTCGGGTCTACACCGCGGCAAAAGACAGCAAAATCCGCGAGCTGCATGACCCGCTGAAAATCCCGGATGCCGCCGTCAATGACGATTCCAGTTCCCGTTCGGGCACGAGCCGCCGTCGAGAGGTTATCCCCAACGAAGGTGCCATCGCGGATCTTGCCGAAGAGATCAACGACCAGCACATCGTTTTTCGTCAGAGCATCGATCACCCAGGTGTTCTGGCCGCCGCTGCGTCCCTCGGCCGCCCCGATCTGCTGGACCACCTCGTGCAAATCGGGACGCTGCGGCACCATCTGGCAGGTGACCGCCCGTCCGACGAGAATCAACTCCGGGTGCAGATTGAGCCAGTTCCCCTCAAACTGGTATTTGTACCCGTGCGTCTTCTCCAGCACGCCCCATGCTTCGTCGCTCGTGACGCGCTTCATCCGCTCAAGAATGCCGTCAGGCACGCATGGGCGGCCATCCGGCATCCGCTCGCCGTGCCAGGCGGACGTCAACGTTGCGACCCGGTCGGGACTATTGAAGATCATAGCACCTCCTTCTCTGTGCTCCTCTCACCGCTATCACCACGAAGAGCGATCACGCGCTGGCAGGCTGAGCCACCGGCTCTTCCCGGCGCGCCACGGGAGTCTCGGGCGTGGTCGTGAGCAGCGCCCGCAAGGCTGCCAAAACGGTCGAGTCCTGCCCCGGCTCCAGCGTTTGCGGGTTAAGCGCGATCGCCTCCGGATCATCGCGCAGTGTACCGACCGCGATCCGTGGCGTCCTCTCCCACAGCGCCGCCACAAGTGCCTCTCGTGTCCAAGGGCAAGGTGGGCGCAGCCGGACGATCGCGCGGGAATGCGGCTGCCCCGCTTCGCTGGGAAACCCGCGCTCGGCGATTACACCAGGAATGCCGGCGAGCCCGGTGATCCAGCCCGCGACGATCCGCTCATACTGATCCAGCAGTCCTGGCTCATCCTGGGCAAGAGACCATTCCACCGCGGCCAGGAGTCCGACAAGCTCCTCCTTGCCAACCTTCATCGGGCGACCAATACTGTGGTTGGGATTGCCATTTGCCCGGCACCCTTCGATCAGATCGCGCCGCCCCAGCACCAACCCGCTCGATTGCGGACCGCGCAGCCCCTTCCCCCCACTGAAGATCGCCAGATCGGCGCCGAGATCACGCGTGAAGTGCCAGAGATTTGCGATCGGGGGGATCTGGGCAGCCGCATCGACGATCACGGGGAGCCCGCGTGCATGCGCCTCTGGTACGACGACCTCGAGCGGCAGCGCGCCATCCGCGAAGTGAGCGCCTGCGAACCAGAGCACGCAGGCTGTGCGCGGCGAGATCGCCTGGCGCAGGTCCTCCACCGTGCCACCGATCTCTACCAGACGGGCACCTGTCTGCCGCGCCGCGTAGTCGTAGCCATTACGCTGGCGGCGGTGGACAATGACCTCGGTGCTGTCAATTCCCTCCAAGTAGGGAAACGCGGCGATCCGCCCCGGATCTGTCCCGGCGATGCAGGCGGCAACGGCAAGCGTGATCCCGGCGGCCGCGCCCGAGGAGACGTATGCTGCCTCATTGTGTGTGAGAGCAGCGATGCGCTCGCCAACCCGGCGTTGCAACTCGTCGAGATCGACAAAGGCGCTGGCGGCCTCGTTCATCGCCTTTAGCACCGGTGGAGGCATCAGCGAGCCACCGAGGCGCGTCAGGGTCGCCGCGGCGTTGATGACCGCGCGCACACCAAGCTGGTCATAGATCGTCACAGTGCTTCGCTCCCTTGAGCGTGGCACATCCCGCCGGCCAAGTGCCGGCCGGACGTGCCAGGAACGGGCAAGCAAGACCGGGTGACTCCCCGAATCCTACCAGGAATCGCGAGCGCGAGGACATCACACGACACCGTGACGCAGCGCCCAAGCCGCGGCCGCCGTCCTGGAGTTGACTCCGAGCTTGTTGAGGATGTTCAGCACATGCGTCATTGCCGTGCGATGGCTGATAAACAGGGCCTCGCCAATCTCCTTGTCGGAATACCCTTCGACAAGCAGACGCAGGACCTCGATCTCCCGCTTGGTCAGCCCAGCCGCCGCGGCGGCGTCGGCCGCAGGTACCGGCGGCTGCGCTCTGGCTGGCTCTGCCGCCATCGCCTCGATAACAGCCATCCCTTCGCGCACGGCAGCATGAACGGTCATCCCGTAACCCGCTGACCAAGCTTGATCGAATTCAGCAGAAGGAACCTGGCGCCGCAGCGTGGCCTGCAACTGGTCCTGCCTGCCCTGCTCGGCAGGAGGTAACGAAATTCCGATAGCTTGGCGCAAGGCCGCGGCCGCCCCTAGCAGCGTGACGGCACGCATGGCAAGGCCGCTCCGGCTCGCAATAGCCGCGATCCCCGCCAGTGTCTCAGCGACGCCGCTGCGGTCGCCTTGATCCGCGCGCGCTGTTAGGCTGGCGCGAAAGAGCGCTGCGGCGCGAGGTAAGTCACCGCTGTCTGCCACCACCTCGGCGAGATTATGTTGCGTGAGTGCCGCGTTGAGCCGGTCATCAAGGTCTTGCCACACCGCCAGCGCTTCTTCGTACCGCGCAATCGCGCGGGTGAGATCGCCCTGGCTATAGGCAACGACCCCGAGGTTATTGAGCGCCAGCCCGACGCCGCGCTGATCGCCAAGCTCGCGGTGGATAGCCAGCGCCTCCTGATAGAGCGCCTCGGCACGCTGGGGATCCTGCTTGCGGCGCGCTACTCGCCCAAGATTATTGAGCAGCGCGGCGATCCGTGGCCGGTCACCGGCGTCTCGGAGATGGCGCAATGCCGCCTCGTAGAGCTCAGTTGCTCGCTCGTAGTCTCCCCGGTCATCCGCGATAACGCCGAGATTATTCAGCACGCTTGGCACACCCGTCGGGTCGCCCAGCGCCTGGTAGAGCGCCAGCGCTTCCTCATAAAGTCCGGCCGCGCGGTCATAGTCACCCTGGCGGCGGGCGAGCGTTGCGGCGATGACGAGGGCACGGGCACGGATCTCATTGGGCGTTCCCGAAAGCGCAAGGGCGCGGTCGAGCCAGGAGCGCGCCTCGGTCACATGCCCGCGCGCTTCCCAAAAGCGATGCAGCGCGCTCACGATCGTGCAGGCGACGGCACCCTGCCCTTGCTCGATCGTCCATGACAGCGCGGCCCGCAGGTTGGCCAGCTCCTGCTCCAGGCGGCCGAGCCACATCGCCTGGGCCGAGCCGGTGAGCCCATCCTGAGCCTCCTCCGCGAGCGTGAGCATAAGCTGGGCATGCCGCTCCACGCAGATCTGCTCCTCACCAGAAGCCCGAAGCTGCTCACGCGCAAATTCCCGGATTGTCTCCAGCATGGAAAACCGGGCCTCGCTCCCCGCCGTCTCCGCGCGCAGCAAGCTCTTGTCAACAAGGGAGGCAATCCCGTCCAGGACAGAGGAGTCAGGCGTTGGCAATCGAGGGCCAGGGCGAGCCAAGGCGCCTCCCTGCTCCTGGCTTCCAGCCTCCGGCTCCCCGCTGCAGACAGTGATCGCGGCCTCCAGGGTGAAGCCATCGGCAAAGATGCCCAGCCGTCGAAAGACAACTCGCTCCTCAGGCGTGAGCCAGTCATGACTCCACGCGATCGTCCCGCGCAGCGTTTGCTGCCGCTCTGGCAGATCGCGGGGTCCACCGGTCAACAGCGCGAGACGGTCGGCCAGAAGCGGTAGCATCGCCGCGGGCGAGAGCAGCTTGGTGCGGGCGGCGGCAAGTTCCAGCGCAAGAGGGAGCCCGTCGAGCCGGGCACAAATCTCCGCGATTGCCGGGGCATTGTCGTCCGTCAGCGCCAGATCAGGACGGACCGCTTGGGCGCGCTCCAGGAACAGCGCCACCGCCGGATTCGCCGCAAGCTGCTCAAGCGGAGGGAGCTGGCGAAGGTCGGGAACAGGCAGCGGCTCCAGGGAGAATTCGCGCTCACCGCGGATTCGGAGCGCGGCGCGGCTGGTCACCAGCGCCTTGAGGTGTGGGCACGCGGCCAGCAGCGCGGCAAGATCCGGCGCGGCGGATGCGACCTGCTCCAGATTATCCAGAATCAGCAGATATGGATCATCCCCAAGCGCCTGGCGCAGCGCCAGCGTGAGCGAGGCAGGAGCGGACTCCGTGATACCAAGGTGACGCCCAATCGCTGGCACGACCATATGCGGGTCCGTCACCGTCGCCAGTGGCACAAAGGCGATCCGGTCTGGAAACACCGGCGTCATGGCCTGGGCAACGGCAACGGCCAGCCGCGTCTTACCGATGCCACCCGGTCCGGTGATCGTGACGAGACGACAGGCTGGTTGCTGCAGGAGGCCGGTCAGCGCGGCCAGCTCTCGATCCCGCCCGAGGAGACCCGTTAGGGGTTGGGGAAGTGCATCCGTGGTGAGCGCCTCGGCAAGCATAGCGCGCTCTCGCTTCTGATCACGACGCCGTTTGACGCCCCATTCGACGCCCACTATGGATCATGAGCGCTCAGCACGTGCGCGTCAACTGGGCCCGGCCTTGCGCCCGGCGCCTTCACCTCTGCCCTGGCTCCTGGCCATCCCGCTTCTCAGATTCCCATTCCGTTTTCTGCTGGCATCTCACTTCCCGGTAGAGACAATGCGGTAGAGGACACCCGCGTCGTCGTCCGAGACGATGATGCTGCCGTCCGGCGCCATGACGATGCCAGCCGGACGGCCCCAGCGATCACCGCGCTCGTTCTGCCAGCCCGTGGCAAAGTCCATGGCGGCAACCGGAACGCCGTCCTCCATGTCGATGCGCAGCACCTTGGGTGCGGCCGGCGGCTGGCGATTCCACGAGCCATGCTGCACGACGAAGAGATCGCCTTGCATCTCCGCTGGCAAGACGTCGCTCGTGGCGAACGCAAGACCGAGCGGCGCGGAATGTGCCTGGATGCCGATCGTCGGTGGGGTGACGCCGGAGCAATCGTTGCCCTCCTCTTGCGGCGTCCCATCTGGCGGCTGGCAATATGGCCAGCCGTAGTCGGCGCCTTGCACAACGATCGTCACCAAATCGGGTGGAATTTCATTGCCCTGGTGATCGCGCTCGTTCACGGTCGCCCAGAGGAGACCGGTGCCTGGCTGAAACGCGAGTCCAACAGGGTTGCGCAGTCCCCAAGCAAACCGCTCGTAGCCGGTGCCATCCGGGTTGTACCGCAGCACTGCTGCCCGCCGCTCGTCATCCTCAACGCAGATGTTGCAGGATGAGCCTACCGCGAGATAGAGCTTGCCATCAGGACCAAACGCAACGGTTCGCGTCGAATGCCCGCCGGTGGGCAAATCAGGAATGACAATCTCCCCTTCTCCCACCGGGCCATGCGGATCGTAGGGGAACCGGGTCACGCGGTCGGTCTCGCCGACATAGAGATAGAGGGTGCCCCCATCCTCATACAACGCGACATTTGACGGAGCGTGGAGTCCAGAGATCAGCGGTGCGGGCGGCGCTGGACTCGGTGGGATTGTCCCATCAGCCGCTGCCTCATAGCGATAGATCGCATCATCGCCCCGGCCAGCCACCAACAGGTTGCCCGCCGGATCGAACGCCATGAACCGGGGATCATGCAATCCCGTGGCCAAAAGCTCGATGCGGAAACCCGGCGGCACGTTCACCATGGTGCCTGGGAACTGCATCCCGTCAGCGACCTGCATCTGGACCGGAACGAGTTCGGGATTTGCCGTAGCCGCGTCGTTCACAACCAGTAGTGGCCAATCTTCCTGCGCCAACGCGCTCGGCAAGGAGATCGCTCCCAGGCACGTGAGCACGATCACACACCGAGCTAGCCAGTGCACCAACGTGGCAGAGCTACGCATCCATCCATCCTTTCGTTTCTGGCTGGCCGCGCGTCGCTTGCGCTATGGGTGAGGCGAAGCGGCACAGCCGGCGGCGCGCCATCTGACCACCAACGAGCATCCTCACGCTCCCGGATGCCGGTCCGTACCAGATGGTAGAGCAAGTGTACGGATTGCGGTGGGAAGCCGGTGGCAGCGAACGATAGCTACGCTACGCTGCCGTGATGGTGATAAGAGCGTGGTGCGCATGCGCGCGTTCGTTGTGTCACGCCGAGATCGGCTCGCTTTGGATCGTATTGCCGCGAATCCCTGGCAGCACCCAGGTGGCTGGCGACGAGAGATATCGCACGAGCTCATCCGCAGCGATCGGTGGGCAGAAGAGGTTGCCCTGCGCCTGCTCGCAACCCAGCGCCCGCAAGAGCGCGAGCTGATCGGGACGCTCGACGCCCTCGGCCATCACGGCCAGCCCAAGTCCATGCGCCAAGCCGACGACGGCCTGGGCGATTGTCGTCGCATCCCGGCTGCGACCAAGGGCGGCGACGAGCGATTGATCGATTTGCAAGGTGTCCACCGGAAATCGTTGCAAAGAACTCAGCGAGGACGTGCCAGTCCCGAAGTCATCAATGACCACGCGCACGCCAATGTCCTGAAGCGCCCGCAGCGTTGCTGCCGTGGCGTCGGCATTCTTCATCGCCGCCGATTCGGAAACCTCAAGTCGGAGACGTGCCGGCGGCAGCCCGCTTTCCTGGAGGGCATGGGCCACCCGCGTGGGCAGCGCGGGATCATAAAACTGTCTGCTGGTAAAATTCACGCTGAGTATGGGCGGATTGGGCAGTACCCGGCCCCAGCCTGCTGCCTCGTGGCAGGCAGTGTCCAGCACCCAGGATCCAATCTCGCCGATCAGCCCGGTCTCCTCTGCGATCGGAATGAAGACGAGCGGTGGTACCCAGCCTCGCTCAGGATGCGCCCAGCGCAATAATGCCTCCACTGCCACCGGTTGTCCGCGAACGAGATCAATCTTCGGTTGGTAGAGCACACGTAGCTCTCCACGCTCCAGTGCCCGGCGCAGATCCGCCTCCAGCGCCAGCCGCTCTCTCGCCGCCGCGCCCATGGTGGCATCGAAGAAGGCATACCGGTTTCGTCCGCCCTCCTTCGCGCGATACAAGGCCGTATCGGCATCTCGCAAGATATCCGCGCCTCGACGGTGATCTGGGCTCGGACGGACGATGCCGATACTCGTGGAGATCACCATCTCCTTCGAGCCCAGCAACACAACGGGTTTCGTCATGCTCTCAATGATGCGCCGGGCGACCTGCGCCGCCTCATGATCCTCAACGATGTCTTCGAGCAGGATCGTGAATTCATCGCCTCCCAGGCGAGCAACGGTATCCGCCGGGCGAATCGAGCCACGCAGGCGATCGGCAACGGCAATTAGCAATTGATCACCGGCCTCATGGCCGAGGGTATCGTTGATGAGCTTAAACCGGTCGAGATCGAGGAACAGGACCGCGATGCGCGGCTGCCCATCGGGAGCGCGCGCCAGCGCCTCGTCAAGACGCCGCAAAAAGAGCGCCCGGTTAGGAAGGTCTGTGAGTGGATCGTGGAAGGCGCGGTGCACCAACTGCTCTTCCAGACGCTTCCGTTCCGTGATGTCGTGCAACGTGCCAACGATCCGTGCGGGTTTGCCATCGCGCCCAGGCACGACCTCGCCGCGCGCGTGAATGACCCGCTCTTCGCCGTCTGGCCGGATGATGCGATGATCAATGGCGTACGGCACGCCGCGCTGTGCCTCTTCGAGCGCGGCTGCAACCGCCGGCCGGTCGTCAGGGTGAACGACCGCCAAATAGTGCTCGGTTGACGGGCGAATGGTCTCCGGATCGAGGCCGAGCAGGCGGTAGAGGGTGGGCGACCAGCGCTGGTCGCTCTTGCGCAGATCCCAGTCCAGACTACCGAGGAGCGCCACCTCCTGCGCCGCGGCGAGGTTCGCTTCCGCGCGCCGGCGCATTGCAACGTGTCGCTGGAGCGAGCTATAGATGGCTGCCATCGGCAACAGGAGCAGGAGCAGCGCCCAAGCCTGGGCATTCGCGATCACGGCGGCGAGCAAGCCAAGACCTAGCTGGGCCGCGTATTGCACGTGCTCGACCGGCTGCGCTCCCAGCGTCAGGTCGGAAAACGCCGTGAGCACAGGGACGCCCTCTTCAAAGGCGATGATGCCAGCAAGGCCGAGCCGGTCTACGAAATACATCGCCAGGCCGGCCACGATGGTCGCGATAACGGGCATAGGGAGAGCGAAATCCGGTTCCTGGGGCTCCCAGCCCACCGCCGCGAGCGTGAGCGCTCCGGCCGCAACCTTGAGCGTTGCAAACGAGATATTGAACATATCCTGAGGCATGTCGCGACGTCGCAGCACCGGTGGGAGCCAGAAAGCCATTGGTTGAATCGCCATGGCAAGTGTCACACCAGTAAGCGTTATCAACACGGCAATCCCCGGCTCGAACAGCATCACGGCCGGTAAGACGGCAATCGTCTCGAGCACGAGAGCTTCGCGATGCCCCGCGTTGATTGGGAACAACAACGCCAGGACCACACCCATTGCCAGCGCGATCGCCAGCGCGAGGTGCCTTCCCGCTGGCGCGTGAGCGAAGCTCGCCAGCGCAACGACGGTCGCGGCAGCGGCAGCAACGCTTGCCCCGATATACAGCTTGGTGCCACCCTTCAATGGTGGTAGTGTGGACTGGTCGGCCATGGCACCTCTCGCAGGACCAGCACGGCGGCCGATGCATCACGCGGCGCTGCGCATCACCAATTGATCGCCCTCGTCGTCACTCGCTCTCACCACACGTGATGCCATCATACCTGGCAGCGGGCAATCCGTCGATCCTGCCGCACGTCGTGCCAGAGCGAGACGGCGAGTTGATGATGCTTTTTGTAGCGACACAGAAAGACCAGCGGGGCGGTAGCTCTTCCTCCGCCCCGCTGGCACGATTCTCAGATCGCCGATTCCGGCGCCCTAGCACCCCCGGCACCAGTACGAGGACTGAGGCTGGACCGTGCCTCCTCCACCAGCCGAGACCGCGCCCGTGCCAAGCGTCACAGCAACCGCGACCAGAACCAAGCAGACCGCTGTTCGAATTACACGCTTCATCGCTGCCCCCCATTTGCCAGTTCCGTTTGGCCTCATCCAGTTCGCTCACGGAACTGCTCCAACTGGCCTAGGATCATGCTAGGGAGGGGAAGCCAAAGCGCCTATGACCTACGGGTTGGATCAGTCGTCAGGACAATAGGACTGATTGATCCCCCACGTGGCATAGCCCGATCTGGTCAGATGGGCGAGAACGGCGATGATGCGCGAAGGCGCAGACGCCACTTTCGCGACAGCGTAGATTTCTCGTAGAATGACGCTGCGCAAATCATCGAACGAACGATGTGTCGGAGAGGGAGTTCGCACGATGGCCGAAGTTACGCCCCACAACGGGCACCGCAACCGCACGAATGGGTCTGCTCTCGCTTCACCCGTGGCTCCCGGCGAGGTCGCGGCGGTCCGCCAGCCAACCACGCGGGCATCGCTCCTACCAGCACGGGTGTACCATGATCCAGAGATCTTCGCCTACGAGCAAGAAGCGTGGTTCGCTAAGGGCTGGATCTGCGTCGGCCGTGAGGAAGATATCGAGCTTCCAGGGCAATATTTTTTGACGCGCCTCTGTGAAGAGAATCTCATCGTCGTCCGCGATCACGACGGCGCCGTTCGCGCCTTCTTCAATTTCTGCCGCCACCGGGGCGCAACCCTCGTGACGAAGGAACGTGACCGCGTGCCGCGATTCCAATGCCCGTATCATGCCTGGGTGTACGATCTCGATGGGCGCCTCCACAAACCCCGGCATACCGACATCCTCGAAAATTTCAACTTGGACGAGTGGGGGCTTGTTCCTGTCAATCTTGGATTGTGGCAAGGATTTATCTTCCTCAACCTCTCAGGCGATGCTCCCCCATTGGCCGAATCGCTCGGAGATATGCCGGCATGGTTCGATCGCTTCGATTTGGGCAGCCTGCGCCGGGCCCGACAGATTGATTATGAGGTCAAGGCAAACTGGAAGGCGATCATCGAAAACTATTCCGAGTGCTACCATTGCCCGGGCGTTCATCCCCAGCTCAACCGCATTACCCCCTACAACCTTGGGGAGTGGATTCCTACGAACGGTCCCTGGAGCGCCAGTTGGATGCCGGTCGTGGGCGACCATGACACGCTGACCATGGATGGCCACATGACCGCGCACGGGCGCGACTTGCTCCCCGGCATGACCGAGCAGGACCACAACAAGGTCTATTACTTCGTCGTGTGGCCGAACCTGCTGATCAGCCTCCACCCGGACTATCTCATGACTCACCGGGTTGTCCCGCTCTCACCAGAGCGCACCTCCATTGCCTGCGAATGGTTCTTCGATCCCGAAGATATGGCCCGGCCAGGATTTGACCCCAGTGATGCCGTCGAATTCTGGGATCTGACGAACCGTCAGGACTGGGAGGTGTGCGAGCTTCAGCAGGAAGGCACGCGCTCCCGTGCCTACACGCCCGGCCGGTTCACTGCGATGGAGAGTGGCGTTCACGCCTTTGATCTTCATGTTGCCGATCGGTATGCCAACGATGGTGTCCTGACGCCACTCAATCGCATCAGCAAGGCCGAGGCAAGCGGCAAGCTCGCTGGCCGCAAGCAACGCGTGAGCCAGGGGTAGGCGCCCGGCACCCATAGTGCTTCGGCTCGTGTTGCTCCGCTGGTACGCCTGTCAGGGCACCCAAGACGCGCGCGATCAACCAAGGGTCACGAAGCATCGGCTAGGCAAGCTGGCTGATGGCGAAGGCAATGCAGAGAAACAACGCCAAGAGCGCGAGCAGGATCAGAATGACACTGCAGGAGCGCGACGCGGACGCCAGGTCGGCCTGTTCAGCGCCAGCCCAGGCGTCCTCACGTTGATCGTTCCCTTCTGGTGACGTATCGAGCGTATCGCCGGTCACAGGTTCCGCACGTTGGCAGCACGGGCCTCGCCAGTGGAAAGTCGCCAAACATGAATAATGCGCGTAATCGCGGTCAGGTGCGTCGTCACCGCCAGGACCCATAATGCCCAGAGAGGCTTGCCGATGATGAGGCAGAGGGAGAGGAGCACGACCCGCTCTGGCCGTGCCACCAGACCGACCGACGCCTTCCATCCTGCCGCCTCGGCCCGCGCCCGCGCGTAGCTGATCAGGAGTGAGCCCACGGCAGAAATGAAGATCAAGATCGCGCCGGTTTTCGCATCGTCCGTATCCAGCACATAGATGAGCAGTCCGAGAAATACCAACGATTCGGAATACCGGTCGAGCGTCGAGTCCAGGAATCCACCGAACTTGGTAATGTGATTGGTGGCGCGAGCGACCGCGCCATCGAGCATGTCAAAGGCGCTAGCAACGAGCAAGAGTGCGCCGCCCCAACGAGGCTCTCCCGCCGCAATCACCACCGCGACCGCGGCGTTCACCATCAGGCCAAGCACCGTCAGCAGATTGGGAGATATGCCGAGACGGGCAATCGCCCGGCCAATGCCGAGGATGTATCCCCGTACCCACATCCCAATGCGCTCTGAGATCACCGCGCGCCTCCATCATGTGACACGGCGCTCATGCAAAGCCCTGGCGCCATTTCGCGGCGCTAGCGCACGCACCAGCACGCTCATAGACTTCCAGAACCTGCGCCGCGACTCGTGGCCAGGCGTACCGCGCGGCAGTCTGATGTCCGGCGGCGCCAAGGCGAGCACGCAACTCGCGGTCAGCCAGGAGGCGAACAAGCGCGACGGCCAGTGCCGCCGGATTCTTCGGCTCGACCAACAAACCCTCCCGCTCGTGGGCCACGACATTCGCATAGCCAGGAATATTGGCGGCAACAACGGGCTTGCCGCAGGCCATTGCTTCAAGGAGCACGATGCCGAAGCTTTCACCCTGAATCGAAGGAGCGCAGAAGACATCGCAGCTTGCATAGTAGCGCGGCAGTTCCTCCGCTGAAACCTCCCCAGCAAAATCGACGTTGGTCACCCCATACCGCATCATGACGCCATCAAACTTCTCCGGCTTGCCTGGACCGACAACAACGAGGCGAGCCCGGGGGAATTGCTGATGGACGAGCGGCATCGCCCGGAGCAGATAGCTAAACCCTTTGCGTGTCTCGTTATAACGGCCGACAAAGAGGATGCGCGGCGTGCCATCCCGCGCCCAGGGAAAGGGCTCGACCGCCGGGTGAAATGTCGTAAGATCAATACCGTTCGGGATGATGTCATACGGACCGTCGAAGTACTGCAAGATCAGGTCACGCGCCGGCTCGGAGACGGCGATCCGCCCATCAAGCCGGCTGAGCACAAACGAGAAATACGGCTTGAATGCAGTGTACCAAGGATTCGATGCGCGAGCGGCATGAAATGTGGCGACATTGACCGATTTGGAATTGAAAATAACCATGTATGGCAGCACTGGCGTGAGCGGCTCATGCAAATGGATCACATCGAAGCGCTCTCGCCGCAGCAATTCCTTGACGGCGTTGTACAGGGTGACATCGAACGTGAGCCGGACTCTGGAGCCGTTGCCAGGGATGGTAAAGGTGCGGCCGATACCGTAAAAACCATCCGCGATTTCCAATCCCCCATTTGACGAGCGCGGCGCCAGCACCACCACTTCATGACCCATGCGCTCGAATTCGGCGCGCAGATGCGCGATATGCCGGGAAACACCGCCAGGATGATGAAAGTCGTATGGCGTGACCTGGGCAATTTTCACGCGCCTTCCCCCGCGCGCACTTGCAAACGCGACATCGTGCTCATTCAGCGTTCCTACGATCTGGATTCAGATCAATGACGATTCCGCTCACGCTCAGCCCGTGCCTCGCCCCGACCGATAATAGCAGAGACAGCACCCGAACGAAGGCGACCGCTCCCAATGACTCCTGCACGGCCCTGGCTTCCTCTGAGAAAATGAGCGGTATTCTCGCTGGGGCAACCGCAACGCTTCGGAGCATTGCCGATGGCCGCGCTTGATGGAATCGCTGTCTTGGATTTGAGCCGGGCATTAGCCGGCCCGTTTGCCGCGATGACGCTTGGCGACCTTGGCGCCGATGTGCTCAAGATCGAGGAACCTGGGATGGGCGATGCCACCCGCGGCTTCCCTCCCTTCTGGAATGGCGTCAGTTGCTACTATCTCAGCACCAATCGCAATAAGCGGGGCATGACACTGAATCTGGACACCGCCGAGGGTCAGGAGATCCTCAAGGCGCTGGTTGCCCGCGCCGATATCCTGATCGAGAGCTTTCGCACCGGCGTGATGGAGCGCTGGGGCCTGGGCTGGGACGACCTCCGCCGGATCAATCCCCGCCTGATCTATTGCGCGATCTCGGCCGCGGGCCGCGACGGACCGGAGAAGGATCGGGTCGGCGTCGATTTGCTCATGCAAGCCTATGGCGGACTCATGGCCATCACCGGCGAAGAAGGCCGGCCACCGGTGCGCACTGGTACCTCGGTCGTCGACCTGTCCACCGGTGCGAACG
Organism: Thermomicrobiales bacterium; assembly: GCA_042408955.1. Classification (GTDB taxonomy): domain Bacteria; phylum Chloroflexota; class Chloroflexia; order Thermomicrobiales; family UBA6265; genus CALGSZ01. The sequence goes on from JBHOQQ010000129.1 coordinate 19,759, forward strand.
CGGTGCAGGGTATCCTCGCCGCCCTCTATGTGCGGGAGCGCACCGGGACCGGCCAGCGCGTTGATGTCTCCCTGCTTGGCTCAGTCGTGACCTGGCTGACGTATCACGCGGTGGGATTTTTCGCCACCGGTGAAAACCCCCCGCGCATGGGCTCCCGCCACCCTAGCGTCATGCCCTACGGGGCCTACCCAACCCGCGACGGCTTTCTGGTCGTCGCTGTGGCCATGGAGTCGCTCTGGCAACGATTCTGCCAGGCGATCGGCCATCCGGAGTGGGCAAAGGACCCACGATTTGCCCGCAACCCCGACCGCGTTGCCAATCGCACGCAGTTGGATGCGCTCCTGGAAGCGGCGTTAGCCGAGCGCACCGCTAGCGAGTGGAGCGAGATCATGGATCGTGCTGGCGTGCCCTGCAGCCCGGTGAACTCCCTGCAAACGGTGCTGAACCTGCCGCAGGTGGTGCACCAGGAGCTTGTGGTTGCCGTGCCGCGCGACGACCTTCCGTCGCTGCGGATGCCTGGGATTGCGATCAAGCTCAGCGCCACGCCAGGAACGGTTCGCCGCCCACCGCCAAAGTTGGGCGAGCACACGGATGAGGTCCTCCGCAGGCTGGGCTACGACGATGCAGCCATCGGCCGGCTCCGGCGCGAAGGGATTGTCTAGCGTGCAGCAGGGTGGTGGAACGGCGCTCGCTCAGAGTGGAGGAGGGAGTGGCTGCGGCTGGTGTGCCGGCAACCCCTGACGGTCGAGCAGAGCCAGCGCATCGATCGCCTCACTGCGCTTGCCGGTGAGCAGGAGGACCGCATCAGCTAGCCGGCGGCGCACTCCTGGCAGGCTACGATAGATCCGATTCCCGAGAACGATCCGCGCCGTGCCACCATCCTCGACCCGGCCCCAGACAACGAGCCAGCCGGTGCGCACCGGCACGATCTCGACAAACCGGCTATGGTCTTTCCAGATGAACGCGGGCTTCCCCGTGACAGCGTTCTCACTCATCGTCGTGACTCTGTGGATCAGGCGAGGCGGTTCCTTGCCTGAAGAATGAGCTACTGCGTCTTGCGCGGATCGAGCGCATCACGCAAACCATCGCCCATATAGTTGATCGCCAGGACGGTAAGAAAGATCATCAAGCCAGGGAAGAGTGCTTCGTGAGGATAAAATTGGAACTTGTCCTTTGCCTCATTGAGCATCGCGCCCCAGGTTGGCACATCCGAGGTGAAGCACAGACCGAGGAATGAGAGCGCCGATTCGGTGATGATCGAAGCGCCGATGCCAAGCGTGGCGGCCACGATAATCGGGCTCAGCACGTTTGGCAGAATGTGCTTGAACATCACCGTTGATCGCGTCGCTCCAATGGCGCGGGCCGCCTCGACAAATTCTTTCTCCTTCAACGCGAGAAAGCTCGCCCGCACGAGCCGCGCCGTCGGCATCCAATTCAAGACCGCGATCACGATCACGATCAGCACGAAGACGCCGAGATTGCCATTGCCAAATCGCTCATCGAAAAAGACATACATCTCCTCACGGAAGAGAAAGCTAATCAAGAGAAGGAGCGGCAACTGCGGCAGGCTAATAAACATATCGGTGATGCGCATCAGCAAACTATCGGTGAAGCCGCCGAAAAAGCCAGCCGTCGCGCCGACGGCCGTGCCCAGCGAGATCGCGACCAGTGCCGCGCAAATCCCGACAGCGAGCGAAATGCGGCCGCCCCAGAGCACGCGCGCCAGCATGTCCTGGCCAAGGCTGTCATTGCCAAACGGATGGCTCCACGAGGGCGGCGCATCAGCGAGCATGAAATCAATCTCATCGATCTCGTAGGGATAGATCGCGCTGCCGGCAAACGTGGCGAGAACAAAGACGATAAAAACGACCAGGCCCGCCATCGCCAGGCGGTGACGGCGGAATTGCCGCCACGCATTCCCCCACAGCGTGCGGTGCTTTTTGAGTGCCAGACTGTCGAGCGCACTGACACGCTCAGGCGCACCTGCCACGGCTCGGCCGGGAGCAGCCACCGTTCGCGCCGCTACGCTGACATCTGCTTCCTGCTGCATTGCCATGCTCCTCACGCGATCGCCGTCGATCGCAGAACCAGCTCCCGTTTCCTACGAGTACTTGATGCGGGGATCTAGCACCGCATACAAGATGTCAGCCACGATGTTGAACACCACTACGAGGATCGAGATGCCAAAGGCGACGGCCATAACCGTGGGGACGTCCTTCTCATAGATACCATTGACAAGCAATGAGCCGATCCCGGGAATGCGAAAGATCTGCTCGGTGATGATCGCTCCGCCGAAGATCTCCGGAATCTGGATGGCAATGATCGTGACCACCGGAATCAGCGCATTGCGCATGGCGTGAAACACGATCACCGACCATTCGCGTAACCCTTTGGCTCGCGCGGTGCGCACGTAGTCCTGGCTGATCACTTCGAGCATCGAGGCCCGTACAAACCGCGTCAACGACGCCGAACCAGCGAGCCCTAACACCGTTACGGGCATGATCGCTTGCCGGATGTTGGGCCAGAGGCCATCCGCATTGACATCATAAATGAAGGGGAGCCAACCAAGCTTCACCGAGAAAATGACGATCAGCAGAATGCCCGTGAAGAAGGTAGGCAAGCTAAAGCCGAGGAAGGCAAACGTCGTCGCGATCTGATCGAACAGTGAATATTGTTTGAGGGCAGAGATCACGCCAACGGGAATCGCGATGAGTATGCCAACCAGGTAGGCTGATCCCACCACCCCAAGCGTCACCGGCAGCCGGCTCAGCACGTAATCCCGGACATCTGACCGAGACGTATACGAAACTCCCCAGTTTCCCTGGAGATATTGCCAGGCCCACTTCGGATATTGCACGTGAATGGGATCGTCGATGCCCATCTGCTTGCGGAGCCGCTGGCGCAATTCGGGTGGCACATTGGGGTTGTTCGCAAACCCGGCTAGCGGATCTCCTGGAGCGAGCGCAAGGATCGAATAAACGACCATGCTGATCGCGATGAGCGTCACGATCGAGATCAATGTACGGCGAATCAGATAGCGACCCACGGCAGCCTCCTGCCCGACACGCTCTGTGACCGGACGTCGTTGTCCTGTCTCTCCTCACGGCTCGGCACGCTGCCGCGTACTCTATGATGCGCATCCCGCCTCAGACGGGACGCACCGCTCGGCACCCTCACCTACCGCCCGGAGGCGCGGAAATGCTACGAGTCCTTCACGGATATTGTCAAGAAACTGCGCGCCGATTTTGCGCGGCGACGCGCATTCTCAGTTCCGTCACCCCAGTTGATGAAGTCGCCTCCGGCGTGCCCATCCATGGTCCAACGAGTGGCGGCGAGGGGAGTGGCGCTGAGGTGAGCGGCATGCGCTCGCTCGGCTCACGCGTTGCCGGTACAATCGCAGTCAGGGACGGCGATTCTCCGCCTGGCACAGGGGTGCCGGTACTGGAGGCCGGCGGTGGCGACGCGGCTTTTGGCGTGCTTGGGAGCCTGGCTGCCGGGGTACTGGAGAGACGTGGTGAGGGCGTTGCGGCAGGAGTCTCTACCGGCAACCCGGTCAAGCTAGCCCAGCCATCCCGATCCCTCCCACATGCCACGAGCGCCAGCATTGCCAGCGCAAACGCGCCTAGGGTCCACCATACTTCGTGCCGGAGAACGTCCAAGTCTCCCTTACCCACGGCGCCCTACCTCGCGGCGTGCGCGGTGATCTCCATCTCACCGTCATGCGAGAAAGGCACCGGCTGTGTATCGCCTCCTGCCTGCCTTCGCCACGGTTCAGCGAGATAGTAGACGGCCCTGCTGCGGGATAGCCTGTGCTACACTCAGGCTGCGCGTGGCGTGGACCGCGCGTTCCTTGTATATATGCCGATCCGGCCAATTGCTCGTACAAGTGCGAGGCGAGCCGGGCGAACGCGATCGTAGGAAGTAGGAGTCAGGAGGCGAAGGATGGCCAGGCTGATTCTGAGGGCCGAACCGCGGACGATCGTCGGCAAGCGCGTTCGGCAACTTCGGCGGGCAGGCAAGGTTCCAGGAGTCGTGTACGGCCCAGGTGTCGGGACTGGCACGATCCAGGTCGCTGTCGATCAGCGCGAGCTGGAGCGAGCGTACATGGCGTACGGTCACTCGACCCTTGTCAACCTCGAATGGAATGGCCACGCACACCAGGTGTTCATCCGGGAGGTGCAGCTCGATCCGATCAAGGGCGAGCCGCTGCACGTAGATTTCTTCGCGCCAAACCTGCAGCAAGAAGTTGTCGCTTCGGTGCCCGTGGTGTTGCACTTTGGCGAGGAGAAGCCGGCCGGCATCGTGACCCAGCTCCATCCCGAAATCGAAGTTCGCGCATTGCCGGCGCTGCTCCCCCATCAACTGGATGTTGATGCATCGCAACTGCGGCAGATCGGCGATGTGCTGCGTGTCAGCGACCTGAAGCTCCCGGAGGGAGTGACCGCGGTCACGCCGCCAGATGAAGTGATCGCGACGGTGGCCGAGGCTGAAGAGGTTCCGGAAGCCGCCGAGGAGACACCGGCATCATAGCGCGGGCAGGATCCTGAGCCGCCGCTGCCGCTGGGTAGCCGCGTTGGACTACCGAGCGACAGCGGCGTTTTCGTGCTGGCTTAGGCTACGCAAGCAATCGCGCACCGGGCCAGCCAGCAAGCGTAGCATCTGGCGTGTTTGCTCGGGGTCAACCGCGGGGGCATAGATATTGGCGAGAAAGAGATCGATGCCGAGCGCTTGACGAGCGGCGAAGATCGAGCGTGCTACCGTTTCCGGCCCGCCTGCCAGATAGACTTCTTCCTGCACGAGGCGGCCGGCTTCCTCGGCCGCAGCCGCGCGCCGGTCGGGCCGGCTGCCTTCGCCTGCTGGCCGTTGCCACTCTTCCAGCCGAACGAGGGCATCGATCATTTCGGTTCGCGCGCGCTGATCATCGTCCGCCACGAAGACATGGCGCATGAGGGCGATCCTCCCGCCAGGTGCTTGTGGCCCATCGTGGGACTGGCTTAGGCGCTTGGTGCGGCCGGCGATGAACGTCGAGGTGGCGGGCTGGAGAGCCGGTGTTGGCGCGAACCCCACCGCGAGATTGAGGCCAAAGTTACCGGCCCAGCCAGCGGCCGCGGGATTGGTCCCCGCGTACCACAGGGGCGGGTGAGGCACTTGGAGCGGCAGTGGATTGATGACCACGTCGCGGATCGTATCGTAGGGACTTTCGATGCTGACCTGCCCACCACTCCACAACGCTTGCAGAATGGCAAACCGTTGCTGAAACATTGGAATCCGTTGCGCGGGATCGACGCCGAGCGCGACAAGCTCCTCTGGCCGGTGGCCGAGGCCAAAGCCGACCTCCAGCCGTCCGCCGCTGACGTGATCGAGCACCGCAATTTCCTCGGCCAGCAAGACCGGTGAATGGAGCGGCAGCGTGTAGGCCAGCACGCCCAGCCGCATGCGCCGCGTGCGCTGGGAGGCCGCTCCCAGCCAGACACCGGGAGCCGGGCAGCGGAAGTGGGCAAGAAAATGCCGCTCGGCCGTGAATGCGACGGACAACCCGAGCTCATCGGCCAGAGCGAGATCATCGAGCCGGCGCTGGTAGACTGTCGCGTGGTCGCTCGCATCCGTTGGGTCAATCTGGAAGATATCGAACAGCCCGAGTTCAATCATGCGCCGCATCCGGGTTACGTCATGCCAGGAGACAGTCAGCCGGCGCACAGGGTAGCATGAATCGCCAGTGGTGCGCGCATTGCCGAGCACATCGCCTGGAAACGACAAGGGACCAGCCTGAATCAGGACTGGCCCCCTGCTGGTTTCCGGGCATCACGACCGTCGTAGACGCCTAGCGGCGCTCGACCTCCGCCGTGATGCCCATAAGACCGTGACTACTACTCATGGGCATCACCTCCTTTACCCTACGCGGATTGCTCCTTCGATCGCCCCGCGAGGCTGTCAAGGTGCAAAGTGCGGTCCAGGGCCACAACACGATCCTGGACCGCCGAGGGCACCTTACCATGCATCCTGGGACGCGTCAACGGTTCAGTGCATTCAGTCCTTTGTAGGACTGCCGAGAAATCGCTTTGGTTTGAGCCAGCCTCAGTCTCCACGTCCTCGCCGCGCTAGTGTTACTCCTCTTCGGCACTCCGAGAGAAGCGGGATTTCTGCTCGGGTAGGTCATTACTGGCCGCAGAATCGCCAGTGGAAAAAGGCGTCAACAAAGCAGTGATCGTTTGAAGAGCCGATTCAGGATGATCATCGGTCACCGCAATGGCGCCCCAAGCGCGTAGCATCTCGGAATAGTCGGCTGCAACCTGCCCACCGACCACGACCGGTGGAGTGGGCAATGGCGCAAGCCCATTGGCAACTGTGGTAATCGCGTCATGCACCGCCGCAAGGTTCGCCGGGATCTTTGCGGAAAGAAGAATCACCGCCGGCTGGTGCATCCGCACAGCGTCAAGCAAGAACGTGGCAGCGACATCGGCACCTAGGTAATACACGCGATGTCCTTCGGCACGCAGGAGTCCACAGATCATACGCAGGCCGAGTTCATGGCGTTCTCCGAACACACACGCTGCGACAATCGCTGGCCCGAGGGCAACCCCGGCATCATGCCGCAACGTGAGTTCGGCGATCAGGTCGCGGGCGCACTCCGAGATTTCCTTTTCTTGCGCCACGAGAAGCTGGCCATGCTCCCAGCGATTGCCGACCTCGATGAGCGCTGGCCGCAAGACGTCGCCAAATATGGTGGAGAGCGGCAAGCCGACATCATCCGCCTCAAGGACGATCGCAGCCGCGCCGGCCAAATCGCCGGCGACAGCGCGCTCGACAAATTCCTGCGCAAGTACCTCGGGCGGTGGGAGGCGGTCCAGCAGGGCGAGACGCTGCCGGATGGCCTCAAGCGTCAGGCGCTGGGCCTGCCAAGCCTTGATCTGCCGGATGCGCTCGACATCGGCTGCGCGATACAGACGGTGACCGCCTGGCGTGCGCGTGGCCCGAATCAGCCCCTCCCGCTCAAGAAAGCGCAAGCTGGAATGCGTCACGTCGGGATAACTCCGCCGTAGCAAGGCGACAACATCACCGATTGAAAGGAGTGTGCGATTTTGGTCGTGTGCCAAACCTTTGCTCCATTCCACTCGGCGGCAGCACGCTTCACCGTTCCCACTGATGATGCCCTAGCGGAGGCGCGTGTGTCACCGGGTATTGACAAATATAAATCTAAAGTATAGATTGATATTACACCGGTTGTGTGCTGTCCGGATCCGAAGACCGAGAAGACGTTGGCGGAAGGAAAGGAGAAGGTCATGCGGTCTCATTTCCGAATGGGGATGGTCAAACTGAGCTTAGCGGGTCTAACGCTTGTCGCTCTGATCAGCCTCACAACACCGGCCTTCGCGGCACAAGGCACCCCCGCTGCGGAGGCAACGGATATGGGCATGTGCACGGAAGCCCTCGGGATTGGCAAGGAAGGAGACGCCTGTGTCAATGTGATCCACGCATCCCCGGACGCTCCCGCAGTTGATGTCTATGTAGACGGAGCCAAGGCACTTGAGAACCTGGCCTTTGGCCAAGCGTCGGGTTGGGTCGCTCTCGCTGCAGGCGAGCATCAGGTGCAAGTAACGGCCACAGGCGGGCAGCCGGACCAGGCGGTGATTGACGCGAAGGTGACGCTTGAAGCAGGTGCAGCGTACGAGGTCGCCGCCACTGGGTTGTTGGCGAACATCACCCCACAGATCTACCAAGTCGATCTCAGCATGCTCGAACAAAATCAGGCGCGCGTGCGTGTGATTCACACGTCTCCGGATGCTCCCGCCGTTGATATCGCCGTCAAAGGTGGCGATGTCCTCATTGCGAATCTGGCCTTCCCGAACGCGAGCGACTACCTCGAAGTTCCAGCCGGCTCATATGATCTTGAGGTACGGGCCGCGGGCACGACGACAGTGGCGCTTGAGCTTCCTGGGGTCAAGCTTGATCCGACCATGGTTTACGACGTCTTCGCCATTGGGCAACTAGGCAACAAGACGTTGACCGTGCTGGTTGTGGCCTCGTCCACCACTGGCGCGATGGCAACACCGGAGGCCACGGCCAGCCCGACCATGTAGGTGGCGCCTCTCCAACGTGGTGTGAAAGAGATCCTGGCGGCGCCATCGCCACCAGGATCTTCATTCTCGCGCAGGGGATAACAGGTGACTAAGACACAGCTGAATTACCGATCAATCATCGCGGTGCCAGCGGATGACGTGCGCGCGTGGCATGGGCGGCCAGGAGCCTTCGAGCGACTTACGCCGCCATGGATGGATGTCCGTGTCGTTGCCGCGCACGGAACCATTCAGCCAGGAGATTGGAAAGAGCTCCGGCTCAAGCTTGGGCCAGTGCCAATCACCTGGAAACTGGTCCACGAGGGCGGGTCTGGAGACGTATTCTTTGCGGATGTGCAGGTCAGTGGGCCATTCCGCTCCTGGCGCCACGAACACATCATCGCCGCCCAGGATGCGGCTACCACCGTCCTCGAAGACCGGCTCAGCTATCAGCTTCCTTTGCCTCCGATTGGCCCGCTCCTTGCAGGACGTTTCGTGCGACGGCAGCTCGACCGGACGTTTCACTTTCGTCACCAGCGAACACAGCACGATCTGGCCCGGCATTGCGAAGCCGGTCTCCATTATCCGCTGCGGATTGCCATCAGCGGCGCGTCTGGCCTGGTTGGGCGTCACCTGACCGCGTTCTTGCAAGCGGGTGGGCATGTCGTTCAGCCTCTGGTGCGCCGCCAGCCAGAGAACGAAACCGAGATCTTCTGGGATCCGGGCACCGGCGAGATTGACGCAGCCAAGCTCGAGGGCATCGACGCGGTGGTGCACTTGGCTGGCGCATCCATCGCCAGCGGGCGCTGGTCAGCGAAGCGCAAGGAAGCGATTCGCGAAAGCCGCATTCGGGGAACACGCCTGATCGCCGAGACGCTGACGCGCTTGTCGCGTCCACCGCGCGTCCTGATTTCTGGTTCGGCAATCGGCTTTTATGGCGATGCCGGCGACAATCTCCTCACGGAGGACGCGCCACCTGGGGAAGGTTTTCTTGCTGAGGTCTGCCAAGCATGGGAGGCAGCAGCTCTTCCCGCAAAGGGGGCAGGCATCCGCGTTGTCCATCTCCGGACGGGTATTGTGATTGCCGGTGCTGGTGGGCTCTTACCACGCGTCGCGCTCCCGTTCCGGCTTGGAGTTGGTGGACAGCTCGGCAACGGGCGGCAATGGATGAGCTGGATCGCACTCGATGATTTGCTCGGCATCATCCTGGAAGCAGTAGCAAACGATCGTTTAGCTGGTCCTCTCAACGCAGTAGCGCCGGCACCAGTCACCAATCGAGATTTCACGCACGTGCTTGGTCGAGTGCTCCGCCGACCAACGATCGCCCGGGTACCAGGGGTTGCACTGCGGCTGGTTGCTGGTCAACTTGCCGATGAGCTGATCCTCGCGAGCCAGCGCGCCATTCCGGCCCGGCTGGACGCGGCCGGCTTTCGGTTCGCGTTTCCGAATCTTGAGGAGGCGCTCCGCTTCGAGCTTGGCCGCCCCACTCCGGACTCTTAACATTTCTCGTTTCCCACTTGTTGTACGCGGGAGCAGCCTTCGGGCCGGTACTGGTCAGCGAGCTGGCCTAGCCAGCCTTGCCGTCATGGTTGGCGCCGCTTTCCCTTCGGCAGAACTCATGGCTCACGCACACATCCAGCCAGGTAGGCTTGCTATCATCTTCATCCGGTGGAAACACCGGATACGGGCATCGAAGAGGGAGCCAACCGATGACGGCTGAAGGTGCGTTTGTGGTTTCATCACCTGCCTGGCATCAGCGACTGCCGATCAATTCCGCGTTTCGCAAGCTGATCCTATCCGCGACGCATAATCCACTTGTGGCTCGCACAATGCGGCGCTATGGCATGCGCCTCGGAGCCTCTCGGTTTGTCGCGGGCGAGACGTTCGATGAGGCGGTCGTGGCCTTGCGAGCGCTCAACGCCCAGGGATTCCGCGCGAACACCACCTTGCTGGGCGAAGGTGTGCGCGATGCGGCGATGGCTGCTTGGGTCGTTGAGCAGTATTGCCAGATCCTCGATCGCATCGCCAGCGAGGGGCTCACCGTCAACGTCGCCCTGAAGCTGACGCACCTCGGCCTGGACCTCAGCGAAGACCTTGCCTACCGCAACGTCGCCCAACTCGTGGCACACGCGGCGACGCACACCAATTTCATTCGGATCGACATGGAAGAATCCGCCCGTGTGGATGCGACGTTACGGATTTACCGGAAACTCCGCGCCGAGGGGCATGACAACGTCGGGACCGTGCTGCAATCGTACCTCTACCGGAGCGCCCGCGATTTAGAGGAGTTGCTGCCGCTCCGGCCGAACCTGCGGATCGTCAAAGGGGCCTACCTGGAGCCGCCGAGCGTCGCCTATCCGAAGAAAGCGGACGTCGACCGGAACTACGTGGCGCTGGCTGAGCGGTCGCTGCTGGAGGGAGGCTTCACGGCGATCGCCACGCACGACGAGCGAATTATCGAGCACATGATCGCCTTTGCCGCGCGCCATGGCATCGGCCACGACCGGTACGAGTTCCAGATGCTGTACGGGATCCGGCCGCAGCTGCAGAAGGCGTTGCTGGCCCGCGGGCACCGCGTGCTGATCGCAACCCCCTTCGGGCCTGAGTGGTACTTCTACCTGATGCGTCGCCTGGCCGAGCGCCCGGCAAACCTCTTGTTCTTCGCGCGAAATCTCGTGCGGAGGTAGCGGGGAACACTCTTCTGAGTACCCACTACCGCGTGCACCTCACCGCCGCGCGAGTGCTTATCCTGTCTCAAACTCCATCCGTCGCGCGGACAAGGAAAATCAGCCGTTGGTTGGTGCGACTGGCCAAGAAGCGCATATCCACGACAAGAGCTTGCCTACCCAGCCTCGCCGCGCGTAACCTCTTTACCACAAGTTGCCAGGAGCGCTAGCGGTTGGTGAGATTCGTGGTGCTGGACTCAACAGCCGCGATCATCGCTGCCACCGGGCTCGATGGCACAGCCACAGAAGCAGAGCTTGGCCCCGCGGCCTGCCGAGCGACCGCGGCTGCTTCGACGAGCCGGTGCCAGAGGTCACACGGAATGTCGCGCTTGGCGATATAGCGATTCCCTGAGCCTGCAACTTGTCCGGGCAACGCGCGGAACGGACCGCGCCCAGGATTGCTCAAATCCAGATAGATGCCGCTTGGCTCCAGCACTGTTCCAGGCTTGAGAACGGGCAAGAGCCCCTCTTCGATGATGATACAAGAACGCTGAAGGCTGAGATTCGCTCGCCCGGCATTCGGTTGCTTGGCAGCGTGCCAGGAAACAACCCTGTCCATGGCACTCCTCCTTGCTGGTACGGACGCCGGCGCACTGCCCACGAAGATCGAACGATGGTGGCGTCCAGTCGAATAGTCAGCGCTCCGTTTGCAGGCACTCACAACGAGCCAAGCTCGCGGTGGGCGAAACGGAGTGCTACGGGGCAACACTCACAAGAGCAGCAGGCAGCATCCATACCCTACCACAACGGAGCACCATACAGTCAACCCATGGCTCGGATCTATCGTATATCTGTTTCGGTTCATTCGATACCCCCTAGCCACCAACATGCACAAGCGGCCACAGAAGCACGTTTGTATCTCAGGAGACTGAATTGACGGGCTTGAACGAATATTGCCCCCTCGGTCACCACAATGGCTCAGGGCCGCAACTCCTCGGTCTGCCGGATCTCGTGCGCCTGGTGACGCCTATCCTGGATGACCGTGGATACCGGCCCCATGCGGCCAGCGGCACTGCGCTGCGCCGTGAAGAAGCTGGGTTAGATCGCCGTCCAGCCACCATCTACGGCCAAGGCGTGGCCGGTGATCATCGACGCGCCCGGACCGGCCAGGAAGACCACCGCCGCGGCCACCTCCTCCGGCGTCGCCAGCCGGTGCAGCAAGGTGCGGTCCAGGATATCCCTCAGCATCTCGGGCTCGCGCTCAAACAGCGGGCGGGTCAAGGGCGTGTCGACAAAGGTGGGGCAGACTGCATTGACGCGAATGCCGAACGGAGCCCATTCAATCGCCAAAACGCGCGTGAGGTTGACCACACCCGCCTTGCTCGCGCAATACGCCGTGCGCTGGTAGTACCCGGTCAACCCCATAATGCTGGCCATGTTGACGATGCATCCGCCGGGCGGACGCTGATCTCGCATCACCCTACCCGCAGCCTGGGCGACAAAGAAGACCCCCTTGAGATTGACATCTAGCACCGCATCCCAATCAGCCTCCGTCACGTCGAAGGCCATGCGCCGGATGTTGATGCCAGCGTTGTTGACCAGGATGTCCAAGCGGCCAGCGCGGGCAACCACCTCGTGCACGCAGCCGGCAATCTGGTCAAGGTTGCGCACATCGAGAACGAGTGCGTCCGCCGTGCCGCCGCTTGCGCGGATCGTGGCCACCGTCTCCTCGGCACGGTCGTGCCGGTCAGGTAGCTCAGTGACAAAGACACGCGCTCCTTCCGCGGCCAGCGCGATGGCACTGGCTTGCCCCAGGCCAGACCCTGCTCCAGTCACAAGCGCCACGTTGCCGAGAAGGGAATCTCCCATGCGCTGCTCCATCCCATTGTCAATCCCAGCGTTCTCCCGCACCAGAACGCTGGGATTCTCACTCTCACGCCTCGATTTCCGCAAGGGAACGCCTGCTGCCCACAACGCAGCCACGCGCAGCCTGACGGGTCCCGACGCGGAACAACGTGGGCTTTCCGGCGGTCCGTTGTCTCGGCATCCGCGCGGTGCAGCCCACAACGATGTCAAAGGAACGGCACGAAGCAAGCCAGGAAATTCCTGGATGCAAGAGACCAGCAAGCGTCAGCACCTTTTCTCGCGGCACTCTTGACACCCACACAAACGCATGCGTCGTTGCATCATCAGGACGAGCAAACCTGTTAGCCCTGGGCTTCGAGCGCAGGGCCAACCGAGAGCATTGTACGTCACAAGCAGCGACCAGCCGTCACTAGGCAGCCACCTCAAGGCGTGAGCACTCGGCCGACTGCTCGACTCCCCCTGGCTCAACGCGGCCGCACCTCAGGCCTGCGGCTTGCGTTGCCAGGCGAGTCCGCTGCCGCCAGCAAGCACCAGGAGTGCGGCCAGCAGCAGCCATGCGCGCGGCAGCGTATGGGCCGCCCCCACGCCAGTTGAGGGCAGCGCTCGGACCGAGGCGACCTCCGCGTCGTCATCCGGGTCAATGCTGTTATGGGCGGTTCCGGCTTCCTGTTGGCCACCCGAGCCGAACGCAAACACGCTAGCGTCGCCGGTGTCACAACCGAATCCCGTGCAATCCCCGCTCACCACGCCGCCCGTCTCACACACGCCGGTGCAGTCGCCAGCCACAATCGTCTCGACGACGCAGAGGCCGGTGCAATCGCCATCAACCTGGTAGACGATGCAGACGCCGGTGCAGTCTCCGCCGACCGCGCTGCCGTCCCCATTCCAGGGGCCCGCTGAGCCGGCATCACCGTCTATGGCGTCTGGCAAGGCAGCTCCAGTGAACGCTGAGGCGTCGGCATGGCCACCGTCACCGCTGACCGCGTCGCCCGAGGCTGCCGGTCCACCCGGACCGCCATGTCCAGCGTTACCACCGGCTCCACCAGCGCCGTCGCCACCGCCAGCTTCGCCGCCGCCACCACCGGCGCCAACGCCGCCAGTGCCATCACCCGCGAGAGCATCGCCGCCAGCGCCGCCTTCGTTGCTGCCACCCAGGATAAGCGTACTGATCGTGTCGCCGGATGCGGCGTCTCCGCCGGTGGCATCGCCAGCAATGGCGCTCCCGCCACCTGAGGTACCGCCAATGCCGGGAGCACCGGTGCCTGCGCCGCCAGTGTTTCCGCCGCCGATGACTGAGAGCGTTGCGCTCCCGCCGCTGACGTCGCCAGCCTCCTCGTCACCGCCGGCGATAGAACCGCCGAACGTGTCGCCACAGGATGCGTCACCGCCATCTCCGCCCGGGCCACTGTCGCCATTGCCACCCCAGCCAGCAATGGCAAGGCACCCAACGGTATAGGCGGCATCGCCTTCCTCACTATCCTCAAAGAAACCACTGGCATCGCCACCGAGAACCGTTTGTCCGAAGGCTCTACCGGCAACGGCCCCGCCGCCCACTGTCAGGCTACCGGCGTTCCCGCCAGAACCATCGCCACCCGTCCCGGAGCCGCCATCGCTCGCGGTGCCCCCAACGGCCACGCCGCCGGCAGCCACACCGCCGACCGCGCTGCCACCGGTCGTATTGCCACCGACGGTGTGGCCACTGGCACCACCACCGCCACCAGCGCTGGCATCTCCCGCGTCACCGTCGCCGCCGACGCCGGCACCACCACTGCTAGATGCGAAGCCGCCAATCCCGGTACCACCGTTGCCGCCGGATCCGCCCCGGCCACCGTTTCCACCGCTTGCCGTGCCACTCACCGCCGAACCGGCATCGCCTGCATCAGCACTCGCGACAGCGGCGCCGCACCCGTCGCACGCGGCAGTTGCAGCCGTTGCAGCCGCGTTCCCACCATCACCACCAATCGCGTCGCCCGACGCGGCGCTGCCGCCCGATCCGCTATCACCGCCGGTGCCAGCCGCACCACCGGTCGCCGCACCGCCAGCGGCGAATCCACCGTCGCCACCAATGCCGGCGCCACCCGTGGCCGTGGCCGGGCGCGTGATTCCGCCGGTGCCGCCCGTGTTGCCGCCACCAACGACAACGCCACCGAATGTCATCCCTGTCGTCGCATTGCCACCAGTGGCTCCGCCAGCAACCGCCTCGCCACCGGTCGCGGTGCCACCGTCGCCAGCACCGCCTCGGCCTTCACCGCCCGTGTTCGATCCACCGAGCGTCAACTGCTGGCCGGCCCCATCAACATCGCCGCCACGCACATTACCAGCAGTCGCATCACCGCCGGAGCTACCACTACCATCGGTGATACCACACTCAGCGTCGCCGCCGTTCCCGCCATCCGCATCGTCTCCGGGGCCACCCGCGCCACCGACGCCACCAAGCGCGATGCAGCCCACCGTGCCCGCGGACTCTTCGCCGTCCGCTGCCGTGGTTTCGACGTCGCCACCGATGACCGGTCCTCCAATGGCGCCTCCGGTCAGGGCCACCCCACCGGTAGTAACGCTCGAAGTAGCTCCGCCGGTGGCGTTGCCGCCTGTGCCAGTGCCTCCGGCACCGCTCGCACCGCCCCCGGCATTCCCGCCCGTGGCGTTCCCACCAGTCGCCCGGCCGCCGGCAGTCACACCGCCGACGGTGTCCCCAGAGGCATCACCCCCGTCACCGCCGGTGCCATTCCCTGCCGCTGCACCGCCACCTCCGCCAGTGTTGCCCTGATGAGCGACGATTGAGCCTACGACTGCGCTCGTGGACGCGGAGCCACCCGTGCTGTCGCCGCCGGTGCCGGAACCGCCTGTGCTTGTTCCGCCGGTGCCACTGCCGCCGAACGCGGCGCCGCCCGCGTTGCCTCCGCCCGACGTTCCGAATTCATAGCCACCGATATTGCCGCCGCTCACCTCGCCAACGGTGGCATCGCCGCCAGAGTGATTGCCGCCGAAAGTCTCGCCACACAATCCCTGGCCACCGTCTCCGCCGTCGCTGTCGTCGCCGGAGCCTCCAGCGCCACCCGAGCCACCACTGGCGAAACAGCCAGTTGTCGCGTCGAGAACGCTGCCTCCAACGAGCATGCCAGCGAAGGCCCCGCTTCCTTGCAGCACACCGCCGGTGGTGACACTTGCTACCGTGCCACCGATTGCATTCCCGCCTGTGCCAGCACCACCAGACCCGGCATTGCCACCGGCGCCGCTGCCACTCGCCGCGTCACCGCCAACCGCGATGCCACCGGTTGTCAGCCCTCCGGCGGCGTCGCCGGACGCATCGCCACCGCGGCCGCCGGTCGCCTGTCCAGCCTCGTTCGCTTGGCCGCCAAGACCATCGCCGCCACTTGCCGAGGAGGAGCCACCGGCGGCCACGCCGCCCGCGCCCCCTGAGCCGGCGATACCACCCCGGCCGCCAATAGCCGCGCCACTTTCCGCGTACCCGCCAGTGCCAGCATCTGCCGCTGCCGTCGCCAGGCAACTCGTGCAGTTTTCCGTCTGCGCCTGGGCCGCAGCATTGCCACCCTCTCCGCCAACAGCATCGCCAGATGCCGCAGCTCCGCCGTCGCCGCCACGACCGGCGTCGCCGCCATTCCCGCCGGTCCCATCACCGCCGAGGGCGGTTCCGCCGTTCCCGCCTGCACCAGTGCCGCCGAGACCATCGTTGCCAAAGGCGTCACCACCGCTGCCACCGGCATTGCCACCGCCAGCGACGATCCCACCGATTGTGGATCCGCCGAGCGCATCGCCACCGGCCGCAGTGCCACCAGAGCCGTCACCACCCACGGACGATCCGCCCGTGCCGGTGCCGCCATTGGCAAAGCCCCCGGCATTACCACCACCAACGGTCCTGCTCGCGCCACCACCGATGCTGCCGCCCGTGATGTCGCCGGCCTCTGCGTTGCCACCGGTGCTTCCACCGCCGGTTGTGTCTTGGCACTCGGCGTATCCGCCATTGCCACCATCGGTGATGTCACTGTCGCCACCAATGCCACCCGTTCCGCCAAGCGCGGTGCATCCAGTTGTGATCGAGACGACCGAGCCACCGGCTACCACGGCTTCCGCATCTGGTAGTGCACCCCCCCCAGTCAGCACACCGCCGCCGGTGCTACTCTCGACCATGCCAGCGGTTGCTGCGCCGCCAGTCGCACCCCCGGCATCGGCCGCGGCCCCGCCAGTGCCGTCACCGCCGATCGCGCCGCCACTCAGCGCAACGCTCCCGGCTGTCGTGCCGCCAACTGCGTCGCCAGCAGCAACGCCGCCTGCACCACCGCTCGCATTTCCGCCGGAACCGGTGCCTCCGGCCGCATGACCACCATCAGCCACGGCGGAGCCAGCAGTTCCGGCAGCCCCGGCACCACCGGCGCCACCCGTACCACCCGCGCCGGAGATCGAGAGTCCGCTCGTCGCGGCCCCGCCATCACCAGCCATCGCAAATGCATCGGGATCGGGAGAGACAGTGATGAGACCGGCTGCCTGCGCCGCGGCGTTGCCACCGTGCCCTCCGGTCGCCTCGCCAGATGCGGCCGCACCACCACTGCTGCCGGCGCCACCGGAGCCACCATGACCACCAGACCCATTTCCGCCAAAGGTCTCGCCGCCGATGCCCCCCGTGGCCTCTCCGCCCGCACCGTCGCCACCTCCGGCGCGGCCGCCAGCGCCGCCCGCGTTTCCTGCGCTCAGCACCACGCTTCCGAGTGTGTCACCGGTTGCGGCATCGCCAGCGAAGGCATCGCCTCCGGTGCCATCGCCACCGCGGCTGACTGGCACGGTCTCGCTGCCATTGGCATTCCCGCCAATCGCGTCTCCGCCGGCGTTGTTCCCGCCATACGTTGCCGCGTCTTGGATCGAGCCGCCGCGCACATCGCCACTGATGGCCGCGCCACCGGCATTGCCACCACCGAAGGTTGAATCGCAATCACCATCGCCGCCGTCGCCACCCTCAGCTTCCTCGCCATCTCCGCCGGCACCACCCGCGCCGCCACTTGCAATGCATCCAGTCGTCACACTGAATGTCATGCCAGCGATTCCGCTCATGCCGCTGGCGACACCACTTTGCAGCGCCGTGGCGCTCGTCACGGCGATAGCATCGCCACCGGCCGCATCACCGCCGGTTGCCACGCCGCCCGAGCCAGCATCGCCGCCCGTGCCATTGCCCGCTACCGCTGTGCCCGCGCTCACCCGGCCGCCAGCGGTATGTCCTCCATTGGTATCACCGGAGCTTGCACCGCCGGCGCCGCCGGCCGCGCTGCCGCCCGTTCCATCGCCGCCGATCGCGCTGCCGCCATTGCTGCTTGCTGATCCGGCGTTCCCGGCGCCACCGATGCCACCACTGCCAGCACTGCCACCATCTCCCGCAAGCACGTCCCCGCTGGTGGCATCGCCAGCCGTACCGGCAACCGCTTCGCTCACCACCGCACAGTCGCATGCGTCGCCCACGGCTAGGCTGGCGGCGTTGCCACCATGCCCGCCAGTCGCATCACCCGATGCGGCGCTGCCACCAGCGCCACCAGAACCACCAGCGCCACCCGAACCGCCGAGACCGACGCCGGCCGTCGCATTGTTGCCGCTTCCGCCGCTGGCATTGCCGCCAGCCGCGTCACCGCCATTGGCCGAGCCGCCGGCTCCGCCGCTGTTGCCAGCGGCCACGGCGGCGCCACCAGCGACCGCGCCCGCGGTGATATCGCCATCACCCACGCCAGCCGTGCCGCCGGTGCCATTGCCACCCTGGCTCACGCCACCCCAGGCGCTACCCGCGAGGCTGTTACCACCACTATTGCTGCCGCCACTCGTTGTCACTGGTGCTTGAGGAGAGCCGCTATCGCCACCCGCGACAACACCGGCTTCAGCGTCGCCACCAGTATTTGAGCCGCCGTCAGCATCGTCGCAAGTGGCGCTCCCTGCATCACCGCCGTTGGCGTCCTCGCCATCTCCGCCATCGCCGCCAGGCAAGCTACGCGCGGAGCAGCCCACGGTGAGGGTTGCTGCCATGCCACCCGCTTGCGTCCCTCCAACCGCGGCACCGCCAAGTGCGACGCTCCCAGTCGTAACGCTCAGCGCGGCACCGCCAGACGCGGTGCCACCAGTGGCAGTGCCGCCAGCGCCGCCAGCGCCACCGGTGCCGCTCCCGCCGGTACCGCCACCAAGGGCATCCCCACCGGTGCCGGTGCCGCCGGTGCTGCTGCCAGCAAATGCTGACCCACCGGCTCCATCACCGCCGGAATTGTTGGCGTTTTCGATGGCGACCGCGGCATTCCCGCCAAAGACGCCGGAATTTGCGGCAGCGCCGCCTGCGTTGTTGCCACCAACCGTGGCATCGCAGTCGGCATTGCCGCCATCGCCACCGTCCGCGGCTTCACCGGCGCCACCATCGCCACCGAAGCCGCTACTCGCGTCAGCGACGCATCCGGCGGTGAGCGTCAGGGCGTCACCGCCAGCGGTATTGCCGCCAATCGCAAATCCTCCAACCACCAGTTGATAGCCGAAAGTGACGCTTGTCGCGTTACCGCCGGTTCCTGCCCCACCGGCCGCGCGGCCACCTGGCCCGCTGTCTCCGCCTGTTCCCTGGCCGCCAGCGGCATCGCCGGCCAGCGCGGAGCCGCCGCTCGTCGTGCCACCCGTCACGTTGCCAGTGGCAGCACCACCGGCGCCACCAGTCGCGTCGCCGGCAAGGGCAGAGCCGCCTTGCGCAAATCCACCAGTCGCGGAAGCCTCGCCTCCGGCGCTTTCACCACCGGCGCCGCCACTGCCTCCAGTGCCGCCTTGGCCCGCGCTCGCATTACCCGAGGTGCCCGCGCCGCCAGCGCCACCGAGCGCTAGGCTCTCGACGCCAGTGCATCCGCAGTCTTCGCCTACAGCCGCGCCGGCGGCGTTGCCGCCATGACCACCAGTCGCATCGCCCGTGGCGGCAGCGCCACCCGCGCCGCCGGCACCACCCGCGCCGCCGGAGCCACCTTCGCCGGCGCCACCTTCAGCAAATCCGCCGTTTCCGCCGGACCCGGCACCTGCTGAGGCATCACCGCCGGAAGCCGCGCCGCCATCGCCCCCAGTGTTCGCGGCATCATCTTCAACGCCGAGACCGGCGCTGATACTGCCAGTGGTATCCCCTGTCGCGGCGTCACCACCAATCGCGTTGCCACCGGCCGCGGCACCGGCAGTGCTCGCACCACCAGCCGCGCTCCCCCCAGTGCCATTGCCACCCGTGTTGCCACCGCTAGCTACCCGGCTAGCCGCACTGCCGCCGCCTGTCGCACCCGCGCTTGCCGCGCCGCCCGAGTTGCCACCACCATTGTTCACCCCAGCGCCATCTTCTGGCTCGGTGCAGCTTGCATCGCCGCCGTCGCCACCGGCTGCATCGAGCGCAGCACTGCCGTTGCCACCATTGCCGGCCTCCGCAAAGCAACCGAGCGTCGCTGTGAGCGCCGAGCCTCCGGTTACGGTGCCACCAAAAGCACCACGAGCACCAACCGTGCCCGAGAAGACAGTATCGGCGGCAGAGCCACCAGATCCATGGCCACCGGTCGCGGTCCCACCGTCACTGGCCGTGCCACCGGCGGCCGCGCCACCGCTCGCATCGCCAGCCGCAGCGATGCCGCCAACAGTGAGCCCGCCATTGACGTCGCCAGACGCATCGCCGCCATTGCCACCCAGCGCATTCCCAGCCGTGGCCCCGCCGCCGAGCCCTTCGCCAGCGTCGCTGGTTGCGTCGCCGCCCGCGCCATCCGCGGCCGCGCCACCTTCACCACCGGTGCCGCCATTGCCGCCCAACGCGTCTCCCGTGACGGCGTCACCCCCGGCACCGCCCGCCGCATTGCTGATCACGTCATCCTGGGGACTAGTCTGTGACGAGGCGTAGGCATCGGCGTTGCCGCCATCGCCAGAAAGCGCGTCGCCCGTTGCAGCCGTGCCACCGACGCCGCCCGCTCCACCAATGCCACCATTGCCGCCGACCCCGGCGCCGCCAATCGCGACGCCACCTGCGCCGCCGGTTCCGTCGCCGCCAAACGCTGCTCCGCCAGTGGCGAGACTACCAGATCCGGCAACGTTTGCCCCGCCGATGGTGAGCCCACCGGTGGTGGCACCGGTCTCTGCCGAGCCACCAATCGCCATTCCACCGATGGCAAGACCGCCGATGCTGTCACCGCCGAACGCGACGCCGCCGAGTCCAGTGCCACCAACATTGCCACCACCGCTCACGAGGCTGACAGCAGCACCACCGATCACGACGCCAGCGGTCGCGCTGCCACCTTGATTGCGTCCCCCGGTGGTATTGCCGGCATCGGCGTCGCCCCCGTCGCCGCCCCAGCTATCTTCTGCCCCTCCGGCTCCGCCGTTGCCACCCGTGGCCGAGCTACCGAGGGTGCCCGTGACCGTGGTGCCACCGGCAACCGTGTTTCCGGTGGCATTGCCGCCAGCAACTGCCCCGCCGAACGTGCTGCCTGTCGCAGCGCCGCCGGTGCCATTGCCGCCTGTTGCAGCGCCGCCAGAGTTGCTGCTTCCGCCGGTCGCATCGCCGCTGGTCGCATCGCCGCCGCTGGCAACGCTGCCAATCGTGTCTCCACCTGTGGTATCGCCGCTGGCGTTGCCACCGGTACCGCCAGTCGCGCCACCTCCGCTCGCGTTGCCGCCCGTGGCACCGCCACCGCTTGCCGAAGCATCACCAGCGCTGCCTGAGCCGCCAGACGCACCCGATCCCCCCGAGGCGCCAGACCCGCCCGAAGCTCCACCGGAGGTGGCTGTGCCAGCATCTGCGCCGGTTGCGTTGCTTGACGCGTCGTCGTGGCGCTCGACCACGACGCGCCCTGGCAACGCTGGGCCTGCGATTGCACCACTCGTGGCAAAGGCCCACCAGCTTGCCAGCATGGCCAGGACACCCAGCACACGCAGCGCAGCCGCCGAGCGTGACGTAACTCTCCTGTTCATCGCCGAATCCCCTTCCCATGGGATACGAGCACCACTCGCGCGGCACGCCGAATGCCTGGATTGTCCCCTACCAACTGCCCTGTATGGTTCTCTCCTGGATCAAGCGAGTCACGCAGAAGGCAGAACGTATCTACCCACTGAATGGCACACTGGTCATGCCAGCACTCCGCTCCCCGTCATCACGGGTCGCGCCGCCAGCTTGGAATGACTGGGCTGCTGTCTCGATCGCTCCTGCGCGAGGTTGCGCGCTGCAATCGGACGGCCTTTACTGGAAACGTCCGCGTCACCCCGCACGATCGGGCAGCCCCGCACGACCGCCCGAACAAATAAATGCTCATAAATGCCCAGCAAATAGCACAGATCCTTTTCCTTGCAATCTAGCAAGCCCCCTGTCCGGACGCAAGAGGGTGAGGACCTTTTTCACAGAAAAAAATCATCGCGCGGAGACTCGTTGACGCGTGGGATGACACGTGGGAGGCGCAAGCCGGGCCGTTGTGCGCCCCTCGCGCTGTCACGCGGAGCGTTCGCCAGTGACAAGGCGGCGCCACGGCAACAGCCGTCGCTCAAGCACGGTGACAAGGGCAAACAGGCCGACCGCGAGCACCGCGAGGATCGTGACACAGGCAAAGACGCGATCGGTGCGCAGGTTCGCACTCGAAAGCGTGAGGAGATGCCCCAAGCCCGCATCTGCTCCGACAAGCTCGCCGAACACTGCGCCGATCACCGCGACGGCAATGCCGACGCGAGCACCAGAGAACAAGAACGGCAACGCCGAAGGAAACGTGACCAGCCGGAAGCGCGCCCACCGGCCCGCACCGAGCGCGCGGAGGAGATCGAGAAGTTCCCGGTCGGCAGACCGAAAGCCATCAACGACATTCACGGTGATGGGAAAGAACGCGACGAGCGCAGTCACGATCACTTTCGGCGTTATTCCATGGCCAAACCAGATGAGCAACAGGGGGGCCAGCGCCACGATCGGCACGGCCTGACTCGCGACGAGCGCCGGATAGAGCGTCCGCCCGACCACCCGCGAGCCGTGTATGGCGATCGCTCCCAGCATCCCCGCGACAAGCGCCACGAGAAATCCGAGGATGATCTCCTGGAGGGTTACCCAGGCGTTGTCGAGCAGCAGGGTACGGTCGTGGACGATCGTGCGGGCGATCATGCTGGGTGGGGGCAAGAACCAGCGTGGCGTATCTGCCCAGCGCACCCAGACTTCCCAAACCGCCAGACCGAGCACGAGCAATGTGAGGGGAGCAAGCCTCCGCGCAAGTCGAACCGCTGGGGAAGGAGCGGGCAAGAGGCGCAGGATCTGCTCTCCTAATAGCGTAGACTCATCCCCTGTCACGGCATCGCTCCTTGCCCATCGAGCAAGCCAACGGTTGCCAAAATCGCGGCCTTGTGAGCGACAAACCTGGCGTCGGCAAGGATTGAGCGAGCACGCGGCCGGGGCACGTCGATGTGCTCGATGTGCGCGATTCTGGCTGGGCGTGGCGTAAACACCACCACCCGATCAGCGAGAAAAATCGCCTCATCAACATCATGCGTTACGAGAAGGACAGTACGCTGCTCGCGCTGGAGGAGCTTGCCCAGCCAGTCGTGCATGGTGACACGGGTAAGCGCGTCGAGCGCCGCAAACGGCTCATCGAGGAGCAAGAGGGACCGGCCAGAGAGGACCGTGCGGAGAAAGGCAACGCGCTGCCGCATTCCTCCAGACAACTGGGCAGGATACGCCTGGGCAAAGCCATCGAGGCCGAACTCGGAGAACCGGGCCAGCGCCATTGCGCGCGCCCTTCGCCTGGGCACGCCAGCGACTTCGAGGGCAAGCGCCGCGTTGTCGAGCGCGGTTCGCCAGGGGAGCAGCAAGTCACGCTGGCGCATGTAGGCTGCACACCCGAGACGATCTGCCGCCGTGGCAGGCTGGCCATTGATGCGGATCTCCCCGCTGTCCGGGGTTACCAACCCGGCGATGATGTCGAGCAGGGTGCTCTTCCCCGATCCGGACGGGCCAACGACTGCCACAAACTCGCCCTGATGCACGGCCAGCGACACACCAGCGAGCACCGGCAGCACGCGTCGCCCCTCGACATAGCTCGCGTAGACCTCACGGACTTCAAGAGCTGGCGTCACGAGCACTCGCGATTCCCCATGCTGATGGTCTAGTCGTTGTGGCGCCTGCATATCCTGACTTCCACGGGCAAGGCGATGCGTGCCTTGTCCAGGCAACACGACCGGATTGTAGCGGCCAGGGTCACACGCGCGAGGGCGATGAGCGAGGCGGTGCGGGCGTGGCGAGCTCGGCTGGGCGCTGCGCAGGGGCCGCCTCGTCCGCAATTTCCGGCGGTGGCACACCTTCGGTGCCACGCACCAGCAAGACGTACATGGTGGAGAGGATCGGCAGGTGGCCGATCAGCTCTTGCGGTGGCAAGAAGGCGATCCCCAAATTGAACGGGATCCAAAGGGTGAGGATGACCAAGCGGGGAAGGTAGCCGCAGATCAGCGCAAACCCAGCCACGACTTCGACGATGCCCACGAACTCGACGAATAGCCGGTCGGTGAACCAGCTCAAGCCGAGCTCGCGCCCAAGGTTGAACCGCGGATACGCGCGAAGAAATGCCTCGCCAAGCTCAAGGTTGAGCAGCTTTTCCGTTAGGCCGAGCACCAGGACGGAGATCCCCGCGGAAACGCGGAGGATGGTCAAAGCGTGGGGCAGCAGGCGGTCGGTAAGCGGGAGGCGATCCTCCTCTCGCCCGGTATCGTACCGAACCACGCCACGGCCGACGGCAACCAGATAGATCGCGATGCCGACAAAGAGGATGTGCTCAATGACCTGCTCCCATGGGGCATAGGCGAAGGCGAGCAGCCAAAGCTCAATGACTGCCAGAGCGCCAAGGCGAGTCAGGACGCCGGTAATAAAGGAAAAGCTCGCCACCACGGCGATCATCGCAAGGAACACGCCGAAGGCAGTGCGCGGCAGATCGATGTTGGGAGCAAAGAGATGGAGGCGGCTGGCCTCGAACACGAGCGTGATCGCCGCTTGCACGCCAAGGATCGCCGGGGCAGCGGGCTCAAGGCGCTGGAAGAAGGGGGGCCGAGGCCAGAGCGGATCATCAACAATCCGCTGAAGCCACGCGAGCACGAGCACCACGCTGAGCCCAGCGAGGAGCGCAATCAGCACTGGGACGGAGAAGAGACGGCTCCAGTCAGTTGGGGGCTGCTCGGCCTCATTCACAAACCAGCGTGCGTGGGCCGCGGCGAGAGATGGTGAGAGAGCCAATCCGGCCACGACCACTTGAATGATCCACCGCGTGGGGATGCGGGCGTGCAACCAAGATCGGGGCTGCTTGCTCAGGCTGGTCATCATGACTCCAAGGTCGTGCCAGCACCGTTTGCGTCAATCGTACGACGGCCAGCACCATGAGCGAGGCACTCCAGCAACCGTGCATGAAGCATGCCTGCCAGGGGTTAGG
>JBHOQQ010000130.1:0-13082 GCA_042408955.1 Thermomicrobiales bacterium
CCTAACCCCTAACCCCTAACCCCTACGCCGACCCCCGACCCCTGACTCCTGACCCCTCCCCTAACTCCTAGCCCCTCAACTGACCTCTGCGGGCGGGACCGGTGACCAGCCCCAACAGGTGAGGAGTCAGGGGTCCAGGGGTTAGTTTCGGGGCGCGATGCACCGCGCTTGCCAGCAACACGCCGCTGCTTGCTTCCCGATGACGCTGACGCCGCGAGTTGCCAGCAGGCTGCGGCAAGCAACGAGCGTGG
Organism: Thermomicrobiales bacterium; assembly: GCA_042408955.1. GTDB lineage: Bacteria > Chloroflexota > Chloroflexia > Thermomicrobiales > UBA6265 > CALGSZ01. Next base: position 252 of record JBHOQQ010000130.1, read on the forward strand.
CATCACGTTGAGGAACCGTTCTTGGCTCGCTCCACGTCGTCCAGGAAGTCCTGCACCGTGATGAGATACGCCTCGCGCTCTTCCAGATGCGGCATGTGAGCGCTCTGCTCGAAGACGGCCAACCGGGCTCCCGGCACCAGCGAGGCATACCACGCCGTCGCTTCGGGCGTCGCCTCATCGTACCGGCCACAGGTAAAGAGCGTGGGAAGCGTGATCTCACCAAGACGCGGCGTGCGATCGTAGGTGCGAAGTGTTCCGGTCATGAAGAACTCGTTGGGTCCCCACATCGCGTGGTAGACCGGCCAGCCGACGCCCTCCAGGCAGCGCAGAAGCTCCGGCGGCCAGGGATCGAGGCGGCACACGTGGCGCCGGTAGAACGCCATCGCCGCTTTTTGATACTCCGCGCTGCCGGTTGTACCGGCGGCCTCATGCTGGTCGAGCACCGCCCGCACCTCGGCGGGAAGCTCCTGGCGGTAGCGTGCGCAATCGGCAAGCCAGCGGGGAATCGAGAGAGGCGGGCTCGCAAGGATCAGGCTGACCAGCCCGGCTGGCCGGGTCAGCGCAAAGTCCGTCGCCAGCATGCTCCCCCACGATTGGCCAAGCAGGTGGTAGCGATCAAGACCAAGTGCGCCCACCACCTGCCGGACTTCCTCGACGAAGCGCTCGACCGTCCAGAGCGACGGGTCGTCTGGCCGGTCACTCCGGCCACAACCAAGCTGGTCGTAGAAGATGACCGGGCGCTCGGCGGCTAGGGCAGCAAGCGAGGTGAGATAGTCATGGGGAAAGCCGGGACCGCCGTGCAGCGTCAGCAGGGGCACTCCCCCGCACTCACCGGCGATGCCATACCAAATGTACCCACCTGGCACGGCAACTCGGCCTTCTTGCCGAAAGGCGATCACGGTCCACCTCCTCTCCGACCCTTGAACACGGCGGACAGCCAGCGGCGTTGCCTAGCCGGATGACGCTCCGCCCGAGGCACGCGGCTTCGGCGGGCGCAGCAACAAGTCGATGGCTTCTTCGTGGATTTCAAAGACATACCCAGCCACGGTCACGATCGCCGGACTGCTGATCTCCCCATGGCGTAGCTCAACGCGCACGCCCTCGATGTCATAGACCGTCGAAGGATGAAGGGCAAACGGGTGCCGCGGCGTGCGATAGACGTGCCGCGTGCCTCCCGCGCGCTCCACGGCCTGCTCGGCGAGCGCACGGGCGCGCTCCTCATCCATTGGCTCGTCGTGTTGCATAGCGACACTCCTTCTCCGTGATCCGCATGGCCGCATGCCTTCCACGGGCCGCGTGGATGCTACCATGGCCGGTCCGCACTAGCGCGCGTTCTTTGGTATTGTGTCCCGCGAACGTGTGAACGGGAGTCCGTGTATCAGAGTCAGGAGCTTGCACCAACGATGACTGCCGCGGACGCGACGCTTCATCGCGACGTCGATGAGATTTATCCCGGTCTCGTCGCAGACCGGCGCTACCTGCACCAGCATCCGGAGCTTGGGTTTCAGGAATTTGCCACCGCACAGTTCGTTGCCGAGCGCTTGCGCGCGCTCGGCGTGGCCGATGTCCGCACTGGAGTCGCCGTGACGGGCGTCACGGGGCTCATCCATGGGGAAGGTCCGGGCGATGGGAAGGTGCTCTTGCTCCGCGCGGACATGGATGCGCTACCGATCGTGGAGGAAAACGACGTCGAATACCGGTCGCAGGCACCGGGCAAGATGCACGCCTGCGGGCACGACGCGCACGTTGCCATGCTCCTGGGCACCGCACGGATGTTGATGGAGCGGCGGCACCTGTTCGCTGGCACCGTCAAGCTCGTCTTCCAGCCAGCGGAGGAAGGGGGCGGCGGTGCCAAAGCGATGATCGACGCGGGCGTACTGGAGAACCCGAAGGTGAATGCTGCTTTCGGGCTCCATATCTGGCAGGGCGCCGATCTCGGCCAGGTCTGGGCCCGGCCAGGGACCGCCATGGTCGGCGCCGATGGGTTCACGATCACTATCCAGGGCAAGGGAGGGCACGGCGCGCGTCCACAATCAACGGTCGATCCCATTGCCGTTGGCTCCTATCTCGTCAGCGCCGTGCAGACGCTCGTCTCTCGCGAGCGGGATCCAACCATGCCGGAGGTCGTCTCGATTTGCCGTTTCAATGCTGGCGATGCCGCCAACGTGATACCGGATGTCGCTGAGCTTGGCGGAACGACGCGCACCGTTGCCCAATGGCAGCGGGAGGAGGTTAAGGCGCGGCTCGCCGCGGTCGCCGAGGAGGTGGCGGCGGCCATGCGCGCGTCGATCAGTCTCCGGTTCACCTTTGGCGCGCCGCCGCTCGTCAACAACGCGGAACTGACCCGCGTCGTGCAGCAAGCCGCGGCGGAGGTCGTTGGGCCGGAGAACGTTGCGGATGGTCCGCTGATGGTGGTCTCCGAAGATTTCAGCGAATTCTTGAGCCGCGTGCCAGGTTGCTTCTTCTTCGTTGGTAGCCGCAATCAAGAGCGTGGGTTGATCTGGGGACATCACCACCCCCGCTTCGATGTTGATGAAGCGGCGCTGGCGATCGGCGTCGAGACCATGACGCGCGCTGCGCTTCGCTACCTCTCCGGGGCGTAACGTAGAGCTTGTGAGCATTGGCGACTTCCCATCGGGGAGGTGAGAAAGGATTGCAGGAGACCATGAGCAGTGTTGTGACCGACCTTCGCCAAGAGATCGACGAGATCTTGCCGGGCGTCATTGCCGACCGGCGGTTTCTGCATCAGCATCCCGAGCTTGGGTTCCAGGAGTTTGCTTCCGCTCAGTTCGTAGCAGAGCGCCTGCGGTCGCTTGGCGTCGAAGATATCCGGACAGGCATCGCTGTGACCGGCGTCACGGGCCTGATCCGGGGGCAGCAACCGGGCTCCGGGAAGGTCGTGTTGCTTCGCGCCGATATGGACGCCCTACCAATTCAGGAGGAGAACGAAGTCGACTATCGCTCGCAGGTGCCAGGCACGATGCACGCCTGTGGTCACGACGCGCATACCGCGATGTTGCTGGCCGTGGCACGCCTGCTCATGGAGCGGCGCGACCAATTTGCTGGCACGGTCAAGCTGGTGTTTCAGCCAGCGGAAGAGGGCGGTGGCGGTGCCAAGGTCATGATCGACGAGGGCGTGCTGGAGGATCCCAAGGTCGACGCGGCCTTCGGGATGCACGTGGCCCAGGAAGAGCCGGTCGGCACGATCTCTCTGCGGCCAGGACCAATCATGGCCGCGGCCGACCGGTTTACGATGGTTATCAAGGGTCGTGGCGGGCACGGCGCGCAGCCTCACCTAACCATCGACCCGATCGTCACGGGCGCCCAGATCGTGACGGCCTTGCAGACGATTGTCAGCCGCGAGATCGATCCCCTCGATCCGGCGGTGGTCACCGTTGGGGCATTCCGCGCAGGGGAAGCACTGAACGTGATTCCCGACACGGCTGAGCTCCGGGGCACGGTGCGCTCCTTTAGTCCGGCAGTGCGTGATCAGCTAGCGACCCGCATTCAAGAGCTATCGCGTGGCATCGCTGGGGCTATGCGCGCCGAGATCGATATTGACTATCGCTACGGGTATCCGGTGACGGTCAATAATCCGGAGATGACAGCGCTGGTTCGCGACGTCGCCCAAGGCGTTGTTGGCGACGACAACGTTCTGGAAGCGCCGATGCACATGGGCGCGGAGGACTTCAGCTATTTCCTTGAGCGCGTTCCAGGCTGTTTCTACTTCGTCGGGAGCCGTAACCCGGAGAAAGGGCTCATTTGGGGACACCATCACCCGAGGTTCGACATTGATGAAGACGCCATGGCGGTCGGTATCGAGACAATGACGCGTGTCGCGCTGCGATACCTTGCTTCGTGAACTGGATGCGACCAGGTCGGCCGAGGGCGCGGAATCCGTTGGCGGGATACGCGGGATCGTCCGTCTTCGCCGCGATTTGTCGCACTGGTCAACTTGCGGTAGCCTAACGCTATCCCTGGGCCACAAGCGGTGGCGGGTACGCTCTCAGTGTGGAGGGATCAAACGATGAGCGACGACCGCATCGACCGTATATTCGCGGAAGTGATGTCAGGCACGCTCAGTCGCCGGGAAGCCTTCCGGCGAGCTGTTGGGCTTGGCATGTCTGCTCCAGTCGTTGCGGCTGCTCTCGCGGCGTTGGAACCGGCCAGTGGAGCGGCGCAGGAGTACCGCGATACGAGCAATCCGCTAGGAGTGGATCCCAAGGCGCCGTTGGAAGTAGTGATTTTCAAGGGCGGCTTTGGCGACGACTATGCCAAGAACGTCAATCGCATCTATAACGAACTGTATCCCGAAGCGCAAATCAACTATACCGGTACCCAGCGACTTGGCCCGCAATATCAGCCACGCTTTGTCAGTGGCAACCCGCCGGACGTGATGGATAACTCTGGCGCGGAGAGTCTTGATGAAGCCGCGCTCGTGGCAGAGGGCCAGCTTGCCGATTTGGCCGATCTGATGGCTGCGCCAGCATTCGATACGGAGGGGAAGACGTTTGCTGATACGCTGGTGCCCGGCTCACAGAACACCGGCGTCTACGAGGGCAAGCAGCTCGCCCTCCGCTATGCGCTGACCGTCTATGGCGTTTGGTACGACCAGAACCTCTTCCAGGAAAAGGGCTGGGCGTATCCGAAGACGTGGGACGAAATGATGGCGCTGTGCGAGGAGATCAAGGGATCCGGCATGGCGCCCTGGACGTACCAGGGTCAGTATCCGCAATACATGCGCTTGCTCTTTGATCAGATGCTTGCGAAGCACGCGGGCATTGAGGCCGTGATCAAGATCGACAATCTTGAGCCGGATGCCTGGAAACAGCCGGCAGTGGCGGACGTTCTTAGCGCCTTCAAGATGCTAGCCGACAAAGGCTACATCCTTGAGGGAACTGAAGCGCTCTCGCACACAGAGTCGCAGGCGGAATGGCTGCAGCACCGAGCAGCATTCATTCCATGCGGCACCTGGCTCGAGAATGAAATGAAAGACCTCATTCCTGAAGGCTTCCAGATGGTCGTCGCGCCGACTCCCTCTCTGGCAAACGACGTTCTCCCCTTTGAGGCGATCTCCGCCTGGGCCGGCGAAAACTTCATCGTTCCTGCCCAAGGCAAGAACGTACAAGGCGGCAAGGAGTGGCTGCGCATCCTGTTCTCGAAGCAGGGGGCGCGGTTCTTCTCGGAAAACACCAAGGCGCTCACCGTTGTTCAGGGCGCGGCTGACGGGCTCGATCTCGGCCCGGCCTTCGCGTCCGCGCAACAAGCGCTCGCTGCTGCCGGCGAGAACACCATTCAGGCGCGCTACGATGGCTGGTACAAGCCCTTGGCGGATACCGCGAAGGATCAGATCGGCGAGCTTCTCAACGGCCGGGCCAGCGTTGAAGAGGTGATGAATGCGATCCAAGAAGCGGCCGATGCCGTGAAGAACGATCCGGCGATCAAGAAGTACCAGCGGTAACTGGTGAGAAGTTCGGAGCCAGGAGCCGGTAGGGGCACACGATTCCGTGCCCCTCCCTCCTGATTGCGGGAGGCTTGCAGCGGGAAGCTCCACGCTTGTCTCCCAAACCTTATTGCCTGTTGGGGGTGGCGATGCATTACCACAAGTATCGCCTGATTATTCCGTTTCTCATTCCTTCTATTCTTCTTTACGCAGTCTTTGTGCTATATCCCTATGCCCAGGCGATTTACAACTCTTTCACAAGATGGCGAGGTGTCTCGGCAAATAAGACGTTTGTCTGGTTTGAAAATTACGAGAAGCTGATCAACGACGAGATCTTTCTGAAATCTTTGAAGCACAATGGCCAGATGCTCATTATCTTGCCGCTCGTCACTCTTTCGATAGCGCTTGTCTTCGCCGGGCTCTTTGCTCAGGGCGGCCGGGCGGTACGAGGCGGAGATTTCTATCGCATTGTCTACTTTTTCCCTCAGGTGATGTCGGTCGTGATCATCGGGGTGTTGTGGCAGTATGTCTATAACCCTCGCTATGGCTTGCTTAACGGCACGCTGCGCGCACTGGGCTTGGACAGCTTTGCTCGTTCCTGGCTCGGCGATCCAGACACCGTCCTGTGGGCCATCGCCGCGGTGGTAATTTGGCAATCGGTCGGTTTCTACATGGTGATCTTCATCGCGGGCATGCAATCCATACCGACGTCGTTTTACGAAGCGGCGACGCTGGATGGCGCCAGTCGCTGGACGTCGTTTCGTGACATCACGGTGCCACTCCTGTGGGATCACATCCGGTTGGCAATCGTCTACATCGGCATCGCCGCGCTCGATCTCTTCACAATCGTCCAAGTCATGACCGAAGGCAAACCCAACCACGCGTCGGATGTGGTCGCCCGGTACATGTATGACGTTGCCTTTACTCAGAGCCAATTCGGGTACGCATCGGCAATTGGCGTCGTGCTGCTGATCATGACCTTGTTCCTCTCCATCATCACGCTGCGCTTTACACAGCGTGAGCGTCTGGAGTTTTGAGCAGCATTCCTGAAAGGCAGAGCCATGACAGCACCGGAAACAACCAACGTGCCAGCGGTAGCGACGCTGCCACGAGCGGCAGTTCAGCCGGCTCCCCGCGCTCGGGCGGGCGCCCGGTTCCCCGGCGCGGTCGTACAACTGGTGCTGCTGATTTGGGCAATTGTCGTGATCTTCCCGTTTGCTTGGATGATCATGACCTCCTTCAAGACCGACAGGGAGATCATCTTTGACCCGTGGAAGCTACCAGCTACGTTACAGTGGAACAACTTCGAACGTGCCTGGACACAGGCGATGATCGGACGTTATGTCACCAATAGCGTCATTGTGGTCGCCGGAGGAGTCACGCTGACCCTGATCGTTTCGTCGATGGCAGCCTACGTGCTCGCCCGCTATGAGTTCCCACTTAGCAAATCCATCTTCTATCTCTTTATGGTTGGGCTCATGTTTCCGGTGTTCCTCGCCCTCGTGCCCCTGTTCTTCGTCGTCCAGGATCTCGGCATGCTCAGCACCCGCCATGGCCTGGTCTTGGTCTACACGGCTTACTCGCTCCCCTTCTCGATCTTTTTTCTCACGGGATTTTTCCGCTCCCTACCGTCCGAACTCGCTGAGGCTGCCATTCTGGATGGAGCATCTCACTACCGCGTCTTTTTCAACATTATGCTGCCGCTCGCCAAACCTGGGGTTGTTGCGATCGGCATTTTCAATGTGATCGGCCAGTGGAACCAGTTCATTCTTCCCTTGGTGCTCAACCCGGACCAGAATAAATATCTCCTGTCCCAAGGCCTCGCCTTTCTGGCGATCCAGCAAGGGTATCAGAATGACTACAGTGCGCTCTTCGCCGCGCTGACAATTACGACGCTGCCCACTCTTGTAATATATGTCCTCTTCCAGCGCCGTATCCAGCAGGGGCTAACCGCAGGTGCCCTCAAGGGTTAAACCAGGACGCGACGGAAGATCGGCGCCACAGGCCAATACCGGAGGTCACTTGCCATGGGCCGCCTGCGCGCACTACTCCTTGTTCTGCTGCTCTCCGCCGCCGCGGTGGCTCTCTCCCTGGTGCCTGCAGCGCGGGCAGAGCAGCAGGCCGGCGTCCGCGTGGTTGCCTCGGGGCTGATTAATCCACGAGGACTGGCGTGGGACGATGATGGCACGCTACTGGTCGCGGAGGCCGGCACGGGCGGCACGACGCTTGGCGACGGGATGGAATCCGTGCCGCCTCCGCTCGGACCGTTCAAGGGAGGACCGACGGCGCGCATCTCCCGCATCGCGGATGGCTGCCCGCGGCCGGTCGCCACCGAACTCCCCTCGTATGTAACCGCCACCGGCGAGGTGGGCGGAGTCGCCGATCTGACCGTCATTGACGGCGCCGTTTACGCCCTGGTGACGGGCGGGGGCGCGGCCCACGGTAATCCCAACCGGCCCAATGGGCTCTATCGCGTCGAGACTGACGGAGCGGTGAGGCTTATCGCGGATCTCACGGCTTGGCTGCAAGCGCATCCGGTCGCTCAGCCGCCGCAGGCCGACTACGATCCTTCCGGCTCGTTCTTCGACATGGTCGCCGCGCCAGACGGGCAATCCGTGCTCGTTGTCGAGAGCAACAGCCAGCAAGTGCTGCGAGTCATGCTGGATGGCGCGGTGACGCGGGTCGCCGATCTCTCTGGCGATCACCAGGTGCCAACCGCGATTGCCCTCGACGCGCGCGGAACGATCTACGTTGGGTATCTCGGCGGTGTCCCCTATCCGGACGGCGCGGCACGGGTTGTCAAACTTCGTGATGACGGAGCAATCGATGAGATCTGGTCAGGTCTGACGACGGTGACCGGTCTCGCGTTCGGACCAGACGGCGCCCTCTATGCCTTGGAGATGTCCACCGGCAACACTGCCGAACCTCCCTTCCTCACCCGGAACTCGGGCCGGCTCGTCCGGCAGACCGGTCCAGATTCCGCCGAGCCAGTCGCGACCGGATTAGACCTGCCCGTGTCCCTGGCGGTTGGCCCGGACAACGCGTTTTACATCTCGCTGCCTGCGGTCGGAGCCGAGGATGGGAGCGGGATGGTGGTTCGTATTGTCTCTGGCAATGCCTCGCTGGCGGTGGGAACGGCGGCGCTGGAAGCACCTTGCCGCGCGGAGACGGGAGGTGGGAGCCAATCCAAGCAGGGCGTGACGATCGAGATCTACGACTTCGGTTTTTCGCCGGAGCACGTGGAGATCACCGCCGGCACAGCGGTCACGTGGGTCAACACCGGCGCAGTCGAGCACACGACGGTCTCATTCCGCGGTCCACGAAAGGTTTGGGACTCAGATATCATGCATCCGGGCGACCGGTTCACGTTCACCTTCGAACAACCTGGCACCTACGACTATCTGTGCGGCCTTCACCCAGACATGAAGGGGCAGATAAAGGTGGTACGGTAGTCATGTGACGCAGGAGGACGGCGCAATGATCGTTCCGGTACCCTCGGGCCAGCCGAGCTTCCTGGATACCCCACGCTGCACTGACCTACAAACGCTCGATGCAGACTTTGCGATCATTGGCGTGCCGAATGGCTGGCCATACACCATGGACGCGGTTACCTCTCCATCAAGCACCGCACCACACGCGATCCGTCAACAATCCTGCCGGCTAGCCCCATTCATCAGCCATTATGACTGGGATTTCGACGGACCGCTCTTTGGTGGACGAAATATCCGGATCGTTGACTGCGGCGACGTCGCGATGTCTCCTGGTGCCTTCACTGACAACAGCGCGCGCACGGCCGCGGCGATCACGGCAATCCTCGACCGGGGCGCAGTGCCGATCGTGCTCGGTGGCGACCATGCTATTTCCATCCCCGCGTTCCGCGCCTATGCGAATCGCGGGAGCATAGTCATCGTGCAGATCGACGCGCACCTGGATTGGCGTGATGAGCGGCATGGCGTCCGCGAAGGGCTGAGCAGCACCATGCGCCGTGCTTCGGAGATGCCCTGGGTCGCCGACATGGCCCAGATCGGCCTGCGCGGTGTCGGGAGCGCCCGGCAGCAGGAAGTTGACGATGCCCGCACTTACGGCCGGAGCGTTCTGATTCGAGCGGAGGAGGTGCACCAGAGCGGAGTTCCGGCGATTCTGGACCGGATTCCCGCATCCGACCGGTACTACATCACCGTTGATGCGGATGGCCTGGATCCCGCGATTGCGCCAGGAGTAGCCAACCCAGCGTTCGGTGGTCTGACATACTACCAAGCCTCAAATCTCCTACGCGGGGTTGCCAAGAAAGGGCGGGTAGTCGGGATGGACTTCGTGGAAGTGGTCCCTTCGGCAGATGTGCAGAACCTGACGAGCCTCCTCGCAGCCCGCCTGATTCTGAATCTCATAGGTGCGATTGTTCGGGCGGGCAACGGCTAACCAGTCGAAGGACACCGTTCCCAGGGTGCAAGGGAGCCGGCGTGCGCGTCCGGCAAGGAGGTACGCATGGATGGCAACGAAGCGACGCGCGAGATCATCGAGCGGTTCAACGCCGCGTTAAACGCGCATGCCGTTGGCGCGGCAATGGCGTTGATGACGAACGATTGCGTCTTCGAGAACACGTGGCCACCGCCGGACGGCGAGCGCTTCGAGGGTCAGGAAGCCGTCCGCGGGTTTTGGGAACGGCTGTTCGCGACCACGCCCGATGCGCACTTTTCGACAGAGGAACTAATTGTGGCCGGGGATCGGGCCATCGTGCGCTGGCGGTACACTTGGATGAACGCCGATGGGAGTCCGGGCCACGTCCGCGGCATCGATCTCTTCCGCGTCCGCAACGGCAAAGTCGCCGAGAAACTGTCCTATGTCAAGGGATGAGGCTCCCACCAGGGAACATTGGTCTGGCTGAATGAGCCAGAGGTTATCCATCTCCCCGCGGCAGGTGGCCAGCACGCCACGTTGCGTCAAACGACAGGGACACCTCCTCCGCGTCCTTCCTCGACGTGCGACAATCCCTCCATGGTGCAGGGAATGTGTGACGCCTGCATTAGCTGCGTGAACGTTGATTGGAGCGAGGAAACGTGGAGATTCGATTTTTGGTGGATGATCCGCTCGGCGTGTCAACCGATGCGGCCATTGTGCCGATCGTGACTGCTAACGGTGACCTCGTTTGGGAGGGTCTGGCGGCTCGGGCCGACGAGGCATTTGGCGGAGAGCTTCGCTCGCTCACCAAGGATGCACGGTTCCGTGGCAATCCTGGCTCAACGTTTGTCATTCCCACACTTGGACGCCTGCCGGCCCGCCGTCTCGTGCTGGCCGGTGTTGGCTCAGTCGCAATGTTGACCAGCGAAGCGATTCGACGAGCGTGGGGCGCTGCCACGACCGCTGCCCGCGACGCTGGCGCGGTCCGCATCGTTTCCGCCATGCCGCCAAACGCGAGTCATGTGAACCATGCGGAAGCTCTGGCAGCCGCTGTCACTGGAGCGCGCCTGGCGACCTACCGATTTGCGAAATACTTTGGCGCCGCAAGAAACGACGAGCCGCCGCCACGTACGGTCGAGGAGCTGCAGTTTGTCGATCGCGCCCTGGATGCATCGGCTGCGAGTGTGGAGATTGCCCGAGGGAACGCGATCGCTGACGCCGTTGAGCTCGCCCGGGACCTCGTCAATGAACCCGCCTGCACGCTCACGCCGGCTGCCTTTGCCGATCGAGCGCGCCAGGTTGCCGCCGGATGTCATCTCGATATCACCGTTCTTGGTCCTGAGGAGATGAGCCAGCTTGGCATGGGTGCCATGGTGGCCGTGGGACGGGGGAGCGCCAACGAGCCCCGCCTCATCCACCTCGTGTATCGCCCGGACGCCGCAACCACGTCGCCCCGCCAGATCGGTATTGTTGGTAAGGCGATTACCTTCGATTCCGGCGGCTACTCGATCAAGCCGTACGAAGGCATGTTGGAGATGAAGGGCGACATGGCTGGCGGCGCCGCCGTGCTCGACGCGATGTCCGCTCTACGCGCGCTCGGCTGTCCGCACATCGTGCATGGAGTCATCGCCGCTGCCGAGAACATGATCTCTGGCGAAGCATTTCGGCCCGGCGATATCCTGACGGCCCTCAATGGCGTGACGATCGAAGTGCTCTCGACCGACGCCGAGGGGCGATTAGTGCTTGCCGATGCGCTGGTCTATACCGCACGCCAGGGCGCCGAGGAACTCATCGATTTGGCAACGCTGACCGGGGCGAAGGTAGTGGCACTAGGCGAAGAGATGGTCGCGCTCTTTAGCAGCGACGAGCGCCTGGCCACCGATCTGCTACGGGCAGCAGAAGTGGCCGGTGAGCGGCTCTGGCGGATGCCACTTGCTGATGAGCTCAAGGATAAGATCAAGGGCGACATCGGTGACATCAAGAACACCGGTGGACGCGCTGGCGGGGCGATCACTGCGGCGCTTTTCCTGCGCCACTTCACCGAGGGGCGTCCGTGGGCACATCTTGATATCGCTGGAGCGAACCTGACGAGCAAAGCCGGTCCTTACACGCCGAAAGGTGCGACCGGAGTCGGGGTACGAACGCTCCTGGAGTATCTACTGTCGGACTCCCGAGTTGCCGGAAACCGCGGGCCAGAGGCGTGAGCGACGTCCTGGCGGGGTGCCCTAGCCTGACGTCGTCAGGGATGCGGGAGCCGGACGGTACCGGCGCCGAGTTCCCGCGCGGTGCTCGGGACGAAGCTCACGTGAAAGAACGCGCGGGCTAAAGTCCCCGCTCCCTCGCTGCGCTCGGGACAAGGCTCACCATGCAGACGAAGCCCCTTTAGGGGGCTGGAGTCCATACGGCATCCCCAACCCGACAGCCGGCTTTCGTCGGGTTTGCAAACTCAGCGCGGGTCTTGAGGCCCGCGCGAGAGCGAGCGCGCCCAGTTGTTCGCCGTCCGTTCTTGGGGTCGCCTCAACCCCTGAAGGGGGGATATCTGCCTGAGCCTTGTCCCAACCGGCTCGAAGCAGCCCTGGGCGGATAGGTCGTCACATAGGTCGTCAAAGACGCGAAAGCCGGCTCCCCTGCGTGGGAAGCCGGCTTCTTTTGTGGCATATCTCTGCGGGATTTCGCGGTGCCAAGGGTCGGACTCGAACCGACGACCGCACGATTTTCAGTCGTGAGCTCTACCAGCTGAGCTACCTTGGCGAAGGTCCGGCGCGCGAGAGGGCGATTGCTGGTGGGCGATAGAGGACTCGAACCTCTGACATCCACGGTGTAAACGTGGCGCTCTCCCAGCTGAGCTAATCGCCCGCTGCGGCTGCGGTGCCCAGGAAGGGATTTGAACCCCCACGACCGTTTTAAGGTCACTAGCCCCTCAAGCTAGCGCGTCTGCCAATTCCGCCACCTGGGCAGGGCGCCATTTCTGGCGCACCGAATTATACGAC
>JBHOQQ010000039.1:0-3061 GCA_042408955.1 Thermomicrobiales bacterium
CCATAACCCGCAGGTCGTCGAGCGGCTGCGCGCTAAGGGCGTCGAGGGGGCAACCTCGGTGCAAGAAGCCGTTGACCGCGGGTTCCGGCGCATTGCCATTACGGCGCATGGCATGGGGCCGCACTTGGCCGAGCAAGCGGCAGCGGCCAACGTGGAGTTGATCGACACTACCTGTCCTCTTGTGACCAAAGTACAGCGCCTCGCCCAGAAGCTCGTTCGCCAGGGCTACTTCCTGGTGATCTACGGCGATGCCTATCACCCCGAAGTGCGCGGTGTGCTGGGCTGGGCCAATACGAGCAAGGCGATTGCGGCGAAGAAGATTGAAGATCTTCCGTGGAATGCCAAGCGGGGCGAGGAGGGGCCGGGCCGCGTCGCACCACCGCGCAAAGTTGCGCTCGTCAGCCAGACCACCAAGAACGTCGATGAGCTGATGAAGTTCGCCCGGCAATTGCAGGAAATGGTCGTGCCAGAAGGCGGTGAGTTTCGCCTGTGCAACACCATCTGCGAGCCCACCAGCGAGCGCCAGAACGCGCTCAAGCGCCTGGTCGAGCGCGACCACTGCGATGTGATCCTGGCGATCGGTGGCCGGAAGAGCAGCAATACCGCGCGCCTCGCCGAAATCGGCCGGGCGATGGGCGTTCCCTCGTATCACATCGAGCGCCCCGAGGAGATCGACCCGGCTTGGCTAGAGCAAGCGACGGTGGTCGGCCTTACCGCGGGCGCCTCGACACCCGATGACGTGATTGAAGAGGTTGTCCGCGCCCTCGCCGCGTACGGTTTTGCGCCGCCGGAAGGCGGGATCCGCAAGACCGATCCGGACTACGTGCCTGCCTATTAGCGGCGGCTCACGTTCATGGGTGATCCGCTGCCTGCCGTCATTCCGAGGCGCGTCGCCGCTGTACCCGGCCCCTAGAACGGGCAGGATCACCCGCGAAAAAGGCGCCCAGCTTGGGTTAGTTCCTCGCGCGGCACGGTGTAGTCGCTCGCCGAGCGCGGCGATCACTGGAGGGTTTTGAGATACGCCAGCAACGCCTCCCACTCGTCGTCAGTTAGCTGCCAGCGCGGCATGAGCGGATCCAACGGCTCGTTGCCAGCATCGACTCCTTGGGTGATCGCACGCCTCAAGGTCGCTTCGGTGTATGGTGGATGATGCTCCTCGTCTTCCTGGTGCGCGCTCGTGAGCGCGGTCCACGTAATCGGCGGGACATCAACCGTGCGCATCATCAGGTGTATCTGGCCACCCTGCCCCTGTATGCCGTGGCAGGCGGCGCAACTCATACGCATCGGCGGCCCATCACGATAAGAAATCGGGCGCCCATCTTCCCCTCGCCCAGTGCGGAAGATCAGCTCCCCATCGGCAACCGGAGTTCCAGTCCACCGAGGCTGAGATAGGGGACCCGCCTGCAGGGCAGCCAAGCCCCCCAACCCAATAGCCAGGAGGATCAGGCCAAGCACGAGCAAGCGGTAACGGCTCATGGGGTTTACCGCCCTTCCGTAAGTACACGGCGCATTCGCTCGTATTCCTCAGGGGTGATTTCGCCACGGGCAAGGCGCTCCTGCAAGATCGCAATTGCCCGCTGGTTGCCACGCGCCTCGCCGGAAAGCGCACCGCGGAATGCCCAGACTGCGATGAGGCCGAGACCGAGAATGACGAGCACGCCAAAGACGACGGCCGCGATTCCCCACCATGGGCTGGCGTACCCGAACCAGCCGCCCATCATCCACGGTCCCATCATCACCATCATGGCGATGCCCCAGAGGAGCGGCAAGGCAATGAGCAGCAGGAGCCCAGCGATGATGAGAACGGCATAGTCACGGCGCGGCGGCTCGTCCATCATCCACCTCCTTGAGCTCGCTGCTCGTTTGCTGCGGGTGCGCTCAACCGTGCAGGCCGGGCATGAACACGGTAGGGTCCTCGACCAGAAGGGGTGAGGCACTCCGGAAGATCTCCGCGTAGGCAACGCCGAGCAATCTACCGAAGTATTGATCCTCTGCTTCGTACAGAGCCAGGAGACGATCTCCTTCCGGGCGAAAGATGGACTGATAGGCGGCAAGCGCCCGGCGCTTTCGCTCATAGACGGCGCTCACATCAACCGCGAAGGCGAAATCGGTCCACGGCGGCTCCATTTTGCAATGCGGAAAGAAGAGCCGCTCGACCACCCACGGCTCCTGGCCAGCCAGACGCTCGCCTCCTGGCACTCGTTCCCACTGCCCGAGCCGAGCCAGAAAGACGGCGGCGCGCGTGAGGCCAACTGCCACAGCGTGATCTGGATGAACACATGCCTCCCCGATCCCGAAGACCCATCGAGGCCGGTGTTGCCGGATTACGCGGGCAATCTCCAAGCGGACTTCGGCCGTGTCGGCCAAGAGCCGGTCCTGCAACCCCAGGTTGATGCGATCCACGCCGAGGATACGCGCAGCCTCGGCTGCCTGAGCCGCCCGCACGCCTGGCTCCGCTAACTCCGTCGGCTCCCCGGTTGTCAAATCAACGATCAGCAGGCGCAAGCCGCGATCCGCTAGCTTCGCCAGCGTCCCACCCATTTGCGTTTCTGCATCATCCGGATGTGGCGCAATGGCAAGCGCGTCATATCTCACGCTGGTACCTCCGTGCCTTCAATCACCGTCGCCGGTGGTGCCAGGGCAATCCTCCGGGCACCAAGGGTTTCGTACATGGTGACCGCGGCGATGAGTCCGGAAACGAATGTCAATCCCGCAACCACTCCGATCGCCCATCGAATCCCAAGCAGGTCCGCCAGGCCACCAGCAACGAACGCCCCCGCTGCATAGCCTCCATCACGCCAGAGACGGTACACGCCAACGGCAGACGCGCGCCAGACAGGATGTGCCACATCGCCTATTGCCGCCAGCAGCGTTGGATACACGAACGCGGTGCCCAACCCTAGGAGCACAGCGCCCGCAACCCACGGCCAGAACCGGTCACCGAGCAGGATCACGATGATGCCGAGTGCTTGAACCCACATCCCCAAGACGATGAGCGGCTTTCTTCCCACGCGGTCGGACAGCGGACCGGTCCCCAGCTGGCTGATTCCCCAGACACCGG
>JBHOQQ010000133.1:0-45393 GCA_042408955.1 Thermomicrobiales bacterium
ATGTTGATCGGGTTGAAGAAGAAGCCCTGGATATCCTTGCGCAGGACGGTGATCCAGGTCGGCTGGATGTAGTAGATCGCCGGCGGATCGTCGCGGGAGATGATTTGCTGAATCTCTGAGACGGCCTGCTGGTACTCCTCAAGCGTGGCAGCATCTTTGGCCTTGTTCAGCAGCTCCTCGACCTGCTCGTTGCAATAGAAGCCGGCATTGGATCCCTTGGATCCCTGCGCCTCGCATGAGATCTGCGGATACAAATGATTCCAGGCATCGTTGTAATCCGGCCACCAGCCCCACCACATCAGGTTCGGGCGCTCCTCCGGCGGAGCGTCGCCGTAGAGCAGATCGGTATAGCTGTTGGTCTGCATCTGCTCGATCTCCAGCGTGATCCCCAGCTGCGCCAGGTTCGCCTGGAAGAGCTGGGCCGTTGCCTTCACCTTCTCGTCTCCAACCTCGATGGCACAGCGCAGCGACGTCCCTTCCGGCACGCCAGCGGCGGTCAGCAGTTCCTTCGCCTTGGCCAGATCGGTCGTGTACGTGAAGGTGTCCGGATCAAATCCGCGAATGAATTCCGCGACCGCGCCAACGGCCTGCTTCCCATGACCGCCATAGGCGCCGTTGATCACATCGTCATACGGGAACGCAAAGCACAATGCCTGGCGGGCGCGTGGATCCTTGAGCGGATCAGCAATGGCGAAGATGAAGTACTCGACCTGCGTGCTCGTGCTCTCGTTGATCACCACATCCGGATTGCCCTTGAGCGCCTCAAGCGCCTCCGGCACCAGGTTGTCAACGATGTCCGCCTCGCCCCGCTCGATCAGTTGCCGCCGCGTCGCGTCCTCCGGCACGGTGCGGATGATCACGCGCTCGAAGTGATTGCCCTCCCAGCCTCGCCAGTACGATGCGTTGCGCTCCATCACCAGAATGTCGTCCGGCTCGAACTGGACGATGCGGTACGGGCCGGTACCAAGGCCTTCGGCGTTTGTCTCGGCGTAGCCGTGGCCGAAGTCGCCGTCTGATTCCAGCTCCTTGAGGCGCTTGACGTTGACGATCTCCGGCCCATAGGTCGAGGCAATCGCCGCCTCAAACAACGGCTGCGGCCGGCCAAGATCGAAGACAACGGTGCTCGCGTCGGGCGCAGTGATCTGCGCCGGGTCTTCGACAAAGCGCTTAATGACATTGACGGGGCCTAATCCCATCGTAATGAACCGCTCATAGGAGGCACGGACTGCCTCGGCGTCGCACGGTGTGCCGTCCTGGAAGGTAACGCCGGGACGAATGTGGAACGTCCAAACGCTCTTGTCGTCGTTGGCCTCCCAGGATTCGGCGATGAGCGGCTCGTACTCGTCGGTCTTGTCGTCCTTGAGACCGATCAGCCCTTCGTAGGCCCCAAGGATCGCCATCGTCGAGCGGTAGTCATAGGCAGAGTGCGGATCGAGATCGGATGGGGAGCCAAAAGATGCGATGGTCAGCGTTGTCGGATCGCCCTGGCGGCGCATGAAGCGCAAGGGTCGCGGGCGAGTCGCTGGCGCGGCGAGCGCGGGCGCGGTCGCGAGCATCGCCCCTCCAAGCCCGAGCGCGCTCGCCCGGCCAAGCAGTGCCCGGCGAGAGAGGGCGCTCCCGGTTGCCCGGAGCCGATGTGACGAATCATGTGAACTCATCTGAAGCCTCCTTGGTCCTGTCATGCCGCGATCGAAGCACCGTGACGCTGGTACGGTAGCGGGCTCGATGATACCAAGAACGGTCCCCGCGGCCCGGCACTTCCGCACCCATGCCAGGCCAGGCCGAGCTCGCGTTGTCCGCTGGCTCGTGCTCTCCGGTATTATGCCGCCATGAGGATGCGGATGAAGAAAGGACGCAAGCGTGCTGACCTCACTTGTTGGAATGCCGGTCTCGGAGCTGGATACGCCCGCGCTGCTGGTCGATCTGGACGCCCTGGAGCGCAATATCGCGGCGATGGCCGCGGACATTTGTGGCCGCGGTTGTGGCTGGCGGCCACATGCCAAGGCGCACAAGTGCCCGGCGATCGCGCATAAGCAGTTGGCCGCGGGTGCGCATGGCATTGCCGTCGCCAAGGTCGGTGAGGCGGAGGTCTTCGCGGCCGCCGGCGTGCGGGACATCCTGATCGCCAATCAAATCGTTGGGCCGATCAAGACCCGGCGCCTGGCCGAGCTATGCCACCATGCCGAAGTGGCCGTAGCGGTCGATAGCCTGGTGAATGTTGAGGAGTTGGACTCGGCCGGGCGCGCCGCCGGAACGCGCCCCCGGGTGGTGATCGAGGTGGATACCGGTATGCAGCGCTGCGGCGTTGCGCCTGGAGAGGCTGCCGTTGCGCTCGCGAAAGAGATCGCGGGGCGCGCGAACCTGCGGTTTGCCGGGGTGATGGCCTGGGAGGGCCACGCGATGGCCATGCCGCCGGGGCCGGAGCGCGACGCGGAGATCGTCCGTGCCTGCCGAGCGCTGGTGGAGACCGCCGAAGCGATCCGGGCAGTGGGCATTCCTGTCGAGATCGTCTCCGCGGGCGGCACCGGAACGTATCTCGTGTCCGCTGGCGTTGACGGCGTGACCGAGGTGCAAGCTGGCGGCGGAATCTTCGGCGATCCGGTCTATCGAGATCTCGGCGCTCGCGTGGAGCCGGCTCTGACACTCCTGACAACGTGCGTCAGCCGTCCGGCGCCTGACCGCGTTGTGGTCGATGCCGGGCGCAAAACGGTTGACCCGAGTTACCGGCCTCCTGTCCCGAAAGGGATCACCGCGCGGCAACCCATTGCCCTTTCTGCCGAGCATGGGCGCATCTTCCTCGATGAGCCGTGCGAGACGCCACGCGTCGGCGACCGCGTCGAGTTCTGGATCGGCTATGGCGATCAGTGCGTGCACCTACATGAGCACCTCTTCGGCGTGCGCAACGGCGTGGTGGAGACCGTTTGGCCAGTGGCAGCGCGCGGCCGGTTGCAGTAGGAACCATTAGCCGCCAGCGATCAGCGTTCAGCCAGCTAGGGATCAGGACGTACCAATGCCTGCCCCTGACCCTGGCGTGTGATGGCTGAACGCTGACGACTCCCTAGCCCCCAGGCTGAACCTGCAGCGTCAGGATCCCCTCCCCGAGCGTGACATCCGTCAACTGCAACCGCTGCGCAGCGAGGTAGCCATTGACCGCGTCCTCCAGGATGCTCGCCGCAGCAGAGGCGGATAGGAAAAACGCATACATGCCGTCCGCGGTCATGTCCGTAACCTCGAGACGGCCGCCGGCCGCGGCCGCGCGACCCGTATAGGTTGTGGCGCGCTCGTTCGCCACCAGCCGGAGCTGCAGGTACGCGGGTGTGATGGTGACAGTGATCTCATCAGCGATATCAAGCCCCGCCACGCGCTGCCGGAGATTGGCGTTGAGCGCGTCCTCTCGGATCACATACGTCGCGGCGGACGGAGTCGCCGCGGGTGGAAGCTGCACGGCGATTTCCGTCGCCAATGCCTCGGCCGCGGAGTCCCGCACCGCGTCGCGCACCCGAGGCAGAGCAACGAAGATGCCCAGGCCGAGCGTCACCACGCACAGCAGGAGCACTGCCCCGATACCAAACAGACAGCCGCGTCGCATTCCCCTTCCTTTCCCTCCGCTCTCCTGATGGCTGCCAGACAAAGGCAGTCCCGCGATTGTGCCATGACTGGCGAAGGCATGAGGGAAGGGTGGTGGGACCAAGCCGCCCGCGGTCTCAGCTTGCTGCGGCAACCCAGGCGTGATCGTGGGCAACCGGCGAGGGAATGCGCGCTGGCGATCCACCCGCCTCCCGCTCCAGCGTGGCAAAGAGCGCCGCTACGCACTGAACATCGAGCTTGGTTCCCGCCTCGCGCTGGAGAATTTCCCGCGCCGCCGCTGGCGTCATCGCTTGCCGGTACACCCGGTCGCTCGTCAACGCATCCCAGACATCCGCCACGGCAACAATCCGCGCCTCAAGCGGGATCTGCTCCCCGCGTAATCCATCGGGATAGCCGGAACCGTCGAGCCGCTCGTGGTGCCAGCGAATGGCGGGGGCAGCTTGGCGCAGCGACGGCGCATGGAGCGCAATCCGCTCGCCATGAATTGGATGCTCGCGCAGCACCGCGTACTCCTCGTCAGCCAGGCGGCCAGCTTTTTGCAGCACCGCATCTGGAATCGCGATCTTCCCAACATCATGGAGCAGCGCGCCATAGCCGGTCGCACGCAGCTTTACCTCGGGCAACCCAAGCTCGGTGGCGATCGCGGTCGCTAGGTGGTAAACCCGCCAGTGATGGCCTCGCAACGACGGATCCTTCGCCTCGATTGCCGCGATCAAGGCGTTCAATGCATCCGGCAGCGATCGCTCGATCCAGGAGACGGTATCTCGCAGGAAAAACCCATCCACGATTTCGCGCAGGCTGCTTCCGCGCGCGTAGGCAATGCCAAGCCCACCGATCGGCACGAGAAAGCCCACGAGCATAAGCCCGTGATACAACCACCAGGAGAGATGCCAAGTATGGCCGAGCGTCATGCTGATCTGACTTTCGGCCAGAAGCACCATTCCGATCGCCAGCGTGCCTGTGGCGGGCAGGCGAGAGAGCGCATACACGCGCGCGTCGCGCCAGGCCGCGATGGCGAAGCCCAGCGCCGCGATGATCGCCATGCCGTAGCTGATCACGCGGCCAGCGATGGTCTGCCACCCATTGTCGCGCGAGGGTGTGTCCGAGGCTGGAGCGCTTGGACCGTAGCCGGCCAGCAGCCCGATCCCGTAGGTGCCCGATCCACTGGAACTGGTGTGACTCATTGCTGGCTGTGCTGGCGCGTTGCCCATCGGAACAGCATCGAAGAGCGCGGGATGTGCCAGATTTATTCCGATATATGCCCCAATGGCGATGACCGCGGCAAGCAACCACCGCCCGTAGTGGCGGGAAAGCGCCGCCTCGACGCGCTGGGGCAGGGAGACCGTGCTGAGCCAGAAACAGATCCCTCCAGCTAGCAAGCTGAGCCGGGCGCTGATCAGAATGACGTTATGGAACTCCTTGACGAGCGTTTGATCGCCGGGCGTCGTCAGGCCATGCACGCTGAAGATGCCGGCGATCGCGAGGAATCCGGTCGCCACGAAGAAGGTGCGTGGGTTGCGCGTCTGCAGCGACGCGACGCTCACGAGCAGCGCCAGGCACAACGCTGCCAGTGCTGTGGCCGAGACGACATAAAAATGCTCCATGGGGATCATGTACAGTCGGTCATGAGCGGGATGGAGGAGAAGCCAGGCCAAGCAGCCCAAGGGCAATGCCAGCAGGGCGCCGAGAAGCGCTTGCCAGAGCACCCGGAATCGAGAACGCGCCATCGTCATCCTACTATCCGTCACACGACCACTCAGCCGCCCGCGGCATGCCGCGCCGGCCTTTTGCGTATCCTGGCGGACGGCCACAGGCGTGTCGATAGGCGGATCTATGCCTTTGGTAAGGGTTCGCGGGGGAGTGACCGCCCCGTCATTATGCGAGACGTCCGGGTCGGCAATGCGACAACGTGCTAGGATACCCGCGTCAGGAGGCCGTGCCCGGTCATGCTTCTGCGTTGCGGGATGCGGCCAGGGTGGGCCACGCCGATTCACCGAGACGAGATCCCGATCACAACAGGCGTGGCTGCGCGATGCGCCGTTGCGGCCAGGAGCGATGGCGCCAGCACCAAGGGGGAGAGAGCGGCGCGGCGGGTTGTGGCGCGCCGCAGAGCGATAGCCGCCGGGAGCCGGCGACCGTGCGTGGGCGTTTTGGTGGGCGGCTCATGTTGGAAGAAGGAGCGCGAAGGATGAATCAGGCGACCGCCAACGGCGCCGAAGCCACGTTGCCGAAGCCAGAAGGGCTGGAAGGGGTAGTCGCCGCAACGACGGCGCTCAGCCACGTCTTTGGTGAGGAGGGCAAGCTTGTCTACCGCGGCTACGACATCCACGAGCTCGCTGGCAAGGCCTCGTTCGAAGAGGTGGCGCATCTGCTCTGGCTTGGGCACCTGCCGAACCGGATGGAATTGAACGATCTTCACCAGAAGCTTGCGGAGAATCGCGTGCTTCCGCCGAAGCTCATCGATGTATTGCGCCTGCTTCCCAAGGAGGCGGCGCCGCTCGATGCGCTGCGCACGGGCCTATCCGCGTTCGGCGCCATGCGCACCGATCTCTTCGATGTGGAGGCCAAGCCGACCTTGGACGAAGCGATCGCGCTCTCGGCCCGGTTCCCCTCGATCCTGGCGGCCTTCTTCCGGCTGCGGCAGGGCCTAGAGCCCTTGCCCCCCAAACCCGAGCACAACACCGCGCAGAGTTACCTCTACCAATTGTTTGGCAAAGAGCCGGAGGAGCGCCACTGGAAGCCGCTGGAAACCTATCTTGTCCTCCTGGCTGACCATGGCATGAATGCCTCGACCTTCACCGCGCGGGTGATCGCCTCGACCCAATCTGACATGTGCTCCGCGCTGGTCGGCGCAATTGGCGCCCTCAAAGGGCCGCTGCACGGTGGCGCGCCGGCGCTGGTGCTGGAGATGTTGCAGCAGATTGGCTCCATTGAGAACGTCGATGCCTGGCTGACCGCCGCACTGGACCGTGGCGAGCGCATCATGGGCTTTGGTCACCGCGTCTACAAGGCGGAAGACCCGCGCGCCGAGATTCTGCGCTCGATGGCCGAGCAAGCCAGCGATCCCGAATTCTTCGCGCTGTCCAAGCGGGTCGAAGAGCGTGCACTCGCCCTCTTGCACGAGCGCAAGCCTGGCCGGCGGCTCTACACCAACGTCGAGTTTTATTCGGCCGCTGTGCTCGCCGCCGTCGGGCTGCCCGGCGACATGTTCACGCCCACGTTTGCCGTCTCCCGCTCCGTCGGCTGGAGCGCTCATGTCCTGGAGCAAGTGAGCAACAACCGCCTGATTCGCCCGCAGTCCGTTTTCATCGGCCCCACTGACCGCAAATTCGTGCCGATTGATCAGCGCTAACTGTGCATTGGGGCTGGGACGGTCCGACGAGGAGCGGACAGGCAGCCGGCAAGCCCAGCCCCGTACCCGAAGGTCCGATCGCGGGTGCGATGCTCCAGCTTCGAAACTAGGGCCTGACAACTGAAGTCCAGCGGCTGCCCGTGTTCACCTGCCCTTCGCTCTCGGCGCTCGTTGCAACAGTGCTGGCACAAACCGGGGCGCTACACTGGAGCGCCAGCGTCTCGCTGGCTTGGCGTTCCATGCTCAACGCTTTTCGGCATTAGCGAGTCGGCTCGGCATGTCTGCCTTCACTCGGACCAAACAGCGTGTGACAAAAGCCCGATTTCCGTGATTGGGACCGGCGTGTGGCTATCTCATGTCCAGTAAATCGTTGATGTGTGGGTCGATAATGATGACCACATCCTCGGCGTCACTGAACAATGGTGCCTCAACCTCCAGCCGATATGGCTTGTTTCTGTCCACCTTGGGAACCTCGAAGACAACCAGGCCACCCACGCTCTGACCTTGGCCGACGTTGGGATCGAAGGGAAATGCGGTGTCCGGATCTAGCAGCGTCGCCAGCATGTCTGGCTGATAGCGAAGACCTTTCGCGTCAATGAGCGTGAAATCGGTGGGGCTGACCATGAGATCGTCATCGCCCACATTGGAGACCATAACAATGCATCCCGCCCAGACGTGATTGGGTCTCGGGCCATAGACATCAAAGAGA
Organism: Thermomicrobiales bacterium; assembly: GCA_042408955.1. Classification (GTDB taxonomy): domain Bacteria; phylum Chloroflexota; class Chloroflexia; order Thermomicrobiales; family UBA6265; genus CALGSZ01. The sequence goes on from JBHOQQ010000133.1 coordinate 7,650, forward strand.
AGGTCATCTTGATCGAACGGCGCGAAATTCCCACACATTGATACATAGACCGCGCCCCAATCGCTGCACGCAGCCGTCATGACCTCATCTGCCTCTTCCTGGGGAGCGAGCGACCACGCGATATGGTCGCACCGGTAAGGGTTATTAAGACCGGCGATGTTGCGGACCTCTTCTGGATACGACCGAGTGTTCCGCGAGACCGTCTGTTGCGCGTGGACTGGCACTGCCAGTGTGATGAATAACGCTATTAGCAACACCGCAACAGCTAAAGATCGTGCCAAGGGCTCCTCCTCCTGCAAACACGCGACCTGGCGTGGCACCACCGGCGGCTGACCAGCGCGCCATGTGCCTGCACCGCCCACCTCTCTGGCGCGCCCACCATCACACGCCGCCTCCTGAGCGCAACCGGTCCCCGGCCAGCGCCAGCGCCTACCGAGCACCGCCGGCTCTCAGGTGCCAGCACGTGCACACAAGCGGCCTTTCACTCTTCTATTCCCGCGGTTACCAGGGGGTTCCGACATGCTTGCCGGCATGAGTCGTGCTAGCCAGCCGCGCCGCCTACAGAATATCGGTGGCCTCTCCAAACGCGCAGAAATCGTTATCCGGCTGGCATTTCAGCCTCTCCTGTCTCCTCCGCGTATGCGGCCACCTGATCAAGGAGAGATGCTGCGAAAGAGTGCACGGCAACGAGCAATAATTATCTCTCGACAAAGCCCGCATACGCGCTGGAACAATGCCCGTGATCTGATCTTCTGTCCACGGCGTGGCACTCCCGGGCAGGGAGCGGGCCTGGGCAGTGCGTCACCTGCCCCGGGCACCCCCTGATGCCCGCCCGCCGGGCCCCTCCGTCCCCACGGCGCCCTCCACCCCATCTCCGTCCGCACGGGATCGGGTGTACCCGCGCCGCCTTGAGACGCGCCCCCGTCACAGATGCGACCGGCCGCTCAGGTGGCCACCCGCCCTGCAATCCCTCATCCGCAGGGAAGGGACCGGTGCCCTCCCCAGCCCCGGAGGGGCTGCGTTGCCGTTAGCCCCGGACTTCAGCCTGAGGCCTGCCTCCCCGGGGCCTGCGTCCTCCCGGCACCGCCACTCGCCATCCTCCCCTCTCCCAACGTAGGGAGAGAGGAGCCAGGGGGTGAGGGCCTGAATGGATTAGCGCTGCCGCACTAGCGCCACACCTGCCAGGGCCAGTGCCCCACCCAGGGCCTGCGTCGCCGTGACCCGCTCGCCCAAAAACGCGGCCGCCAGCAGCAACGCGCACACTGGCTCCAGATACAGGTACACCAGCGTCCGCTGCGCACCGATTTCCTGCACCGCTCGCTGCCAGAGCGCGTTGCCCCCAAGCATCCCAACCGCGCTGTACAGCAACGCCAGCCAGGCCAGCAGCGATGCCCCCTGCTGCACCGACTCGACCATCGACAGCGCCCCGACCGGCACAGTCAGCAACGCCGACCCGAGCAGTAGCCAAGCCGTCGTGCGCGGAGCGCCATAGCGCGCCACCAGCGGTATCGGCAGCACCGTCGCCCCGACCCACGTCAGCGCCGCGCCAAGACTCAGCAAATCGCCAGCGACCGACGTGCCCTCGATACTCCCCGCATCAGAGACGAGCACCACCACGCCACACAGGCCCACGATCAAGCCAAGCAGAGTCCGGCCATCTGGGCGCTCCCGGCGGAAGCCCCAGCGGATCAGGGCCCCAAGGAGCGGACTCGTCGCCGCGAGGATCACGTTGTGTGCAACGCTGGTTAGCGATAAGCCGCCAATGAAGAGCAACTGGGAGGCGCCGATGCATCCCGTGCCTGCGATGGCCACGCGGCGCCAGTCCCGCCGGGCAATGGCGAGTGGCTGGCGCCGGAGAGCGAGGATCGCGAAGATCAGGATCGCCGCGATGGCGGGGCGAAGCGCCGTGAAGGCGAGCGCGGGAATCTCGGCCAGCCCATATTTCCCGAACGGCGCCACACCGCTCCAAAACAGAATGGCGCCAAAGGCCGGTAGGCTCAACACGCCCGTCAGGCGGCCACCGGCAAACCGCTTCCCCGATCCCGCCAGCGCTCGTGTCTTCACCCGTCTGCTCCGCGTCTCCTTTCGGGCCGATCTTACCATTGCCAGCCGGTTTCACGGTGGACCCATCGCGGATCATTGCCTCGCTCCTGCCCTGATGCCCTGGCTCGTGGCAATCTCCTCATTATGGCGCACCAATCGGCGACAATTGCGCGAGCGGCACCGCTTATCGCTCGGGAGTGATCAGCCGGGCATGGTCCAGAGGCAGCACGTGGTGAAACGGTCGATCGGCGTCGTTCTGCGCGAGCCGCCTGAGCGCCGGCTCCGCTTTCTTGCGCTCATGCTGGTCATCGTCTTGGCCGTGGGTACGACCGGTTACGTCGTCATCGAGGACTGGCCAGTCGTTGATGCACTCTACATGACCGTAACCACGATCACGACCGTTGGCTTCGGTGAAATCCATCCCCTTTCACGGGAGGGAAGAATCTTTACCATTGGGCTGATCTTCGTTGGACTGACCGGCATCTGGTATGCCTTGAGCGTTCTGGTCGGGTTGATGATCGAGGGACGTTTCTCGCAAGAGTGGGAGCGGCGGCGGATGGAACAGCGGCTGAGCGGTATTCAGGATCATTTCATCGTCTGCGGTTATGGGCGAGTCGGCCGGCAGATCGCCGCGCAGCTACGCCGTTACCATCGCCCCGTCGTCGTCATCGACCGCGATCCGGTCGCGCTAGCTGAAGCAGCGAGCGACGGCCTGCTGACCGTCCAGGGAGACGCGACCGAGGATGACATCCTGAGGCAAGCAGGAATCGCACGTGCCCGCGGCCTGATCACCGCTGTGGCCGCTGATGCCGACAACGTCTTCGTCACGCTTTCTGCTCGCGCGCTGCGGCCCGACCTGCCCATCGTCGCCCGCGCCAACGTCGAGGATGCCGCACCAAAGCTCCAGCGCGCTGGTGCGACGCACGTGGTCTCCCCCTACACCATCGCAGGGCGGCAGATGGCGAGCCTAGCGGTGCGGCCATCAACCGTGAGCTTTGTGGAAACCCTGCTCCATGGTACTCAGGGCGATCTGCTCCTGGAAGACCTGACTGTGGCTCCGCAATCGGCCCTGGCGGGCGTCAAGCTCGCCGATCTGCTGCACCGGTGTTCGGGCATCCTGGTCCTGGCGGTCCAGCGCGGCGGCGAGATGCTCGCGCCGCCGGCCGTCGATCTCGTGCTGGAGCCTGGCGACGTCCTGGCGATCGTCGGCAGTGAAGCGCAACTGCGCGCCTTGGAAGAGGCCGGTCAGGCGCCAGCGTCGCTGGTGATTCGCTAGCCGTGTATCAGGAGTGCCTGCAACGCCGCGTCATCCACGTCCTCGATGCCAAGATCTGAAAGCGTTCGTGCGTTGGCCCAGTAATCCTGGTTCAGCACCGCGGACGCCAGCGTCACGAGCGCATCAATGACCGGCGTGGCTATTCCCTTGCGCCGGCCCAGGAGCGACCACGTCGCCAGGCCAAACGGCACATCTTCCGTTAGCCAGCGCGTTTCTACTGCACCCGGCGCTCGCAGCGCGGTCAGCATCCGCGAGCCGTTGATCACGCTCCACAGGTCGCCCCGTGGCCCGAAGCCAGCCGCGTAGAACGCCTCGGCAACGGGTGTGAGCGCGAGACCATACGCCGTGCCGATCGCCAGCCGCTCGGCATCCACTGCCTCGATGGCTCGGACCACCGTCGGCGTTCCTCCCTCCTCGTAGAACCAGAATTCGCCGCGGCTGCGCTCGATCCGCCCGGCGTTGAGGAGCACGCCAGCAGGGTGCACGACCGGGTTCATCGCCGACAATCCGGTCTCCAACACGTGCGCATAGGCTCGCGCCCCCGGGAAGAGCTCTTCCAGCACCGGCATCGCTTCCGCCGTCTGCGATGCTGGGAAGACCCCAATCCCGAGCCCGGTCACCGTACCCCAAATCGTCGCCCGGTCCGGCCCGGTTTTCCGGCAGACATAGGGCGCCGTATCCGACTCCGCCAGGATCACTCCCGAAACTCCTGCGTCACGTAGCGCGGTAGCAAAGGCGAGCGTTCCGAGGTTGCCAGGGAGTAGGGCCACAATCTGCCCCGGCCGGAAGTGCGGGGCAAGCTGGGCGATAAACGGCTGGTGCGCGTAGGATGGGACGGAGCACACCACCGTATCGGACCAGCGCAACGCCTCGGCTGGGTCGAGTGTCACCCCGGCCAGGCGGGCCGCGCCGGTTCGTGCTTCGCCCTCAAGAACGATCGTGCGGCTATCGTGGATGGGCGCAACGGTGTGGGCGAAATCCGGGTGCTCCCAGAGCAGCACCTCGTGGCCGGCCAGCGCCAGATTTGCTGCCATGCTGAAGGCCGTGTTTCCCCCGCCCAGCACCGTGACTTTGCCCATGCTTCACACCCCTGCCGGCTCGAGCGCCAAGACCTCGCGACGCACATAATCTTTGAACTCATCGACGCTTGTAAAGAATCGGAACCCAGCCCGGTTCGCCGCCTCTTCCGTCTCACGCCCCTCATCGATCAGCAGTGCGACCGGTACGCTGAGACCCTCTTGAATCCCTTGTGGCCAGGCAAGGTCGAGGATCGCTACCGGCTCGCCGCTTGCCTGGTCGACAACTTCATACAAGTATTCCCCTTCGGGTAAGCCGTGCTGCACGATCCACTCATTGCACTCGCGGATGAGCTGCTCCTCATCCTCAGTGACAATACCGCCCACCGGTATCACCGTAGGTGCTTCGACCCTGCGTTCTATAACGGGCACAGCCACGGTCTCTTCTAGTACAAGCCCGGCGGCCAGGCTATCGAGGAATTCGTTGGCCGCTTGCGCCAGAAGCGCTCGCCGGGAAGCCAGGAAATCGCGATAGCGTTCGACGCGCCAGAGCGCGGGGTCCTTAGGAATCCAATGGGATGCAATCACGCCTGGATGCTTTGCTTCGAAGTACGGTATATACTCGGCGGGATCCCGGTCAGAAACCTGCATATTGGTCTCCTGGGTGAGGAACGTCAAATTCGCCAGCGCATTTACCTCGGACTTGGAATAGCCATGTTTGTAGAGCAAAGCCTTCGGGAAGATGTGATGAACGTGCAATTGTGCGTTCTTGCCAAGCAAGAATTTGCTGAGCGGGATACCACTATTCCAATCCCGTGCCCGGTACGCCCGCGTCAGCATGTAGAGCAAGGGATAGAACCGAGCACCCTGGCTCCAGCCAAGAAAGTCGTCAGCCTGTAGGCGTAAATCCCCTCGTTGCTGCCGCAGCCCGTCAATGAGCCGGTCAATGGCACCATCCAGATCCTCAATAAGGGCGAGATCCTGGTTCAGGACCGTTTCGGTCGAGCCTGCATAGCGCCCCCAAAGGAAGGTGTGCACGTACCAATAGAGCGCCTTGCTTTGCTCGACCGAATCGCGAAATGATCCACCACGCTGGTCGAGATAGCGCACCAGGAGTGGAAGGGCATAGCGACTGCCGAGGACCTGATCGTGATCCAGGCCGAGCCGCGCGGAAATCAGATTGAGCAGGGTATCAATGTGCTTTTCAGCGCGAATCATAGCCTGCTCAAATGTTGTGGTGCTTACTCGCTCCAGCGCCGTGAATAGAGCCTCGCCGGTCGCCAGCGTGTTAATACAGCGCAGAAACCATTCCAGGCGGAAGTGAAACCCGGCCCGGCGCCACTTCTCCAAGCGCGCCTTCATCTCGCCGCGCGCATCCGGCCAACTCGCGCAGATCTTCGCGAGCGCCAGATCGCCTTGGGAGAGTTTCGTCCCTCCGCTGTTCACCCGGTTGAAGATATCAACCACGACGTCGATGGTTTTGTCTTCCCCGCTCACTTTTTCGAGGTGAAGGTCAACAGTTTTGATGCCATCGAGATTCGTGAGTCTCTGGAGAAAGAGCGAGAAGCGATCTTTGAAGTCGGATCGTTCCTCTCTAAGAAGAGTTTGTGCGAATTTACCGACTCCTTGTTGAAAGACATCAGTTACGGGGATCCAAAGTGGATTGCCCTTCATTTTGAGGGGGGCATAGAACTCGAACGTCTCGTCGTCTAAATTGAAAAAGAGATTCTTAAAGGCTCGCGCATCCCCATCGAAGAATTTCGGTGGCTAACCGCGGATGATGCTATAGAGCGTCGTGATGCGTTGCTGCCCATCGAGGATCAACTCGGCGAGGCCACCGGGAGCGGTAGTTACTCCACCTCGCATTGGCGCGATATCAGCGCGGGTCACCCAAACCAGCAGGCTCCCGATCGGATACCGCCGGTAGAGCGACGTCATCAGGCCACGGACCTGCTCTCGATTCCCCACGTATCCTCGCTGAAATTCAGGCAGTGCCATCGCACCAAGGTCAATCTGCGAAAGAATGGTTTCAATCTGCATCGAGGCACTCCGCGTTCGGGCTAACGAGCCGGCAAGAATAATGATCAGCGTTTGCGTTTGATGAGACAGTCTATCAAATCGCGCTGTAGCGGACTGTACGGAAGCGGCAATCTCCGACAACATGGACAAGCATGAGCGGTATCATGCGCCAGCACGCGCAGAAAGCCGTCCAGGAATCCTTTCGTTCTCCCATGCCAATGGTGCGGGAGACCCCGGTTGTGCCAGAATGGCGAACTTCCGCAGAAAGCAACACGGGCGCCAGGTCAGCTTCGCCGCTCGCAGCGCTGGCACGCCAAGATCTTGCTCGGCGTTTAGGTAGTGCACGCCCCTCTCCTGAAGCAATGCGCCAATCTGCTGCCGCAGCATATCAGCGCAGCCGGGCACCGAGCGATCCGCCTTGGCGAAATGACCGTCGGCTAGGCCATTCCCCAAGAGCTCAACAATAGCGAACGCGCGTGCCTGGCCAGATCCATCGAACAGCACCAGGCCGGTATGGCGTGGATCGGCCGCGAGGTCAAAGTAACGCTCCAGCGCGGCGCGCTCGTTGTGAGCCGGCTCCTCGCCGGCAACGCCCTTTTGGTCTGCCCACCGGTCAAATAGATCGAGCAACACCCGCTGCGTGTGGTGATCCTGAAGATCGAGTTGCTGCACCTCAACAGCGCTGGTACGAGCAAACCGGTGAATCCGGGTGCGGAGATCTTCGTAATCCGTGCCTTGCAGCATGGCCATGTCAGCAGTGCGATAAATATAGTCGTAGGCAGAGGGATCGGCCCGGACGGTGAACCACCTGGCGAGCTCTGGCGCTGATCGCACCGTGATATCGGGAACCAGGCGCAGCTCAGAGGGCAATCCCGTGCTTGCGGCAAACGACAGCAGGCAGTCAACGGTTCTGACGATCCGGCGGGTCCCGATCAGCGTCAGGAAGCGCTCCTCTGTTTCGTAATCCTTCATATGAACAACCAGATTCCCGTGAAGCACCGAAATCGCTGTCTCGCCAGCCGTGTTCCAGGCATAGAGGTTCGAGAACAGGAAATCGCAATAGGGTGGCAGCCCGCGTGTGATGCGCCGGATCAGAGGCTCGTGCGAGCGCTGGAGTGGCTCGAATTGGGGGAATGCCGGTGTCATCGCCGGTGCTCCATGGGTTGAGTCTGCATGCCGAATAGACTCGCTAGGTCAGCTGGGTGATGGGTCAGCTCGCCGCCGGACAGGCCCAAGATGGCAAGCATCGCCACGGTCATTGGGCCAGCATCAACTGGCGCGCTGACACCATGCGTCTCTACCCGAAGTCCGTCAAAATGCTCGCCGCGCCCTTCGACCATATCGCGCAGCGAGTCGTAGATTGACGCCAGGACATCGAGCTCCGCGAGCACGGCGTCTTCTGCCGCGGCATCGTGAGCAACAATTACCTTGGACCCATCGCGAAAGGGATACCAGCCAATGGCGGCGGCGATGCCGCCCTCACCGCCGGAGACTGATCGCATGGCGGCAAGCACGGGCAGGCGAGGCCAGTGCTCAACGACGTGCAAGGGCGGAGGGGTACCAATCCGAAGTGCAGCGCTGGGAGGAAGCGTCGCGCTGAGCACAGGGACGAGGAGGGCGCCGGCGATTCCGCAGGTGCGAAGTGCTGCATCTACCGACGATTGCTTGGTGCGCCCCCGTCCAATGGCGCCAAGGATCAGCACGCTTGTCATCGACCACCGTACTCGCTCATGGGTGGCGTCTCTTGCCAGCCAGGTGTCGCGGCCAATGCCGTGCACCAGGTTCCTACTGTTCTCTTCCGGCGGTCGGGCTGGAATGTCGACAGAAGGGAGCCAGGAGCCGGGAGTCAGGTGCTCCTACGTGCTGCGTGCTGAGAGGGACCGGCGGCTAGAGATGGAGGGAGGCACCACCGGCTTCTGCTAGGAAACGTGCAATCGCGCTAATGGCTAAAGCCGGCGTCGTGTCGTGTCCGGGTTGGGCGCCAACGCGTCCTGGTAACGGAACGAGCCTGGCATTGGGGAGCACTGCGGCCAGGCGCGCGGCAGTGTGCTGAAGGAGTGGCTGACCCTCGCTGGCCAGAACCATGGTAAGGGTGCGCACCTCCGCGGCGGTGCTTGGGGTGATGTCATACGCATCGAGGGCGGGTGCCAGGGCGGCGAGCGCCGCCGCATGGCGGTAGATCATCGCCAGGTGCGGGCGAGTCATGAGCGACCGCCACTCCTGGCCCCAGCGAGGAGCGAGGTAGGCATCAAGCGCGTTGGCCGTACGTCCTTGGTAGGCCAGATCGCCAGCGGCGCGGTCTCGGGCTCGTAGCTCCTGGCGGGCAGCCCGAACCGCCGGATCGGGGTGAGTATCGAGGATGCCAAAGAGCGCCGGTTCGATCAGCACTAAGGAGCGCACCCGCTCTGCGTGGCGCCGGGCCAGCTCAAATGCAGTCGTGCCACCGAGCCCGAGGCCAATTACATGGCAAGCGGTGATCCCCTCTGCATCGAGGATGGCCAGCGTGTCCGCGGCGAGTTCCCCGATGGTGTACCACTGGTTTGCCAGCGACGCGCTGGCGCCGTGGCCGCGCGCATCTGGAGCGATGACCCGGTAGTGTACCGCGAGCGCACGCTGCAATACGCCGAGGCTTGTGCGGTCAGCGAGTAGATCGTGCAGCAGAAGCACCACCGGTGCGTCCGCAGCCTCTCCAGGCGGACTGCCAGGATCGTAGGCCAAGCGTGCAGCACCACGATGAGCGAAACGTGTGCGTGGCGTCCGGCGCGTGTCCATGCCCTGACGATAGCACACAAGCGTCCACGAGACGCGAGCACTTTTGCCCATATGCCTCGTTGAAGCTTTTCCGGGACATCCGTACCGGCGAGCGATGCCACCGACTGGTGATGGTGATGGCGACCACCACCTCGTACGATGGACGTGCCAAGGGGAAAAGGAAGCGACGGTACGGGACAGCCGGCGCAAATCTCCCAATTGGCAAGCGGATTTTGCGGCAGTTGTCATTCGTCATGCTGCAGGAGGCAGAACGGCAATGGTCGAGTACGTCAAGGCAATGGTTGACCTGTTCCGCACCGACGAGGAGGAGGGGCAGGGTCTCGTCGAGTACGCGTTGATCCTCGTGCTCATCTCGATCGCCGCGATCGCGATCATGACCACTGTTGGAAGCAGCGTTGTGGACGTGTTCACCACGATCGCAAGCGCCCTGTAAAGCGGTCTGAACACGCGAGTACACAGGCAGACCAACAAGACCCCGGCAATGCGCCGGGGTCTTGTTGTTTCGTTTCGCGAACGTCCTAGGGTGGCGAACCGTGACACATGGGGGACAGGAATCCGCGTGCTTCTCGCCGAGAATACCGGCTGACAATAGTATGAGCGGGGCAGGTGACACGGGCAGGGAGATCGAATGTTGCGACCGGCGAATGTTCGAACGCCTGGGAGGCACGTTCGTCAAGGCGCTGGGGATGCCAGTCAGACCCAAAAGGCGATACTGGCCAGAATGTGGCGTCCAAAGCGCGTGCTCCTCTACGCGGTGGCGCTCTGCCTGATCACGCTGATTCCGTACGCGACCGCGGTCGTGAGCGATATCGCGCGCGGAGCGTTCCCCGTTGGAAATTCTGGCGCTCCAGTCGGTGGTGATCTCCCGTCTCACCTCCTGGGAGGGCGCCTCTTCCTCCACGGCGATCTCCACCGGCTCTACGATCTTGATTATCAGCGGCAATTCTGGCAGGCGTGGCTGCCCGATGCTGCGTTCAATCCGTACGTCTCTCCGCCATTCATAGCCGCCGTCTACGCGCCCCTGGCAGCGCTGCCCTACGGCCTGGCGCTGGCAATTTGGACAGCGAGCTCGATTGCGTGCATGGTGCTCAGCATCTGGTTGCTCTGGCCGTTTCTGCCGAATCTGCACCGGTTCGGAAGGGGAACAGTGCTTGGGCACGTCTTCGTTGCGCCGCCGGTGCTCTATGCACTCTTTGGGGGGCAGGACTCGGCGGTCTCATTACTGCTGCTTACCGGTGGGTTGCGCTTGCTGCTGGGCGGTCAGGAGCTCGCGGCTGGTGCGTTGCTCGGCCTTGGCGTCTACAAACCGCAATTGTTCGCAGTCATCCCGGTCCTTTTCCTTGCCCAACGGCGCTGGCGAGCGCTCGCCGGATGGGGCTCAGTCGCGGGCGGGCTGACGCTCTCTTCGATGGTGATGGTGGGCTGGGAAGGCATTCGCGATTACGCGTCCTTGCCGGGCTCGGACTTTTACCAGCAGTCCGTGGTCGAGGGTAAAGGCTGGGAGATGCAATCGTTCGTGGCACTGGCCCGGGCCCTGCTCCCACCATCCGCTCAGGGCGCAGTGGCGCCGGTCACGGTGACAGCCGGGATGGTTGCGATCGGGTTACTCGTCCGTGCGGTGTGGGCCAGGCAGCGGGATATGCAGGGGCTTCTCCAATCATTCGCGTTGGCCCTATTGGCCGTGCCATTTGTCAGCCCGCACTTGTTTCTTTATGACACGCTCGTGCTGGCCATTCCCGTGTTGCTGCTGGTGAACGCGGACCGAGCGAGCTGGGGCCTGCGGCTGGCGCTTGCGTTTGCATATTTCTGTCTCTGGACGACGCCGTACCGGCACTTCGCCGTCGAGGGATTGCCGTGGCCGGCGACGCTCGTCGCAGCGCCGTGGGCGATTGCCGCGTTCGGCGTGATCGTTCTGTTTATGAGCCGGCGGCAGTGCCTACCCTCAGTGGCGTAGTGCTCAGGATTGCCGAACCGGACTATGATCAATGCCTCGTCACGAAGCAGGAGAAGCACGCGCCGAAAGGGGATGTTTCAATGACCGCCCGGCTTTGGTCAGCGCGAGGCTTGACCTATCTCTTTGCCCTTCTCCTCGCAGTATTCCTTGGCGGTGAGCTTGCGGCACTCACCGCTCCTGAGCCGCACCGTGAGACATCGGGACCGTTGCCGCCGGATCGGGCGTTTGTGGCCTTCTATGCTGCCGGACGCCTTGTCCTAGCCGGGGCTAGCAAGGAGCTGTATTCCATCAGCCGGCAGCAAGAGGAGATCGTTCAGCTCAAGGGATACCAACGATTTCCGCTCCCGTTCACCTATCCGGCCTTCTTTGCGATGCTCCTGGCGCCGGTGAGCGCGCTGCCGTATAGCGTTGCATTGGGAACATGGATGGTTCTCATGGTGGTGGCGCTTGCTGCCAGTGTGCTCCTCCTACGCCGGGTTTCTCCGGCAGTGCACCGGTATCCAGTACTGTTCGGCATGGGAATGCTAGCCTTTCTGCCGATGCTCTGGTCCATCTTCGATGGCCTCAGCGTACCGTTGACGTTGCTCTGCTTGGCCGGCGCCTATCAAGCGCTGGTCAGGAATCGGTCACTCCAAGCGGGTGTCTGGCTTGGGATCCTGCTCTACAAGCCTCAGCTAGCGCTGCCGATGATGGCATTGCTGGCCTGGCGTCGCCAGTGGCGTGTGGTTCTGATGGCTGGCGTGACTGGGGCGGCGCTTTCGGCACTGGCGATGGCGTTGGTTGCGCCAGGCTGGCCCGTGGCATTTATGAAAATCATCTTGAACAAAGACTATCATGCCAATGAACGTGCCTGCTGTGGAGCCTATCACGCTTCGCTCCCGGCGCTCGTCGCTTTCACGTTTCCAGGGCAACGTGTTCCGCTCCTCGTGGTAGGCCTGACCGGGATCATCGCGGTGGGAATCACCTTGCGCCTGTGGCGACGAGTTCACTCGCCTGATTCGTGCTTCCCGATGTTGTTTGGGCTCGGACTTTCGGTTGCAATTGCGTGGAGTCCGCATGCGCTGTTCTATGAGACGAGCCTCCTGATCATCCCGGTGATTGCCCTGGTGGATGCGTGGCGGAAGGAAGCAGGGAACACGACTGTCGCCCAGCGACTGAGTGGAAAGCAGCAACTCTTACTTGCCGGACTGATGGTAGGTGGGATGATGTGGCCTTTGGTCCGGGTCATCGGTATTCAGCCCATGGTGCTGTCACCACTAATCGTCGGCGCCATGTGCTGGCACCAACTACGGAAAACCTCGGATTGGGCTCGCGCAGAAGCCCTGAATCCCCTGCCGATGGATCCTCGCCGAGATGGCCGGGCGGACGAAGGCATCAGGGCGCCAGTTGCGGAGCGCAGAGCGTCGTAGCCCAACGTGACCCAACCGAAGAGGTGAGCCCAGCGTCAGCCACACGAACATTGGCGATCAATTTGACACATGCTGCTCGGCAAAGCGTTGCCTCCACAGCAGCCTCGTGCCGTCCCCGTCGTACCGGTCGGCTTGAAGCTGTGCGGCATCGTCCTGGTGCGTGCAGCAACGTCCGCAAAGTCATGACTGGTGGGGGGAAGTCACCCGCAGTGGCACGGTGTAGCATCGAATGCAAGATCTGGTGAGCGAGACGAAGCCAGATTCGGCGGATACCTCGCGAGTGATTGGTTGTCAGAATGTGCGAAGGAGCAACGAGGATCATGCCGATGCCGGGTGCTGGAGACCTGCCTGTGGATGGACTGTGCGCTGGTTCGGAAGGGCAGAGCTTGCTGGAGTACACCTTGATTTTGGCGCTCATCTGCATTGGCGCGATCTGCTCAATGATCGCGGTTGGCCAAGGAATCGTTCAGGTGTTCACGGTTATTTCCAAGACCCTCACCCACTGAGCAGGCTGAGAGCGAAGTTCCCCAAGGGAGGCAGCATGAACCAGACCATAATGAATGACCATCCCACCGTCTCCACGCGGTCGCAGCCTGGTGCTGCCTGGTGGCTGCTCGCACTCGCCGTGCTAGCGGGCTTCATCGCCGGGCGAGCCATGAGCGATGGACGCGGAGCGGGTGCGCTTGCGACTGAGCCCGACGCCACCGCGACGCGAGCCGCCGAGCTAACCGAGCTGGCGCAATGGCAGACGCGCATTGCCCAGCCGGTGATCTGCACCCCCGCGCCCTCGCCAACGCCCACAGAGACGCCAACGCCGGCGCCGACACCGACGCCGGTGCCGCCAGCGCCGATGGGCCAGGAACTCGCCTACGCTGGGAATTGGACGGTGGTGGTCACCGGGTTCACCGCCGCACCCTCAGGAACGGCGGCGCCTGGCAATAAGCTGGTACAGGCGCACGTGCGGGTAACCAATAACGAGGCACAGCCGCGCCGCTTCCGCTTCGATGACTGGCGGCTCGTCGACGCGCAAGGCAGGGTTTTTCTCCTCTCTGTTCCTGCGACGTCGGAGTTGTATGGCCCGGGCTTTGTCGCCAACCTTGTTCCAGGTCTACCGCAGGATCTCACGCTGGTCTTCGAGGTGACGGGCGATGCTGGTCCGGGGTTCGTCTTGGAAAGCGCCGCTGATCCGACCTTCCGTGTCGCGGTGGTGCTGCAGCAATTCGGGTGAGTGGAATGCAGCACGACTCGACCCGATGGTGCGGGGCCGGGTTCTCACGCGATGCCTCATCGCGTGGGGGGCCCGGGGGCGGGAGCGCGTGCCTCAGGAACCGCTCCTTCGTTGCCCAATGCGTCGAGAGGCATGGATCCGGCGATCCTCGGCACCCTGGCTATGCGTGCGGATTCGATGCCTGCCGCGAGGGCACGCGTTGCATGGCCGCGGCCGGTGCTGGCTGGCGAGCGACAGACTGTCGTGACAGCGAGGACCGTCGCGCCCACAGCGATCGCACCGGTACCACAGCTTGGCCAGCCAGGTAGCCGATGCCGACTGCAAACGTAAAGACAATCGGCAGATAGTACCGGTCGAAGTCGACGCGAAGCACGGCGAGGATCAGGGCGCATTGCCCGGCCAGCCCTGCCGCGACAAAGAAGTGGCTGCTGGTGATGCCGCGGCGCAAGGCCGTCAGGGTCAAGAGACCCAACCCCACAACCGCGACGGGGATGTCGAAGCCATAGCTGTGCCAGTCACGGTTCAGCCAGGTTCCAAACTGGACGAGGAAATCGCCCGTGGCGCTGTAGTGCTTGGTGAGCATGACCCAGGTGCGCTCAAGCGCCTCGATCCGGGAGTCGATCGCGGCCCAGGGGAAGATCCGTGCTTGGTTGGCCATCTCGTCCTGCCGGAATTTAAGGAGATACCGCGTGCGTTGGACGGGATCCGGCCAGAGGTAGGGATACGTCAGGACAAAGACTGTCGCGGCGACGACCGGGGTGCTGAGCAGAAGCCAGCCAAGCCGTCGTGTGGCTGGGGTAGGGACAGGCAGGACCCCACGCGATGCCTCATCGCGTGGGAACCCGAGCAGCAGGCGCCGCCAGATTCGGCCGGCCAGCGGGAGGCGGCGCAGTTGCTGGTCCGAGAGGAACGCGATCCCGGCGGCACCGAGCGCGAGCGCGAGGAAGAGCGGGCTCAGCTTCGTGCCGGCGCCGATGCCGAGCAGCACGCCGGTCAGCAGACCACGTGGCCAGGTGGGCTTGGTGGCGAGCATGGCCAGCGACAGGATGGTCAGGGCGACGATGAGGGTAAAGAGGGCATCGGAGACGCCCAGGCTGGCGAGATAGATCTGAAGCGGATGAAAGGTGAGGAAGAGTGCACCAACCAGTCCGCCTATCCAATTGGACAGGCGCGAGACCAGGGCAAAGACGGTGACAACCGTCAGAGCGCCAATCACTGCGCTTGTCCGGCGTGCGGCGATGAGGTCGCTCTGATTCGGCATGGCACCTTTGACCACATTCCAGACGACGTTCCTTGCATCACCCCGCTCGAAGACCCACGCCGCGTTGGTGTCAAGGTCGTGGCCTTGCAGGAGCAAGCCCAAACCGGTGACGTACGAGCCGATCGGTGGCTGGCCGCGGATGAGGTACTGGTCGCGCCAGGTCGGTCCGGTCGGATGCAAGAGCTCTTTCACGTAATGCGCGCGGTTCAGCCAGCGAGACTCGTCTGGGTGGAACGGTGAGGTGCTCACTGCGGTCAGGTTTTGCCACAGGCTGATAGCGAACACCCCAATCATCAGGAGCAGCGGGAGCCACCGCGGGTGCGCGCGAGCTGACCAGCGAGGGAGCCGATCGACAGAACCGGGGCGTCGTCGTATGGACAACATCTACTGGCTGTCACCAATGGTACGAACGCCGCGTCAGACGGGGCGGGCGTCTCCCTGTTTGCGCCGCGAGTGTAACAAAGTCCGGATCACGCTGGCCGGCATGGTGGCGCCTCCGCTGTCATGCTCAGAAGGCACCGGCTCCCTATCGGCGAAACCGCCGAGCGAGTCATCGGCCATCATCCCAGCGGTTATGACCTTTTGGCGAGTGCCAGGTCAAGTGGAGCCCGCGCATCATACGAGGGACAAGGCACGCTTCTGTGTCTCAGAGCAGTGAGGAGCATGCACGTGGGCGCGAACAACGCTGGCGTCAGGAGCCAGGAAACACGCTGGGGGTGGTGGCGGCTTGGCGATCTCGGGCTGTGCTTCCTGCTGACGCTGTTTGCGATGATCCGTGGGCAGGCGGCCATCGATGCAGCGCGGGAAAGTGACTGGCTGGCGATGGCCAACCACGTCATCACGATGGTGGCCATGGGCATCATGGCCGTGTTGCCGGTCATTCGCGGGCGAGCCATTGCGCGTGGCGAGGGGCTGGCGATCAAGGTGGTTGCGACGGTTGGTGGGTATGCCATCATCCCGCTGGCGATGTTGCCCCTCACTTGGCGTCCCGATTGGCTGCTGACTATCTCCAGCGTTGGCCTGACCGCCACGTCGGCCTGGGAGATCTGGGCGCTACTAACGCTGCGGCGCTCGTTCAGCGTCTTCCCAGAGGCGCGCAAGCTTGTCACGCATGGCCCGTACGGCATCGTCCGGCATCCGCTCTATGCCAGCTATCTCGTTGGGTATCTGCTCGTGACCCTGCCGCGCCTCAGCTTGCTCGCCATCGCGATTGCCCTGGCCGGTATGGCCGCACAGATCATCCGTGCCAAACGCGAGGAAGCCGTGTTGCAATCCACGTTCCCGGAATACACCGCGTATGCCGAGCGCGTGCCAGCATTTGTACCGCAATGGAGCCGCTCCAGCGTGTCAGCTCCAGCCGTCAGCCGGCAGCCGTCCGCGGGGGTCAGGAGTCAGGGGTAAGCGGCTGATGGCTGAGGGAGGCTTCGACCAAGCAGCCGTCAGCAGTAAGCACGGACGGTTGGCCAAGGGGCGAGGGGAAGCTTCGAGCTTCGATCGCCGACCCCTGACCCCTGACTCCTGACCCCCGCGGAGAGGGCGTTATTGACCCCGGACTACCGCTGCTAGCCGCTCGAAGAAATCCGGGAACGTCTTGGCCACGCAGCCGGGGTCTAGGATGCGAACTCCGGGCGCGCGCAGCGCCGTGATAGCGAAGCTCATCGCCATCCGGTGGTCATCGTAGGTGTGCACGTCGGCTGGCACGATCGGCCCGGGCACGATCGTCAAGCCGTCCGGGTGCTCCTCGACCTCCTGGCCAAGCCGCCGCAGCTCAGTTGCCAGAGCGGCAACACGGTCAGTCTCCTTCAGGCGGGCATGAGCGATGCCGCGGATGCGCGTCGGCCCGTCCGCGAAAGGAGCGATCGCCGCCAGGGTTTGGGCGGTGTCCGAGATGGCGTTCAGGTCCAGGTCCACGCCGCGTAGCGCCCCACCGGGCGGACCAATCACTTCGATAAAGGTATCAGTGACGGTGACGGTCGTGCCCATGGCAGCCAGGACATCCACGAAGCGCACGTCGCCTTGGGTAGAGTGTGTTCCCAAACCCTCGACGCGTACCCGGCCGCCGGTCACCGCGGCAGCGGCGAAGAAATATGAGGCGTTGGAGGCATCCGGCTCGACGTGATAGGTGCGTCCACGGTAGCGCTGGCCCGGCCGCACGACGAAGCTGCGCCACGTGTGGGTGTCCATCTCCACGCTCACGCCGAAGTCGCGCATCACCGCAGCGGTCATCGTCATGTAGGGTTTGGAGACCAGATCGCCGAGCACGGTCAGCTCCACACCCTGCTCGGCATAGGGAGCGGCCAGGAGCAGGGCAGAGAAGAACTGGCTGCTCTGGTCGCCAGCCAGCGCGACCTGGCCGCCGCGCAATCCCCGGGCGCGGACGATGACCGGGGGGCAACCGGTGCCTAGTTCGCTGACAGTGTCGGCGCCGAGCGCATTCAAGGCATCGAGCAACGGGGCAATCGGCCGCTGGCGCATGCGCGGGACGCCATCGATGCGGAAGCGACCGTGCCCGAGCGTAAGTGCGGCAGTCAGGAAGCGCATCGCCGTGCCCGCGTTACCGACGAACAGATCGGCCTTGCGGGCAGGGAAGGTGCCATTGCCACCGCGAACCACGAATCGTTCTCCCGGCTCGTCGCTCTCGACGCTCAGGCCCAAGGCGTTGAGCGCCGCGGCCATGTAGCGCGTGTCGTCGCTGTGCAGCGCGCCGGTGATCTCGCTCTCGCCGCTTGCTAGCGCGGCGACGAGCAAGGCACGGTTGGTGATGCTTTTCGAGCCGGGGATGCGTGCCACCGCATCAATCGGGCGCGCGATAGGCGGAACCTCAATAACCGAAATTGCCATGCGTTTCCTCACCTGATGACCATGGGTGAGTGCAGACAGCGCAGCCGCTACGGCACCCAGCCCTGATGAGCATACTGCAAATTGTTGGGTTGCTACTGGCGGGGCAGCAGCCAGAAGGTTCGAGGTGTTTTCCCACAAGCGCCTGGCCAATCCCTACAATGCGCAGGCGAACTCGATTGGTTTGTGAAAGGAGCAGGGCATGCGCATCGTCACCGGGGGCATCGCGCAGGAGACGAATACCTTTCAATGGATGCCGACAACGCTCGCCGACTTCGAGCGGACCGGATTCGGCACGATCGCCCGAGGGCACCAGATCCTGGACTTTGATGGCACTGGGACGGTCTATGGTGGCGTAGTGCCGGAAGCGCGGGCACTCGGCGTCGAGCTCTTGCCGACGACCTACGCCGCGGTGATGCCCGGTGGCCGGGTGGCGCGTGAGGCGTTCGATACGCTGCGAGCGGAGATTCTTGACGGCATTCGCGCCGCGCTCCCTGTTGATGGTGTGCTGCTTGTACTGCACGGCGCCATGGCACTGACCGACCACGATGACGCCGAAGGCTTGCTCCTGGCGGACGTTCGCCGGCTGGTCGGCCCGGATGTGCCAATCGTCGCGCCGCTCGATCTGCACACCAATCTCTCCGATGAAATGGTAGCGCTTGCCAATGCCCTTGTTGGCTACAAGGAATATCCCCATATCGACATGCCCGAAACCGGTGCGCGCGCGTTGCGCATTCTCGTTTCAACCATCCGGGGCAAAGCGCGACCAACGATGGCGCACACGCGCCTCCCCCTGATCGTGCCGAACCAAACGATGGTCACTACCTGGCAGTCACCGCTCAAGGTGGCGATCGACCGGGCTCGTGAGCTGGAGCAACAGCCGGGCGTGCTGGCAGCGACCGTTCTTGGTGGCTTCCCCTTTGCCGATGTCCCGTTTGCAGGCGTGGCAACTGTGGTGGTGACCGATAACGATCCAGAGCTTGCCCGTCGCTGTGCCAATGAGCTCGCAGCCATCTGCTGGGAACGACGAGCCGATTTTGCAGTCAAACCAACGCCGGTCGCGGACGCCATCTCCGAGGCAATGGCAGCTCCGCCGGGAAGCGTCTATGTGCTTGCAGATATCGCGGATTCTGGCGCTAGCGGGACAGCAGGAGATGGCACGGTTGTGCTCAAACACTTGCTCGAGGCCAACGCCCACTCGGCCGCGGTGGCGCAGATCATGGATCGTGAGGCCGTCGCAGCCTGCATTGCGGCGGGGGTAGGAGCCGAGATCACCCTTTCGGTTGGCGGTAAGCACGATGAATTGCATGGCCAGCCGGTGGAGGTAACCGGCAAGGTACGCTTGATCCACGAGGGGAGCTTCCGGCTGGCTGGACCGATGGGCGCTGGAACCTTCTCCAGCCGCGGCCGCACGGTCGTGCTCGAAATCGGTGGTCCAGACGGAATCGAGCTGCAGCTGACTGAGCTGCGTGGTCACCCAAGCGATCTAAACTCCTTTCGCGCATTTGGCATCGAGCCTACCCAGCGGCGCATTCTTGTCGTCAAGAGCGCGGCGCACTTCCGGGCAGCATTCGAGCCGATCGCCACGAAAGTCATCGAAGTCGATGCCCCAGGGATCAGCAGTCCAAACCTCAACGCGTTCCCCTATCAACGCCTGCGCCGGCCGATCTACCCGCTCGATCCTGAGGTAGAGTGGAGCGCAATATGACGGCGAGCGAGAGAGGCGTGGGGCAACGGGAAGACTGGATGAGTTTCTCCGGCCAAAGGGTGCTGGTGACGGGAGCGGCGACCGGGCTCGGCTACGCGATCGCGACGGCCTTTGGGGAGGCCGGCGCCGCCGTCGCCGTCAACGACCTCAGCCGCGAGCGCGTGGAACGGGCCTGCGCCCAGCTTTCCGCCCAAGGGATTGCCTGCCACGGATTCCCAGCGGACGTGCGGGACCGGCTCGCCGTGCAGCACATGGTAGACGACGCCGTGGCGGCCTTGGGCGGCCTCGATATCGTGGTGGCCAGCGCGGGTATCTATCCGAACACGCCGTTTCTGGAACTGAGCGAGGATGAGTGGGACCGTGTGCTGGACACCAACCTCAAAGGCGTCTTCCTGACCTGCCAGGCAGCAGCGCGCGCGATGGTCAGCGCAGGACGCGGCGGTAGCCTGATCACCATCAGCTCCGGTGCGGCCACTACCGCGTTGTGGGGCTGGTCGCATTACTGCACGTCGAAGGCCGGGGTCGTAATGCTGACGCGGGCCATGGCGCTGGAGCTGGGGCAGCACGGGATTCGCGTCAACGCCGTTTTGCCGGGCTATATTGACGTCGAAGAAGGCGGCGCCCACTTGGATGAAGCGTACAAAGCGGCGGCGCGCACCGCGGCGCCGTTAGGCCGCCCTGGGACGCCGGAGGATGTGGCGCGGGCGGTCCTGCTGCTGGCTTCTCCGTTGGCAAGCTATGTGAGTGGCGCGGCCCTGGTGGTCGATGGGGGCAGCAGCGCGGGGCGCGCTGGCGTGCGGCCTGTCCGGTGGCATGCGAGCACCTGATGATCTTTGGAGTGCTCGGCCCACCTGACACCAGGGCGTGATTCCCTCTCCTTGCTTGGGACGAATGCAGGAGGCCACGGCCGTTCCCCCTGGTCAGAGTAGGGCTGGATACACGCTGGTCACAAGCTGCAGCAGTTTTTGGCTATGGGAGATTGAATGCTGCTGTCATACTGGACCGTGCAAGCCGTCACGGCGCAGCACGACGACTAAGGAGGCAGCGATGACCAGGCTTGAGCGCATGACGATGACGCGGCGCCAGCTTCAACGCTGGGCACTTCTGCTCCCTGGCCCGCTGGCAGCGGCGGTGCTCAGCGGCAGGATCGCTGGATTGGCGCTGGCCGAAGGCGTTACGGTCACTCCAGAAGCGACCAGCGTAGCAACACCAGTCCTCGCGCCGACGCCGGCCTGTGGCGACGATGACGATCTGCAACCCACCAGGCCG
Source organism: Thermomicrobiales bacterium (assembly GCA_042408955.1). Classification (GTDB taxonomy): domain Bacteria; phylum Chloroflexota; class Chloroflexia; order Thermomicrobiales; family UBA6265; genus CALGSZ01. The sequence goes on from JBHOQQ010000133.1 coordinate 28,443, forward strand.
CAAACGGAAGGCCCGTTCTACACGCCCGATACTCCGGAGCGGACATCGTTCCTGGAACCAGGCATCGTTGGCACGCGCCTCTCCCTCTCAGGCTATGTCTACACCACCGATTGCCGGCCGGTCGCTGGAGCCCTGCTTGATCTCTGGCATGCTGACGATGCCGGTCTCTATGACAACGAGGGATTCCGGCTGCGCGGCCACCAGTTTGCCGATGCCGATGGGCGCTGGACGCTGGAGACGATTCTGCCTGGGCTCTATCCGGGCCGCACGCGGCATATCCATGTCAAGGTGCAAGCGCCCAACCAGCCCGTGCTGACAACCCAACTCTATTTCCCTGACGAGCCCGAGAACGAGCGCGACCGCATCTTCCATCCCGATCTAGTGATGGATGTGCGAGATGCTGAGCATCAAGACGGCGGCAAGACCGGCTTTTTCACCTTTGTCCTCGACATCTCTAGCTAGGCATCACGCCGGCTCAGCCGTGCGCCGTCTACAACCTCCGCGCCCTTCCGCTTGAGCAGGCACAAGCAGAAACGCTTGGCCACCGGGTTACGTCGGATCCTGCCACGCTCGCCGGATCGCTGCTCCGACGGCTTCTACCAGCCCCTCCGGCTGATGATGGAGCGGCCACCGCTCGGTGAAGAACAGAAACGAGTCTTCCAAGAGTTGCCGCGCAACCGGCACATCGGCCTCGGGATCGCGAAAGGCCGTGTGGTCTGGCATCGCCGCCACCTGCCAGCGGCAGACCGGAATACCAGCAGCATCCATGCGGGCCATCGCTCGCTCGCGCGCTTCCGCCGAGGCTGTTCGGACCCGGAATTTCTGCCAGGAATGTCCCGGATCGGATGCCGGCAGCCGCAAACCGGGGAGACCCTGCAAGCACTCCAGCAGGGTTTCCGCGTTGCGGCGCGCGCGCTCGGTGACCTCGCGGAGGTGCGGAAGGTGGCCGAGCGCGACCGCCGCGCAAAGCTCGTCAATTCGATAGTTCCCGCCACGGCGATCTTCAACGATATACGTTCGCGGCGAGCGTTCGTCCCACGACTCACCGAAGAGCCGCAACGTGCGCATCCGCTCGTAGAGATCCGGGTCGTCCGTGACGACTAAGCCACCCTCACCAGCGGGAAACGCCTTGGTCTGATTAAGCGAGTACGCCCCGGCCAGACCGAACCGACCGGCGCGGCGTCCATCTGGCAAATCCGTCCCTGCTGCCTGGCAGGCATCTTCGATGATCGCCACGCCCGGTGGAAGGATCTCGCGAATCGGACGCAAATCCACCGGGAAGCCGTGAAGATGGACCGGCATGACCGCGGCAGTGCGGGGGGAGAGGACGCGCTCGACCGTCTCCGCCGTCACGCAATAGGTTGCGGGATCGACATCGGCAAACACCGGCCGCGCCCCGGCCATGATGATTGGGAAGACCGAGCCGGAGAACGTGAACGCGGGCACGATCACCTCGCGGCCCTCGACGCCCAGTGCCGCGAGCGCGAGATAGAGCGCGGCAGTGCCACTCGAGCAGGCAAGGCAATACGGAGCACCGGTCTCCTTGGCCCATGCGGCTTCCAGGGCCGCCGTGTTCGGTCCGTCAACGAGCACGCCTTTGCGCAGGCTGGCCTCGATCAGGGCCAGCGCTTCAGGCCGGAACGGTGGCCAGTCGTGAAACGCGTATCCCACGGCTTCGAACCCTCCAGAGCAGGAATTCCTTCTTTTATTCCGGACAGCCAGAGGAGCTATGCGCGGTAGGATACCATCAGCATTGCCTGGCTCGGCAGATCGTTGGCAGCCACCAGCGCGGACAAGGACGATTGATGAACGAGATTACCCCGGCAGATAAGCGCCCTGGCCTGGCGCGGTTTCTCCACCGGGCCGGCGCGCTCAAATTCGTGCCGCGCATCGGCTGGCTGCATCGGGGCGTGCCGGCTGCTGAGGTCGAGTCGGTTGCCGATCACTCCTGGCGTACCGCCTTGCTTGCCTGGCTGGCCGCCGCGGCGCAGCCAGAACTCGACCGCAACCGGGTTTTGTTGCTGGCGCTCATTCATGATCTGGCGGAAGCCATTACCGGGGACCTTCCACCGTATGACCCCGCCGCTCTCGCTGGCGCGGACGAGCACACCCGGAAGCGCCTGCTCAACAGCCGGCACATCCGGAGCGAGGCGCAACGGCAAGCGAAGCGCGCCGCGGAGGCAGCCGCGATGGCCGATCTCATTGCCGATCTGCCGCCGTCTCTCGCCGAAGAGCTTCGGGCGCTGTGGAATGAGCTAGAGGAAGGCCAGACGGCGGAAGCCCGGTTTGTCAAGCAGGCCGATAAGCTGGAAACGTACTTGCAGTCGCTCGAATACGCCGCAGCAGACCCGCACCGGCCAATGGCCTCGTTCGCCGCGGAAGTTGACGAGGTGATTGATATGCCCGAGCTGGCTGCCTTGCGCGACGCGATCAGGAGATTTCCCTATCGAAGGTAGCCGCCTTCCGGCACCTGAGCAAGAACCGGGTGCCGGGATCCCAGCCCTTGGGCAATGACCCTCCGGCTAGAGCCGAGTGATGAGCATCCCCCGCTCGTCAAAGGCGATCGGCTCAGGATCGGTCAATGGTTCGACGCGCCCGCTCGCCATTGCCTCGGGCAAGAACGGCTCGGAGACCCAGAGCTCCTCGACATGCTTCGTCGAGCGGATCCGCGCGATGCGCGCAGTCTCTACCCGCGTGCGGAAGCAACACGCCAGCGCGATGGAGAGCGCCTGGCGGTCCGTTTCAACGATTAGCGGGATCTTCCCACCCTCGGGGTGCTTGGCAGTGATCCCGTTCATGTACGTGGCGACCCAGTCCACCTTGTCCACAAGCTGGCGGAGCACAACGTCGGCCATGCCGATGCCCGTGGCGTTCCCTTCGGTGTCCGGTGTCAGGTCGCGGAAGATGATGCGCTGGATCGTGGGTTTCGGGTTGAGCTCGCTCTTCGCGAGCAGGCCGGCAATATCACGGTTGATCACATTCGGATCGGCGCCGTCGCCAGAGATATCTTTCCCGATCTCGTCCACAATCAGCACATCGAGCTTCTCTCCGGGGAGGCGGCCAAGCCACTCGCGGGCAATTTTCAGGAGCTCCGGCTCGCGCTCGATGATGCGGCGGGCCGGGATGGCCTCAATCAGGCCAAGGTGACAATAGCCGTTCTCGACTAGAGCGATGCCGAACGGAATGTTGACGCGGCTGAGGGTGAACTGGCCGACCGCCGGGATAAGGGTGTGGAACACCGGGAAGCCGCGGGAGTGGAAGGTGTCGGCGCCCTTCTGCTTGCCAAGGCCGATGGCGATCATCTTCATCAGGCCGGATTCGATCGGGCCATGGAAATCGGTGTGCGGCTTGACACGGCCCACGACGATGACGGCATCTGCCTGCTCGTAGGCGATGCGGTCGAAATAGACCGGCACATCCTCGTCATCATGGTGGACTTCGCCGAGGAGGACGGTATCCATGCTCGCCTTGATCGGGCAGCCCATCGCCTCCTCGGTGATCCCGTAGTGGGCCAGAAGCTCGACTTGCCCTTCGGCGGTGGCGCCGCCGTGGCTGCCCATGGCGGGGACAATGAACGGCTGGCCGCCGCGCGCCTTGACCTGTTCGACAACAGCACGGAGGACCTGGGCGATGCGGTCAATGCCCCGGCTGCCAGCGGTGATGGCGACGCGCAGGCCAGGCGTGATCGCCTCGCCGATGCCGGGCTTGGCGAATTCCGCGGCGATAACGGCGGGAATATCGGTGATCTCGGTCGCTTCGAGCCGCTGGCGGACCTTGAGCCAGCGGGGAAGCGTGCCGCGCTCGAAGATGGCGAAGGGATCGGTGTTCATGGCGAGCCTCCCTTGCAACCGGGCCAGTGGCGAAGGGCGCGGGATTCGTCCTCCCCGCATGCCCTAGCCGCCAAGCGCCCAAGTCCTGAACAGCTATGTGAGCGGCGCTGCCGCGCCGGAGCGACGCGAGCGCCGGGCGCATCGTGCCCGGTCTTCGCACTATGAGGATGGTGAACCCGCCGCGGGACGTTGTCAACTGAGGGCTAGGGAGGGGGTCAGGAGTCAGGGATCGGGGGTCGGTGTGGGCGAGGGGTTAGGGGTTGGGGGCTGGGGAAGCTTCGAGCTTTGAGCTATTGAGCTGTCAGCCGTCAGGTGTCAGCAGGTGAAGGGGCGCGATACATCGCGCCCGCCTCGTCCACATCAGTCTGACGGTATCGCGCGGGGTGTGAGCGCGAGGACTTTAGCCCCGCGCTCAAGCCACCAAGCCCCCTTCAGGGGGCTCAAATCGCCATTGGTACCCTCGTCGGGAGGCGTGATGACGGCATCGTCATTCCGTTCGCGATAGCGCGGGAGTGCGGAGCGAGGAATCTCTCATCCCAACAGACCAGCCGGCTTGAGCTGGCTTCGTGGTGTCAGCACGGGGTCTTTAGCCCCGCGCTCCGAGTCCGCGCTGCCGTCGGCGAATCTCGCGGGACGGGTGTGATGCATCGCGTCCTATCGGCTACCGGCTATCGGCTGACACCTGACGGCTGACAGCTGATGGCTTCGCTGGCGCGCCACTCACACCGGTCTGCGTTCTCCCGCACGCCGCGCTAAAACGCCACCTTGTCCGAGCCTTTCAGCTTGAGCATCGCGCGGGCTTCGTCCGGCGTGGCGATCTCCAGCGAGAGCTCGTTGAGAATCCGCACGATCTTCGCGACCATCTCGGCGTTGCTCTTTGCGAGCTCGCCCCGCCCGAGGTAAACGTTGTCCTCCATCCCGACGCGGACATTTCCGCCCATGATCGCGCCCATGGTGACGAGGTTGAACTGGTGGCGGCCGGCGCCAAGGATCGACCAGATGTAGGCGTCGCCGAAGAGGCGGTCGGCCGTCCGCTTCATGTGCAGCAGGTCTTCCGGGTCGGTGCCGATGCCGCCGAGGATGCCGAAGATCGTCTGGACGAAGAGGGGAGGCTGGACGAGCCCGCGGTCCAATAGGTGCGCCAGGTTGTAGAGGTGTCCGACGTCGTAGCACTCGAACTCGAAGCGCACGCCGTATGCCTCCCCGAGCTCCCGGAGCAGTCGCTCCATGTCCGCGAAGGTGTTGCGGAAGATGTAATCACGGGAGGCTTCGAGGTCCGGCTTCTCCCAGTCGAAGCGCCACTCCTTGATGCGGTTGATGATCGGGTAGCGGCCGAAGTTCATCGAGCCCATGTTGAAGGAGCACATCTCCGGCTGGAGCCGCTTGGCGGCCGCCATCCGCTCGTCGAGCGACATACCCTGACCACCGCCGGTGGTGATGTTGATAACGGCGTTCGTCCGCTCCTTAATGCGCGGCACGAAGTGCAGGAAGACCTCTGGGTCGGGTGTGGGCTTGCCGTCCTGCGGGCGGCGGGCGTGAAGGTGGAGGATGGCCGCCCCTGCCTTGGCCGCCCCAATCGCCGACTCGGCGATCTGTTCCGGCGTAATCGGCAAATAGGGCGATTGGGACGGTACATGCACCGAGCCTGTCACGGCGCAGGTAACGATCACTTTTCGACCGCGGGTGGCTGACGTTGCCACAGCGTGACTCCCTTTCTCTTCTCTGTGCTGTCAGAGGCTCTGCGCCGGTCCGGCCAGCGGATCTGCGCGTAGAGCAGCTTACCCGAAAGCACCTGGCTTGGCACACAGTGTTTCCGCCTGTCCGGCACCGCAACGCCGGGATGACATTCCCTCATTCGCGCTGGCGACCGGCCGCTTCCTCCGGTGGGCGCACGGCCCGGAACATTACCAGGAGCAGCAGATCGTAGATCCCCTTCAGCACGCCACCGATGACCAGCGGCCAGCCAAAGGTGGAGAGGCCCAGCAGATAGCCAGCAGGCAGCGGGCCAAGCGCTGCCGCCAGGCTCCGAGGCACCGCTGTTAAGCTGGCCGCGGCCGGCCGCTCCTCGGGTGTGACAATCGCCATCACGTAGGAGTTGCGCACCGGAACATCCATCGAGGACAGCGCGCTGCGCAGGAGCAGGGTGGTGATCGCGAGCGGCAGCGCCGGCATGAAGGGGGTGAGCACAAGGAAGAGGTTGGCGGCCAGGTGCGTGAAGACGGCGGTGTTCACCAGCCCCACCCGTTGCCCGAGCCGGGCGGCGACGAGATAAGAGAACGCAGCCAGGAGATTCGTCCAGAAGAAGATCGTGCCGGCAGCGGCGACCGACAGGCCAAAGCGTTGATACAGCCAGAGCGCCAGCAGTGACTGCACGACGAAGCCGCCAGCGAAGGAGTCCAGGCTGAAGAGCCCAGCCAGGGTGTAGACCGCTCGCTTGGAGGTGGTGAGTGGCGCTTTCGCACCGGACGCCGCGGGCTCCACAGCAGGGGATAGTCCTCGATAGAGCCAGAGCGCGACCAGGCCGAGCAGCGCATAGACGAGGAACATGCCGTCTAACGCATGGCCTAGGCTGAGGCTTGTGCGCTCGGCAATCGCTTCGGGCAATCCGGAGGCCAGCGCGCCGAGCGCGGCGACGAGCGATCCCACCAGGCTATAGCGCGCAAAGAGGTCGGTGCGTCGCTGGTCGGTGACGGTTTGCGGCAGAAGTGCCTGCTCGGTGGGCAGAAAGACGCTCACATCACCTGCCGATGGGTTGAGCGTCCCGGCAAAGGCAACGAGGAGGAGTGGCCAGAAGTCGTGGATCAGCGCGAAACCGAGTCCGGTCGCGATCATCAGGATGGAGGCGCGCAGGAGCAGGGCGCGGCGCTGCAGCCGGTAGGCGATGAACCCGACGAAGAGGGTGAGGGCAGCAGAGCCAACGAGCGTCGCCGTCGCGACGGCACCGATCTGGAAACTGGTGAACCCCAGTGCCTTCAGGTGCGCCGGCAGGAGGACACTCACGAAGCCATCGCCGAACGCCCGCACTGCTCGCGCGCGCAACAGCACCGCGGCGTCCGGAGTCGTTCCATCCGGGAGGAAGCGCCAAGTCCGGTTCTCGGTGCAGCGCCGCGGCATGGCGCGATTCTATCGAATCACTGGGCATCGCAGCTGCCGTGTTTGTCCTCGACGTGTTCACCCCCGCGAGCGCTCAGGCCTCAGTGATCAGCCGTCAGGCATTCGTGCTTCTCCGTCGTCTGACGGCTGATGGCTGATGGCTGATAGCTCTTTGCGAGAGATTCCTCGCTCCGCTCGAAATGACGACTGTGTGTGGCTTCGAATGACGAAGAACGGGACAGACGCCGGGCACAAGCAGTGCGCAACGAGTGCTCGTGTCGTCGTCCCGCTTGGCGGATTGGTGTCGCTACGGGAAAAGGCGTTCTAGCTCGTCCAGGTGCTCGTTGCGATGCTCCGAGCGGTCGAGGGCGATGCTGTGCACCTCCGCCACGGCGCGTGCCATCTCCGCGGAGAGGGCGGCGACCTTTGCGTCCGCTTCTTCGGCGGCGGCGAGTGCTTCCTCTGCTGCCGCCTGCGGCGGGAGGAGGTGCCACTGGGAAAGCAGCGCATCGTTGAGAGCGCCGGCGTTGGCCGGAGAAGGATGAACACCAGTGCGTGCCCAGCGGTCGAGGAGGCGGGCGGCTCGCCGATCCCAAAAAGCAAGGTGGGCGAGGACCGCGGCCGAGGTCCAGCCGTTGCCGAGTGGGCGGGCCAAGTCTTCGGCACTCACGCGTGCGACGAAGGCACGTAGCCGGGAGCGGGAAGCGTCGTTCCGCGCGATGATCGAGCGATCCATGGGCACCTCCTCGGCGGGGTATGGGAGCGAGTGGCGATCGAACGCCGAGGAGTGTAGCACCGGCAAAGGCGGGTGGGAACGGAAGCAGCGCGCCGAATGCTAGGTGCTGAGACCGAGGGGGTTTTCAGTGCAATCCCCGTGGCATTCCAGCCACGATTCCACATCTCTCTCCAGCACTGTCCTCCAGACTGGTGCGTGCTCCGTCGTCGCTTCCTCCGTCTCGTGGCCGCGGCCGGCGGACCGAGCTGAACGCGGTTCGACCGGGCCAACGGTCGATTCGAAAGTGACGCGGCTCGATCATGCCGAGCCAGCAGGTGGCGAGCCTTCCGGAGGCGGCGTCTCCGCGGGAGTGACGTCCGGCGGTGGCGTCTCGCTTGGCGGCTCCACCGGCGGCTCGGCCGGCGATGGCGAGGGAACCTCGGTGGGTGTAGGCTCCGGCGTGCTTGTCGGCTCGGGTGAGGGTGGCTCAGTTGCCGGCGGCGGTGTGCTGGTTGGCGAAGGCGCTGGCGGCGCTGTCGTGCTCGCTGGCCGTGGATTGGGTGCCGGTGCCGGCTCGCCCCGGTCGGGCGGAGCCGCGGGCACCGCTGGAATGCGCCCGAAGTCGTACCACGTCGCGTCGCCGATCAATGGCGCGTACGCCAGCGCCCAGCTCAGGACGGCGACCGCGTACTGGTAGGTGCAGGTGCCGTAATAGTCGCAGCCAACGCCGAAATAGTAGGCGGCGGCCGCTTCCCAGCCACCGCCCGAGCGCTGGGCCAAAATGATTGCCCCGGCCAGGATGTTCGTCGCCGGGTCGTGCCAGAGCTCGAACGGAATGCCCAGCGCCGCCAGCTCATCCGGCATCACCTGCATCAGCCCGCGGGCGCCTTGCGGCGAGATAATGCTCGGGTCGCCGCCGGATTCGACGCGCATCACGCCGGCGATCAAGCTTGGGGGCGTGCCGGTTGCCTCCGACGCGGCCATGATCTCCGGCAGCCACTGGAGCACCGGGTCATCGAGGCGGGGCGGCCCGGCTTCCTCTGGGGTCTCCAGCGGGCGGCTACCCCGCGGGCTTGCTGGCTTCGCGTTCGGATTGTCGAACGGGCGTGGGCTCGGGCGCGGCCGCAGCGAGGCATCAGCCGGGGTGGAGACGGCCTCGCCGCTGCCGTCAGCCGCACGTACACTTTGCGAGCCGAAGAGAAGGATCACTAGGGCTGCTAACACCAGGACGGTGCGACGTTTCATGCACGCTCCACTGAGTGACGTTTTCAGCGATGCTCGTTATGGCTCGCACTATAGGCCGGCATGCCGGGCTTGGCAAGAGGGGGAATTTCCCCATCTGGTCATATGTCGAATATTTCCATATGGAGCAGCCGCAATGGGGGAGTCGGGCGCAGCGCGGGCACCCGGCATGATGTCCGAGTCTTCAGTATCGTTGCGCATGCATCCGAGAGCGGGCGCGATGGTGGCGAAGGAGAGAATGGCATGATTGTCGAGATCACCCCAGCGCGGTTGATTAATTGGGACAGTCCAGGGGCGCGCCGCTACAGCGTGCCGTTCACGATGGATGGGACCTGGGGGCGCGTGCGGGTGCCACTCTCTGTCGCCTGCGCGACCGAGCCAGGACCGACGGTCGTGGCGATCGGTGGGACGCACGGCGATGAGTACGAGGGGCCAGTGGGGTTGAAGAACCTGATCCGCGAGCTGGATCCAGGGCGGCTGGTCCGGGGGCGGCTGATCGTCATTCCCGTGCTGAACGTGCCGGCCTTCCAAGCCGGACGGCGCGAGTCGCCGCTCGATGGTGGCAACATGAACCGAGCTTTCCCTGGCGATGCCCGCGGCACGATCACGAGCAGGATCGCGCGGTGGGTGACGGATGAAGTGCTCAGCCGCGCCGACGTGGTGATTGATATCCACTCCGGCGGACACGGCTTCGAGATTATCCGGACGATGTCGTTCCACCAGGTGCCCGATCCAGTGCGCTACCGTCGCTTTCGCGAGACTGCGCTTCTGTTCGGCACGCCCTTTGTCATGATCTACACTAGTGAGATGGGTACCGGCCTGCTGACCGAAGAAGCCGAGAAGATGGGGAAGATCACCATCGGCAGCGAGCTGGGTTTCGGCGCCTCGACCGACCTGCAAGGCGTGCGCTGGGCGCACCACGGGACGCTCAACGTTCTCCGGCATTACGGATTGCTCGATGAGCCAGTGGTGGACCTGACGCCGCCAGGGCTGGACCGCCAGCGCGTCGTCTCCGCCACCGATATTGACCGCTGGATCACCGCGCCGTGCAACGGAATCAGCGAGCCGCTCGTTCCTTTAGGAGCGTTTGTCCGCGCCGGCACGCCCGTGACGCGGATTCACGATTTCGACCGGTGGGACGAGGATCCTGTTGAGATCGTGGCCGACCAGGACGGGTACGTGATGTGCCGCAAGTTCCGGGCGCCAACGATGCAAGGGGAAGTGGTGATGGTTATCGCCCAGGAGGTTGATTGACCCGTCTGCCAGAGGAGGAGGTAGTCATGCGGAACCGGCCGGTGCGACGCAGTGTTCTCGCTCTCATCGTCGCGGTGATGCTCGCCAGCAGCGCGTTCCCCGTGGCGGCCGCTCAACCTGCAACGCCCATTGGCAGCGAGACGGTCTATCAGGACCCGGAGGGCCGGTTTACCATCCCCGTCCCGGCGGGCTGGACCGCCGAGCCGCGCGCCGGCTATGTGGTCCTCCGTGATCCCGAGGGAGACCTGACCGTCACCGCGATCGTGGTGCCAGGCGCCGATGCGGCGAGCGGGATTGCCGCCGCCTGGGCGGTCGTCGAGCCGGGGTTTGATGCGGCGCCGCCTCCTGGTGGCGTGCAAACGGTACCATCGAGCCCAGGTGTGGATGAGACCGTCGTGATCACCTACGACTTGGGCCAAACGAGCGGCCGGGTGCGGCAGGCAGTCGGCCAGCGCGCCGGTAACCTGGTCTATGTGCTGATCTTCCAGGGATCGTTGCAGGCGGCGGTGCGGCGCGCGGCCCAGATCAATGTCATCGCCAGTGGCTTCACGATCACCAGCCTGAGCGAGGTCAGCCTGGCCGGGGTGGTCCCGCGCCAGTTCACCGGCGAGTTGGTCACCGCCTTCGAAACGTACGCCGAGGACCTGCTGCGGCGCGCCGAGGTTCCGGGTATGGCGGTTGCGGTCGTGCAGGGAGGGCAGATCGTCTACGCGAAAGGCTTTGGCGTGACCGAGCTTGGCGGGCAGCAGCCGGTCACGCCAGACACGCGGATGATGATCGGCTCGACCGGCAAGTCGCTGACCACGCTGATGATGGCGACGGAAGTAGATGACGGCCTGTTTACCTGGGATACGCCCGTGATTTCGCTGTATCCCTCGTTTGCCGTCGCCGATCCTGATCTCACCCGCCAGATCACCATGCGCCATCTCGTCTGCGCCTGTAGCGGGGTGCCTCGCCGGGACCTGGAGTTCCTTTTCAATGCCAGCGAACTGACTCCGGAGGATGTGATAGCCTCACTGCGCGATTTCGCGTTCTACACTGGTTTCGGCGAAACGTTCCAATATAGCAACCAGATGGTCGCCGCCGCTGGCTACATCGCGGCCGCCGCCGCGAGCGGCACGAGCGAGGACCTGCTCGCGCGCTATGCTGATCAATTGCGCGAGCGCGTGCTGGACCCGGCCGGCATGACGCGCACGACGCTCGATTTCGACCTCGTACGCTCCGATCCCAGCGCAGCGACGCCGCACGGGATGACGCTCGACGGCGACTATGTGCCGCTCTCCCTGGACATGGAAGCGACGCTGCTGCCCGTCGCGCCAGCGGGTGCGCACTGGTCAACCGCCAACGACATGGCGCGCTACCTCATTACCGAGATTCAGCAGGGCGTCGCCCCTGGTGGCCAGCGCGTCGTCTCAGTGGCCAACCTGCTGGAGACCTGGAAACCGCAGGTGGCGGTCGACGCCGAGACGAGCTACGGTTTGGGCTGGCTGGTCGGCTCATATAAGGGCGTGAAGATGATCTTCCACGGGGGAGCCACGTTGGGGTTTAGCTCCGACCTCGCCTTCCTGCCGGATGTCGGGCTGGGCATCGTCGTCCTGGCGAATGGGCAGGCCGCCAACCTGCTGACCGAGGGCGTGCGGTACCGCCTGCTTGAACTCGTCTATGACCAGCCAGCCGAGTTTGAGGAGATCATCCGGTACGCCGAGGAGCAGGGGGCGAAAGCGCAAGCGGAGCTTCGCGCCCAACTGGCGGACGCGGTTGATGTCGCGAGTGTGCGTCCATACCTTGGGCAGTACATCAATCAGGCGCTTGGGGAGATCACCCTGAGCTTCGAGGGCGATGCGCTGGTCCTGGATGCGGGCGAGTTCCGGACGGCGTTACGCCAGCTCAAGGCGGTCCCGGCCGGTGGCTTTGGGTTCCTCGCGGCCGATCCTCCGCTGACAGGTTTGGCCGTGGACCTGCGCCGCTCACCGGATGGCCAGCCTCTGGTCGTGATCCGCTCGCCGTCAGGCTTCGAGGAGTACGCGTTCGAGGTGGCCGGAGCACCGCTCGCCACGCCCCTGGCCACGCCGCTCGCCAGTAGCTGATAACCATTGGGGGTTGCCATGCCACGCAATGTCGCTTCGTTCCTTGCCGATATGCCCACCCGGCGCCAGCGTGAGCACACCGGCTGGTGGCGACCGGTCTCGCTGCTCTTGGTGTTCACCCTGCTGGCCATCCCCGCCACCGGCGCGGTGCAGCATCGCGCGACAACGGCGCAGGTGGCGCCAGGCTGGCCAGCAACCACGGCGCTGGTGCCCGCCGATGCGCCCGTCTATCTGGCCGCCTCGCTCGATCCGGCGAGTCCCCAGTGGCAGGCGCTGATGACGATCGTCTCCCGGCTGGGTCTCGATGCGGTCATGGAGGAGGCAAAAAACGATCTGCTTGGGAATTTCCATATCGCTCCGGGCGCCGGATCAGATGCCGCCTTTCGCGATCTCGAAGTCGCGCTTGCGGTCATGAGCGCCGATGTGCTGACCGGAAGGCGCGACACGACGATGGGAGCCGGCTCCGGGCTCGCGATCATCGTACGCGCTGCGGATATCACCAGGTGGGAGATGGGCGTGCGGCGCACCCTTGAGCTGGCTGCCAGCGCCGCCGGTCAGCGCGTGGTCCAATCCACCTACAACGGGATCACGATCTTATCGGTCGCATCTGAGCAGCTCGCCGTGGCGAGAGCCGGTGATGCGCTGGTGCTCGGTGAGGCGCCGGAAGACCTGCGCCCGGTGATAGATGTCTACCGGGGAGACCGGCCATCCCTGGCGACAAGCGCGGTCTGGCAGACGTTTCAGTCAGCCTTTCCAGTGGCTTCCCTGGCCGTAGGCTACGCCGATGGAACGAAATTCCTGGGCGTGGCTCGGGAGCAGATCGCGGCAGATGAGAGCCTGCGGCCGGTCGGGGCAGACCTCCTGCGATTGCTGGACGGGCAGCTCGCCTTCGCGGTAACAGCCCAGGACGACGGTCTGCGCTTGGATGCGCTGGTCGCCCGGCGGGCTGGGAGCGGCTGGCCGGAGGTGCCGGTGAATCAACCCCTTGGGCTGGATACCCGCGTTCCAGCCAGCACCGTGCTGTTCTTGGACGGCATGAATTTCGGGCAGAATCCGGTGGTGGAGCTGATCACGCTGCTCTTCGCCACGGGGTTGGTCAGCCAGTTGGAGGACACGCTCTTTGTGCCCAGCGCGGTGGAGCCAGCGGATGTCTATACGCGGGCGGCACGGGTGCTTGGCTTCAATCTCCGCGACGATTTCCTTGCGCAGCTGGTGGGAGAGTTTGGGTTGGCGCTCACCGTCGATGGTCTCGATCCCAACGGCATCGACGGCATCTTTGTTTCCCAGGTGCAAAACCCGGTGCGCGTCAATGACGCGGTCTCAAAGATGGCCGCCTTAATCAATGCCGGGCTAGCAAGCGCTGGTTTGGGACTCGGGCTGCAAACACGGGAAGCCGATGGCGGCTTGATTCAGATGCTGGACGTGCCGCTGCCGGACTATGACACGACGATCCATCTTGAATTCGGGGTCGCCGCGGGGCAATTCGTGCTGGGCTATGGGAGCGGGCTGCGCGACTACCTCAGCGGGACTGGCGCTTCCCTGGCGGAGAATCCGCGATACCAGACCGCGATCCAGGCGCTGCCTGCTGAGCGCGACTGGACGTTCTATCTCGACGTGGCACGGCTGGTTGAGCTGGCGAGCCAGGCGGGGGGCATCCCGGAGCCGGAGGCCCTCGCTGGCCAGGGTCAGCCGGATTGGGCCGCGATCGACGCGGTCGTCGCGGGGGGATACGCACGGGGCAACCTGCGCGGCCTGACGGTGATGGTGCGGATCCCGGAGCCGGCTGTGCCGCCAGCGACCCCGGCGGCCTCGCCAGTGCCTTCGCCAGCCGCGAGCCCGGTCGCCACGGAGGGCAGATGGGGACTAGGGGTCAGAGGCTGGGGTTCGGGAGATGAAGGGGTCAGGGGGCAGGGAAGCTCCGAGTTGTGAGCTTCGCGCTGGAAGCTATCAACCGTCAGCGATCAGCCGTCCGGTGCCTCCCGAGACGTCAGGATTTGGGGGCGCGGTGCATCGCATCCCGACGATTTCTGACCGGGCGCGATGAATCGCGCCCCTACAATGCCTGACGGCTGATAGCTCGCACCTCGCACCTCGAAGCTCGTCGATCGCTGCTTCCCTAGCCCCCAGCCCCTAACCCCTAGCCCACACCGACCCCCGACCCCTGACTCCTGACCCCGACCCCGACCCCTAACGAGGCCCTTCCTTGACAATCGTCGCTGGGCAGGTCATAGTCTGTTTGTTGATGCAGAACTCATGATCTGCATCCCCGCTGGCGGTGCGAGCGCGTCCCGTGGAACCCGCCCGCCATCCGCGACGAGAAGGTCACATCATGAGCCTAACGTGCGTCGAACACACCATTCAGCAGCACGCGGCTCGTGCCACCGCCGAATGGGTACGAGCCCTGGAGTCCAGCGCCGTGGTGCTGGCAATCGGCCACACGCCGCTGCTGCCGCTCCGGCGGCTGGCGGCTCGGCATGGGCTCCCCACATCGGTTGAGCTCTGGCTGAAGGCAGAGTGGACCAATCCCGGCGGCTCGATCAAGGACCGGCCGGCCCTTGGCATCGTGCGCGCCGCCATCACCAGTGGCGAGCTGTGCACCGGTAAAATTCTGCTTGATGCGACCTCCGGCAACACTGGCATCGCCTATGCCATGCTTGGAGCGGCGCTGGGCTTTCCGGTCGAGCTCGTCGTGCCGGGGAGCGCGTCAGACGAGCGCAAGCAGATCCTGACCGCGTACGGCGCCTCGCTGATCTTCAGCGATCCGTACGACGGCTCCAATGGAGCGATCAAGCTTGCCCGCGAGCTTGCCGCGAGCCATCCCGAACGGTACTTCTATGCCGATCAATACAATAATCCGGCCAACCCCGCGGCACATGCCGCGACGACCGGTCCGGAGATCTGGCGCCAGACCGGCGGCACTGTGACGCACGTGGTGGCAGGGCTTGGCACGACGGGCACCCTGATGGGCGTTGGCCGGTATCTCAAGGCGCGAAAGCCGGGGGTTACGCTGGTCGCCGTGCAGCCGTCTCAAGCGTTCCATGGCATCGAAGGCCTTAAGCACCTCCCGACGGCGATCGTACCGGGCATTTACGATCCCAGCGTGCCTGATGTCCAAATCGGCATCGAGACGGAGGAAGCATTCGAGCACGCACGGGAGCTCGCCCGCTGTGAGGGCCTGTTTGGCGGCACCTCGACCGGCGCGGCGCTGGCGGCGGCGCTGCGGGTCGCGCGGGACGCGGCAGAACGCGAGGTTCCCGCTGTGATCGTCGCGGTCGCTCCCGACGGCGGTGGGAAATATCTCTCCACCGGTCTCTGGGAATAGACTGGATGACGAAACGCGGCCACCGAGGCACGCGGCTCATCAGACAGAGCAGCACATCGTTTTGAGGAGATATCAATGTCAGAGAATGGCGTTATCCGGGTCGTTATCCCGACCCCACTCCGGCAATACACGGGAGGCCAGGCGCAAGTCACCGGCCAGGGATCAACGATAGCCGAGCTGATTGCGGATTTGGATGCGCGTTTCCCTGGACTTAAGGCCCGCATCTGCGAGCCAGACGGCGAGATCCGCCGATTCGTCAATGTCTTTGTAAATGGCGAGAACGTGCGTAAGGGCCGAGGCGCGGCGACACCCCTCAAGCCGGGTGACGAAGTGGGTATTATCCCGGCCATGGCCGGCGGCACGGCGCGCTGGCAACGATGACGGCTGCGCTTGGCACCTTGCGGCTCCCCCGCGCGATGCGGAAGGAGATCGTTGCTCACGCCCGGGCCGCAGCGCCGCGCGAATGCTGCGGGCTCATCGCTGGAAAAGATGGGGCGCTGCTCCGCCTGTACCGGCTCACCAACATTGCGCCCGGCAACACGCTGTATGAGATCGCGCCGGAGGAGATTTACCGCGTTGACCGCGAGTGCGCCAGCGCCGGTTGGGAGATTGCGGTTATCTACCACTCTCACCCGGCCACGCCGGCCTATCCTTCTCAGACCGACGTCAGCCTCGCCTTCTGGCCCGACGCGGCATACCTGATCTGCTCGCTCGCCGATCCCAACGCGCCCAGCCTGCGCGCCTTCCGCATCGTTGATGGCCAGATCAGCGAGCTCACGATCGTGGATGACTAGCGAGGGAAGACCGGCTGGAGCAGCACGTCCAGCCGGTCTCCATCAGGCCAGCGCGAGACTAGGGACGGCGCAGGAGACCTCGGTGTACTCGATCTCGTCGAGCGAGGTCGGAGCGTTCGGCCCGCACATCGGGCAGTCTGGGTCGCGATGGAGCCTAAGCTCGCGGAACGTCGCTCCCAGCGCGTCGTAGGTGAGCAGCCGGCCGATCAGCGGCTCGCCAATCCCCAGGATCAGCTTGATCACCTCGGTCGCTTGGATCATGCCGATGACCCCGGGCAGTACCCCGAGCACCCCCGCCTCGGCACAGTTCGGGGCGAGGTCGGGCGGCGGCGGCTCCGGGAAGAGGCAGCGGTAGCAGGGTCCCTGACCGGCAACGAACGTCGAAGCCTGGCCCTCGAACCGGAAGATGCTGCCGTGGACGTTCGGCTTACCGAGCAGCACACAGGCATCGTTGATCAGGTAGCGGGTGGCGAAGTTGTCGCTCCCATCCAGCACAATGTCATACTGCCCGACGAGGTCCAACACGTTCTCCTTCGTCAGGCGGGTGCGGTGGAGGACGACGGTGACATCCGGGTTGAGGGCGGAGATCGCCTGCTTGGCCGACTCCACCTTCG